>JBGQLA010000047.1:0-18776 GCA_041499865.1 Deltaproteobacteria bacterium
ACCGGGATCACGACCGCGCCGCGATCTCGCGGTACAGGGCCTCGTAGGCGTCGATCATCGGCTCGATCGAGTGCCGGCGCGCGCGCTCCCGGGCACTCGCGCCCAGGCGCGCGCGACGCTGCGGGTGGGCGGGCAGGCGCACCAGCGCGGACCCGAGCCCCGCGCGATCGCCGAGGGGGACGAGGAGCGCGGTCTCCTCGTGGCCGTGGATCTCGCGGACCGGAACCAGATCGTGGGCCAGCGTCGGCAGCCCGGCCCCCATCGCCTCCAGCATGCTCAGCGAACGGCCTTCGCTGAGCGAGGTCTGCGCGTACACGTCCAGCGCGGGCAACAGGCGGGCGGCGTTGGGGATCAGGCCGGTGAAGTGCACGTTGGCGTGGCCCCGCGCCGCCGCTCGCAGCGACTCCTCCATCGGGCCGGCGCCGATCAGGTACAGACGCACGTCCGCGCGATCCGCGAACTTGTCGAGGAACGCCTGCAGCAAGCGATCGGGTCCCTTGATGTCCCGCAGGCCGCCGGCGTAGCCGATCGCTACCGCGCCTGCGGGGATCCGCAGCTCGGCGCGCGCCGCCTCTCGCGCGCTGAAAGCGCTGCTCTCCAGCGGAACGCCGTTCGCGATCACCGGCACCCGCGTCCCGCCGGGCGCCCAGCCGAGGATGTCCTGCCGGACCTTGTCGCCGCACGCGACCAGCGCGTCGGTGGCCCGCGCCGCCAGGGCGGCCGCGTGGCGCTTCTTCCCCTCCGGGTTGCGCTGTTCGTGGAAGGTCGCCAGCACCCGCGTCTTCGGACGCAGCGCGCGCACCGCGACCGCGTTCAGCCAAGGGCCGAGATCGTGCGCGTGCAGGATGGAGGCGCCGCGCTGCTCGAGAGCGCGGCGGATGCCCAGCAGCGCCGACAGGCTCATCCCGTCCACGGGCAGCAGCGTGACGGCGATCCCCTGCCCTTCGGCGAGCGCGCGGATCGGCCCCTCGTCTCCCAGCGCCACGATCGAGGACTCGATCCCGCGCGACTGGCTGCGGGCCGCGAGGTGCACGACCAGCTGCTCGAGACCGCCCAGTCCCAGACCATAGATGAGGTGGGCCACCCGGACGCCCATACCGGGAAGCTAGCCACGGCCCTTGCCGGCGGCTATGCGGCCTGCCGGCGGAGCGCCAGCATGGCAACGCCCGAAAGGATGAGCGCCAGCGCACCCACCGCGCGCGGCGCGACGGTCTCACCGGCGACGGCCGCGCCCAGCCCGACGGCGACGACCGGGTTCACGTAGGCGTAGCTCGCGGCCAGGGTCGGGCGCACGCGCGTCAGGAGATACTGGTACGCGCTGTACCCGACGATCGAGCCGGCGACGATCAGGTATCCGAGCGCGAGGGTGGCGCGGGCGGGCGGCATCGCCGCAGGAAAACGCTCCCCGTGCAGCAGCGCGAAGCCGAAGAGAACCGTCCCCCCCGCGAGCATCTGCGCCGCGCTGGACATCAGCCCGTGCGGGAGCGGCAGGCGGCGGCTGAGGATGGAGCCGAGGGCCCAGCTCGCGCAGCTCACGGTCAACACCAGCGCCCCTGCCGGACTCGCGCGCAGGTCGCCCCCCGTCTGGAGGATGGCGACGCCGGCGAGGCCGATCGCCAGACCGATCCACTCGCGCCGCGACGGCCAGCGGCCGAAGAGACCGGCGAAGAGCGCCACCCACAGCGGCACCGAGGCAATCGCGACCGCCGCCACGCCCGAGCTCACCCACTGCTCGGCGATCACCACGCAGGCGTTCGCGCAGACCAGGAGCGTGCCCACGATCAGCGCGGAGCGCCACTCGGCGCGCGATGGCCCCGGCGCGCCGCGCAGGCGGGCCCAGGCGTACGTGGCGGCGCCGGCGATCACGAAGCGGAGGCCGGCGAGCAGGAGCGGCGGATATCCCTCGAGCGCGACCCGGATGGCGAGGAAGGTCGAGCCCCAGATCAGGTAGAGGGAGCCGAGGGCGAGCAGGATGCGGGAGCGATCTGACTTCATGATCAGCGATAGATGCGGCAGAGGGCCGCGCGATCCGGCCAGGGCCGGACCCCGAATCCTCCTCGCCGCGAAGCGGCGGAAAACTCTGCTCATTCGTCGATGCTTTGCTGCGCCTTGGCCGCTTCCAGGAGCAGGTCGACGAGCTTGTCGGCGAGCTGCTGGTTGCCGATCAGCGCTTCCTGGTAGGTGCGCCGCACCGCCGCCTCCCGCCGCGGATCCAGCACCGCTCGTCCGGTCTGGCGCTTCGACTCGCCGATCACCTTCGCCACCTCCAGCCGCCGCTGCACCAGCACGCCGAGATCGTGGTCGATGGCGTCCACCCAGGCGCGCAACTGCGCCAAGGGAAGGCGGGCGTCCGGATGGAGCGCGAGGTTGCGCGCCAGCTCCGCGAACCGGGCCGGGACCAGCGCCTGCTCCCCGTCGGAGAGGGCGCGGGCAGGATCGTCGTGCACCTCGACGATCAACCCGTCCGCTCCCGCGGACCAGGCCGCGCGCGCCAGGCCTTCCACCAGGTCGGCGCGGCCGGCGGCGTGGGAGGGGTCGGCGATGATCGGCAGGTGCGTGAGCGGCCGCGCCGCCAGCATGCCGCCGACATCGAGGGTGTTGCGCGTCGAGGTCTCGAAGGTCCGGATGCCGCGCTCGCAGAGGATCACCCGCGGCTCTCCCGCGGCCATCACGTACTCGGCCGCGCCGAGCCACTCGTCCACCGTGGACCCCGCGCCGCGCTTGAGCAGCACCGGCCGGCCCGCGCGGCCCACCGCGCGCAGCAGGTCGTAGTTCTGCATGTTGCAAGCGCCGATCTGCAGCAGGTCGGCCTTCTCCGCGACGGGCTTCACCTGGTCGACGGCCATCACCTCGGTGACCACCGGCAGCCCGGTCGCTCTTCCCGCGTCGACCAGCCAGTCCAGGGCCTCCAAGCCGTGGCCCTGGAACGCGTACGGGTTGGTGCGCGGCTTGAAGATGCCGCCGCGCAGTGCGGTGGCCCCGCAGGCCGCGACCTCGCGCGCGATCCGCAGCACCTGCTCCTTGCTCTCCACCGAGCAGGGGCCGGCGATGACCGCGCGGGCGCCGCCTCCGACCCGAAACGGCCCGACCTCCACCACGGTGGGCGCCTTCCGCGCCGTGGCGTGCGGCAGCGACTTCACCACCGGCTCGGTCCCCTGCTTCGGCGGCGTCACCTTCGCGGCGTGCGCCGCGGGCTGTCCGAGCGAGATCACCTGGACGTCGCGCACCGGCGCCAGCGCCTGCAGGCGGGCGGCGTCCGCGCCCAGCACCCACATCCGCACCGGATACTCCGCGCTGCCGGCCAGCGGCAGCAACGTCGCGCCGGTGAGCACGTCCAGGCGGCCGGTCGCGGTCATGCTGCTGGTGCGGAGGAACGCGAGCGAGATCTGGGCGCGGGCGTGGTCGGCCATTCTCAGGTGGATGAACCGGGTGCCGTTCTGCTCCTTGTCGGAGACGTCTTCCTCCAGCACCTCGAGCCCGTACCGCTCGGCGGCGCGGCGCGAGCAGACCGCGGCGTCGGTCGAGGCGTCGTGCGCCACGATCTGCGCGGCGCCCGCGGTGTCGTAGCAGACCACGCGCTCGATCCCCATCTGCGCGAGGCGGTGCGTGCATTGCCGGAGCGCCGCCGGGTGCGACCAGGCGCGCTTCACCGCCGCGAGCGGAGTGCCCGGACGGGCGGCGAGCGAGAGGCGCACCGGAACGCTGGTCATGGCCACCGCGACCAGCTCCAGGCCGTCGACCACGAAGTCGGCTAACGGCTCGAGCGCCTCGGTGATGGCCCCGACCACCGCGTTGTCGATCGGCAGGACGGCCTCGTCGATCTCGCCGTCCCGCAATGCCTCGAGGAGCTTCTCGAAGCTGGCGAATCCGCGGGGAACGCCGCCATGGGCCGCGGCGGCCACCTCGCCGAACGCCCCCGGCTCACCCTGGTAGCCGACCTCGACCTCGAGCTCCCGGGCCTTCTCCGCCGCTTCCCGATCCGCGATTTCCCGCAGCACGACGCTCCTCCGAAAACCTTCCTTGTATCAAACCGCGCGGCGTTTCGGCGCATGCCGCCGGGGGGCCAGAAAGGAGGCCGGCTCGGGGCTGCATGCTATCCTCGCCGGATGCCGACGGACGACGAGCCGCTCTCCCGCCAGCTCTGGCAGGGCGACCTGGGCGCGGATCCGTTCGCCGCCGTCTTCCGCAAGCATTTTCCAGCGCTTCGGGCCGCATACCAGGCCCAGGCGGCGGAAGGGGTGCTGATCGCCGCCATCGACGGGAACGGCATCTTCGACGCGCACGCCCACCTCCGCCTCCCCTCTTCCGGCATCGCGCACCTGATCGCCGGGCGGCACGAGCGCTGCGACGTGGTGCTCTCGCGCGACGCCGAGGTGTCGCTGCGGCACATGCTGGTGCGCGCCACGCGCGGGCCGCAGGGCCAGCTGCAGCTGCGGGCCATCGACCTGCGCTCGCGCTGCGGGCTCCTCTCCGAGGAGGGAAAGCGCTGCGAGGCCATCGCCAGCGAGGGGCCCCTGTTCCTCCGCGTCGCCAGCTACGTGCTGCTGCTCTTTCCCACCGGGCCCTCGGTGAGGGGCTGGTCGCACGACGCCGACGAGACCTGGCGGCAGCTCGCGCTGCGCAACCAGGAGATCCTCCCGCCTCCCCAGCCGCTCAAGTCGCGCTCGGCGCCGGGCGCCGGCGCGGTGAAGCTCGCGACCATCACCATCCAGTCCAGCTCGCCGCAGGCGGGCGAGCTCACCTCGACCCATGCGGTGTGGAGCGATCAGCTCGAGCGCGGCATCCTGGTGGGCCGCGACGACCGGTGCAGCCACGGCGGCGTCGACGAGGGGAACCTCTCCCGGGTACACTTGGTCCTGCTCAGCGTGGACGACGAGGTGTGGGCCATCGACACCGCCAGCACCAACGGCACCCGGGTGCTGCACGGGCCGCCGTTCCGGCAGCTCCTGCTCACCGGCGACACGCACCTGGTGCTCGCCGACGCCCTCAGCTTGCGCTGGGCGCCCGCCTGGCATGCGGCGCGTGCGTAACTTCCTTGCATGGCACGCAGGAGCGGCAGGCAAAGGAGCAGCCGGCAGGTCGGCTATGCGGTGATCGGGCTGGGGCACATCGCCCAGTCGGCGGTGCTGCCGGCGTTCGCGCACGCGAAGAATTCCCGGTTGGTGGCGCTCGTGTCTTCCGACCCGGAGAAGCGGGTCCGCCTCGCCCGCAAGTACCGCTGCGACGCGTTCGATCCCCGCGACCTCGACGACGTGCTCGATCTCCCCGACGTGGACGCGGCCTACATCGCCGAGCCCAACGACAAGCACGTGGACTTCGCCGTGCGCTGCGCCAAGGAAGGCGTCCACGTGCTCTGCGAGAAGCCGCTGGCGGTGACGGAGGAGGAGTGCCGGCGGATCATCGACGCCTGCCAGGAAAACGGCGTCAAGCTGATGACCGCGTACCGGCTGCACTTCGAGGAGTCGAACCTGGAAGCGGTGAAGCTGATCGAGCAGGGAAGGATCGGCGACCTGCGCTTCTTCTCCAGCACCTTTGCTTACCAGGTGCGGCCGGGAAACATCCGCACGTCGGCGGACCGCGGCGGGGGCGCCATCTGGGACCTCGGCATCTACTGCATCAACGCCGCGCGCTACCTTTTCCGCGCCGACCCGGTGGAGGTGTTCGCCGTGCGCTTGGACCGGCGCGACGATCCGCGGTTCAAGGAAGTCCACGAGGGAATGAGCGTGCTGCTCGGGTTCCCGGGAGATCGGGTGGCGCAGTTCACCGTCAGCTTCGGCTCCTACGAGCAGGACCAGTACCGGCTGGTGGGAACCAAGGGCCACATCGAGATCGAGGACGCGTACGAATACTCGGGGCCGCGCGAGCTGCGCCTGTCGGTCGGGGGGAAGGAACGCGTCAAAGGGTTTAAGCCCGCCGATCAGTTCGCGCCCGAGCTGATCGCGTTCTCCCGCGCCATCCTCCGCGATACCGCGGTGGAGCCCAACGGCGAGGAGGGCCTGCGCGACGTGCGCATCATCGTCGCCGCCTTGAAGAGCGCGCGCGAGAACCGCCCGCTCACGCTCTCCTGGCCGGCGCGGGGACGGCGGCCGGAGCCGGCGGACCGGATGTACCGGCCGCCGGTCCGAGAGCCGCACCTGGTCGGCGTGCAGCCGCCGACGCTGGAGTGAGCGGGACCCGGCGCGAACGCGGGGCCCCGGCCGGGATCACCGTCCGGCGCAGCGGATGGTGACGCCCTGCGGGTTGTAGATGATCCCCGTGAACGCCTGCACGACCGCCTGCGGGAAGGGCGTCTCGGTGTGGATCTCCGACCAGCCCTGCGGGCAGACCTTCGACAGGTCGTAGGGGCCGCTCACTTCGACGATCCCGAAGATGAAGCCGCTGTGCCACTTGTTGTCGTATTCGATGGGCGTCGCCCCCACCGGGTTCCCGTTTCTCACCGTCATCCGCCAGCAGCCGGCCAGCGTGAGCGCGAGGATCAGCACCAAGCGCTTCATCGCTTCACCTCCGCGAAGGCGACGAGCTTGCCGTGCTCGTCCAGCTCGAGCTGCAGCGCGCGGCCGTCGGTCGCGCAGGTGACGTACACCTTCCGCGGAGCGTAGATGCCGAGGGTGAGGAAGGTGACGATCCCGCTCCCGAAGTTGCCTCCGGTGACGACCTGCGCCACCCGGCCGTCGGGACAGAACTGCTTGACGTCGATGTCCTGCTCGTTGACGAGGCCCAAGAGCCAGAAGTCGAGCCATTTGTCGTGTTCTTCACCCTTCACCGCGTTCGAATCGCGGATGAAGGTCGCCTTGTAGCAGCCCGCTCCGCCGAGCAGTGCGGCGAGCAGGGCGGCCCTTCCCAGTCGTTTCATCTCCCCTCCAGGTCAAAGACAGCGCCTGGTTCTTATCATCTCCACCGCACGTTCACGATCGTCAGCTCCAGGTCGCCGGCGGGCCGCCGGACGACGACCGTATCCCCCACGCGCTTGCCGATCAGCGCGCGCCCGAGCGGCGCCTCGTAGCTGATGCGGCCGGGTCCCAGCGACTCCTCCAGCTCGTCGCCGCCGACGATCTGGTACGTCGCCTGCCCGCCGTCCTCGTCCTCGACGGTGACCGTGGCGCCGAAGAAGACCTGGCTCGTCTTCGGACGGGCCGCGGGATCGACCACCTCGTACGATTCCAGCTGCTTCTGCAGCCGGTGGATGCGCGCGTCGATCTCCCGCAGCTTCTTCTTTCCCAGCTTGTACTCGTAATTCTCGCTGCGGTCGCCGTGGGCAGCGGCCACCGTCACCTCGCGGGTGACGCGCGGTCGTTCGTCGTACAGGAGCCTGCGGAGCTCCTCGCGCAACCGGTCGAATCCGGCCCTGGTGATGTACTTCTTCACGGCTTTCTGTTGCCCGAACCGTCCGGTGCTGGCAACTTTGCTCCCGTGTCGACCGCGGTGACCCAGGGAATCCGCATCACGGTGAAGAGCCGTTACCTCTCCGAGCAGTCCGCGCCGGGGCGCTGGGCGTTCGCGTACACGGTGCGGATCGAGAACCTGGGGCCGGTGCCCGCGCAGCTTCGCAGCCGGCATTGGATCATCACCGACGGCAACGGCAAGCGCGAGGAAGTGAAAGGCGACGGGGTGGTGGGGAACCAGCCGGTGCTGCGTCCGGGCGAGAAGTTCGAGTACACCAGCGGCGCCGTGCTGCAGACGCCGCACGGCTCGATGCGCGGCACCTACCGGATGGTGACCGAGGACGGGCGCCAGTTCGACGCGGAGATCGCCCCCTTTCCTCTCACGCAGCCCGGGAGCATCAACTGATCCGGCGGCGCAAGCCGGGGCCGCTGCAGGCCGGCAAACGCACGGCCGGATGCGGTCCTGCCGCCGGAGTCACCGGGAACTTGCTGAGGTGTCACGCACCCGTCACGACTGCGCGGATATGACCCGCGACGTGCACCCGCGCATCCTCATCGTCGAGGACGAGAAGGACATCGTCCAGGTGCTCGAGTTTGCCCTGCGACAGGCCGGTTTCGAAACGGTGGCGGCGCGCGATGCCGGCGAGGCCTTTGCCCGGATCCGGGACAAAGCGCCCGACGCCGTGATCCTCGATCTGATGCTGCCCGACGTCCCCGGCACCGAGATCTGCCGGCAGCTCAAGGCCTCGCCAAAGACCGCGTCGCTGCCGGTGATCATGCTCACCGCCCGCAGCGAAGAGGTGGATCGGGTGGTCGGCTTCGAGCTGGGCGCGGACGACTACATCACCAAGCCGTTCTCCGTCCGCGAGGTGGTGCTGCGGGTGAAGGCCATCCTCCGCCGCGGCACGGCGGCGGGCGAGGCGCCTCCCCGCGAGCAGGTGGGGCCCGTGCGGCTCGATGCCGAGGCGCACCGGGTGTTCGTCGAAGGCCAGGAGATCGAGCTCACCGGTTTGGAGTTCAGGCTCCTGGAGACGTTCATGGCCCGGGTGGGCCGGGTGCAGACCCGCGAGCAGCTCCTCCGCGACGTCTGGGACATGAGCGGCGACCTGCAGACGCGGACGGTGGACACGCACGTCAAGCGGCTGCGCGAGAAGCTGGGCAGCGGGCGCGACCTGATCGAGACCGTGCGCGGCCTCGGGTACCGCATGTCCGATCCCGCGGAGAGGTGATGGCGCTCTTTGGTCGCAAGCCGACGCTCGCCGAGGCCATCGACGCCGTCGTCGCGGAGCTGCGGGCGGGAACGCTTCCTCCCGAGGTGCTCGCCGAGCTGCGCCGTCGCGATCAGCCGTTGGTCTCGGGCGGCCGGGATCCGCCCGGGCTGCAGGAGATGCTGGAGGCCATCCCCGGCGCCGCCGCGCTGCTGGAGGTTGGGGGGCGGATGGTGGCGCGCAACGCCGCCATGGCGCGGCTGGTGGGCAAGGCGCCCACGGTGCTGGAGGCGACCCGGAGCGCCGAACTGCAGGACGTCTGCGCGCGCAGTCTCGCCGGCTGGCCGCACCGCCGCGAGCTCACCCTTCCCGCTCTCGATCTGCAAGTCGACGCCCAGGTAGCGCCGCTCACGCACGCCCGCGCCCTCCTGGTGCTGCGGGATCTCACGGCCGAGCGGCGCGCTGACCGCGTCCGGCGCGACTTCATCGCCAACGCCTCGCACGAGCTGCGCACGCCGGTGACCGCCATCCGCGCCGCGGCGGAGACGCTGCTCGAGGGTGGGATCCAGCTGCCCGACCAGGCGCGGGAGTTCGTGCAGATGATCGCCCGCCATGCCGATCGGCTGTCGCGGCTGACGGAAGACCTGCTCGATCTCTCCCGGCTGGAGACCGGCGCCTGGAAGCCACAGCTGGGGCCGATCCAGCTCGCGCCGCTGGCCGATTCCGTGCTCGAGCTGTTCCGCGACCGGGCGGCGGAGAAGGGAATCGCGCTCCAGGCGGACGTGCCGGAGCGGTTGCGCGCGAACGCGGACCGGCGCGCGCTCGAGCAGGTGCTGGTGAACCTCCTCGACAACGCGGTGAAGTTCACGCCCCAGGGCGGGCGGGTGACCCTGCTCGGCGACGGGCTCGGGCCGACGGTGATGCTCTCGGTGGTCGACACCGGGCCCGGGGTGGAGCCGGAGCACCAGGCGCGCATCTTCGAGCGGTTCTACCGGGCCGACGCCGGACGCTCGCGAGAGCTGGGCGGGACGGGGCTCGGCCTGGCGATCGTCAAGCACCTCTCCCAGGCCATGGGCGGGGAGGCGGGGCTGGAAAGCTCTCGCAATGGCTCGCGGTTCTGGGTGCGGCTGCCCAGCGGCTGACGGCCGCGGTCTCTTTTGTCACATGGCTGTCACACGGGCGGTGTACAGGGCCGCATGCTGGAAAAACTGATGCCGAAGTCGGACGAGTTCTTCGACGATTTCGACGCCCAGGCCGAGGTCACCGTCCGCGGCACGAAGCTCCTGCTCGAGCTGTTCGAGAACTTCACCGACGTCGAACGCAAGGTGGCCGCGATCAAGGAGGTCGAGCACGAGGGCGACAACATCGCGCACCGCTCGTTCGAGCGCCTTCACAGACAATTCATCACCCCCTTCGACCGCGCGGAGATCCACCGGCTGCTCAGCCGCATCGACGACGTGCTCGACCTGACCGACGCCACCGCCGAGAAGCTGCTGCTTTACGAGGTGGGGCCGGTCCCGCAGGCGGCGAAGGACCTGGCGCGCGTGCTGGTGCCCGCCACCGAGAAACTGCAGGAAGCGGTGCGGCTCCTGCGGGAGATCAAGAACCCCAAGCAGATCCTCGCCGCCTGCCGCGACATCAAGACCGCGGAGAGCGACGCCGACGCGCTCGGGCGCTCCGCCATCGCCGCCCTGTTCAAGAGCGGCGCGGATGCGCTCTCGATCATGAAGTGGAAGGAGATCTACGACCTGATGGAGACGGCCACCGACCGCTGCGAGGACGTGGCCAACGTGATCGAGGGCGTGGTGCTGGAGCACGCGTAGAGCCGAAAGGCCTTGATGCTCACCACCGTCATCCTCCTCGTCGCCCTCGCTCTGGTCTTCGACTTCATCAACGGTTTCCACGACGCGGCGAACTCGATCGCCACCGTGGTCTCGACCCGCGTGCTCTCTCCGGCGGTGGCGGTGGGCTGGGCCGCCTTCTTCAACTTCATCGCCGCCTTCGGAGGCGGGGTGAAGGTGGCGAACACCATGGGCACCGGCGTGATCCAGTTCGACATGCTCAAGTCGCACGGCAATCAGATGGTGCTGACGGTGATCTTCGCCGGCCTCCTCGGCGCCATCGTCTGGAACCTGCTCACCTGGTGGTGGGGATTGCCCTCCTCGTCCTCGCATGCGCTCGCCGGCGGGCTGATCGGTGCCACCCTTCCCGCGCTGGGATTCGCCGGCCTGGTGGCGGACGGGATCGCCAAGATCGCGCTCTTCATCGTGCTCTCGCCCCTGATCGGGATGTTCCTCGGCACCTTCATGATGGTGGTCACCAGCTGGATCGTGCACCGCCGCACGCCGGCGCAGGTGGACAAGTGGTTCCGCCGCCTGCAGCTCGTCTCCTCCGGCATCTTTTCCTACAGCCACGGCACCAACGACGCGCAGAAGACCATGGGCATCATCGCGGTGGTGCTCTACGGCACCATCTGGGTGGACCGTCCCTTCCACATCCCGTTCTGGGTGATCCTCATCTGCCACGCGGCCATCGGCCTGGGCACCGCGGTCGGCGGCTGGCGCATCGTCCGCACCATGGGCCACAACCTCACCAAGCTGCAGCCCATCGGCGGGTTCTGCGCGGAGACCGGCGGCGGCGTCACCATCCTCGCCATCTCCAAGCTGGGGATCCCGGTCTCCACCACGCACACCATCACCGGCGCGATCGTCGGGGTGGGCGCGACCAAGGGAACGCGGGCGGTGCGCTGGGGCGTCGCGGGACGAATCGTCTGGGCGTGGGTGCTGACCATCCCGGCGGCGGCGGCGGTAGCGGCGGCGGCGTTCGTCGCCACCCAGGAGATCCTCGAGCTCTTCTGACCTGCCGCGGCGTCAGCAGAGATCATCCCGGAAACGCGGCCACCTGAAGCTTCCGCTGCGCGCCTGACTGCGCTCTGTTACGGTCCGCCCATGACTCATGGACCGGCGCTGGCCGGAGGTCTGCTCATCGGGCTGGCGTCAGCCGGGCTCCTTCTCCTCAATGGACGGGTGGCCGGCATCAGCGGGATCTTCGCCGGATTGCTCGAGCCGCGCCGCGGCGACAAGGCCTGGCGCGCCCTGTTCATCGCCGGGCTCGTCGCTGGAGCCGCCGCCGTCGCGCTGCTGCGGCCGGGGACTTTCCGCTTCGACGTCGTGCGCCCGCCGGCGCTGATCCTCGCCGCCGGCGTGCTGGTCGGTTTCGGGACCCGCCTCGGCAATGGCTGCACCAGCGGCCACGGGCTGTGCGGGGTGAGCCGGTTCAGTCCGCGCTCGCTGATCGCCACCGCCACCTTCATCGCCGCCGGGGCGCTCACGGTCTTCGTCGGCCGGCACCTGCTGGGAACGCTGCCATGAAGACCTCGCTCTCCGCGCTTGCCTGCGGGATCCTCTTCGGAGCGGGTCTGGCGCTCTCCGGGATGGTGCAGCCGGAGAAGGTGATCGGCTTCCTCGACTTCACAGGCGCCTTCGACCCGACGCTCGCCGTGGTGATGGCGGGCGCGCTCGCCGTCCTCTTGCCGGCGCAGGCGCTTGCGCGCCGGTGGACCGCGCCGCTGCAGGCGCCGCGCTTTGCGCAGCTGCCCCGCTTGCGGGTGGATCGCCGGCTGGTGGCTGGCGCCCTTCTCTTTGGCGTCGGCTGGGGACTGTCGGGATTCTGCCCCGGCCCGGGCATCGCCGCCGCGGGCGTCGGCCTGCGCGACGCGCTCTGGTTCCTGCCCGGGATGATCGGCGGGGTGTTGCTGTTCCGAGCCTGGGAAGCGCGGGCGCATCGTCCCCTCGTCGACGAGACCGGGGTGCCGGTCCCCTCCGCGGAGAACGAGCTCGCCTCCTGAGGCTCGCGCGCGCTTCAGAGCGGCTGGTGGATGCAGAGGATGTTGCCCTCCGGATCCTTGAACCACGCCGCCTTCTCGGAACCGAGAACGCAGACCTTGTTCACGGTCTTCAGCCCCGGATAGTCGTAGTCCTCGAACTGCACGCCGCGCCGGGAGAGCTCGCGCACCTCGGCGGCGACGTCATCCACCTCGAAGCTGACCGCGGTGTGCTCCGCCCGGGTCGGAGAGCCGCGCGGAAACAGCGCCAGCAGCGCTCCGCGGCATTCGTAGACGAACTTGCCGTCCGGCCGCAGCCCTTCCGCCGTGAGGCCGAGCACGTCCTCGTAGAACCTGCGGGCGCGCGGCATGTCGACGACCGGCAGCATCGTTGTCACCCTTCTGCCTCCCAGCATGGCTCCTCCCGCTTGGTCCTTCGGACATTCTCTCGCGCGGCGGAGAATACCGCACCTCAGAGGGCTGCGAAGAAGGCGGCGATGTCGCGCGCGACGCGCTCCGGCTCCTCCGCGGGAGCAAAGTGGCCGCCGCCCGGCATCGGCGTCCACCGGCGCACGTCGTAGAGCCGTTCGGCCCACTCGCGCGGCGGCTCGCCCTCCGGAACGAAGTGGTTGGCGAAGACGGCGACCGCGGTCGGCACCATCACCCGGTCCTCCGGCCTGAGAGCGGCGCCGAAAAATCGGTTGTCGTAGTAGTCGCGCATCGACGAGGCGATGGTCTGCGTGGCCCAGTAGATCGTCAGCATGGTGAGCAGGAACTCGCGGGAAAGGCGCCGGGCAGGATCGCCTCCGCTGTCCGTCCACGAGCGCCACTTCTCGACGATCCAGGCGGCCAGGCCCGCCGGGGAGTCGTTCAGGCCGTATCCCAGCGTCTGCGGCCTGGTGGACTGGATGGCGCTGTAGCCGCGCTCCGTCTCCGCCCACCGCTGGTCCTGCGCGAGGTACGCGCGCTCCGCTTCGGAGAGGTCCCGTGACCCCGGGCCGGTCCAGGGCGCGACGTCCAGATTGCTCAGATAGAGGCCGATCATCCGCCCCGGGTCGTCCAGCGCCATGAAGGTCGCGACTCCGGAGCCGAAGTCTCCTCCCTGCGCGCCGTACCGCTCGTACCCGAGCCCGCGCATCAGCCTGTGCCAGAGGCCGGCGGTGTACCGGAGGTTCACTCCGGTCCGGGCGGGCCGCCCGGAGAAGCCGTAGCCCGGCAGGGAGGGGATGACGACGTCGAATCCGGGTCCGTCGATGCCGGAGGCCGCCGGATCCGTCAGCAGCGGCACCAGGGGGAGCAGCTCGACGAAGCTGCTCGGCCACCCATGGGTGAGGATCAGCGGGATGCCGCTGCCGCGCCGCGCGCGCTCGTGGACGAAGTGGATGTAAACGCCGTCGAGCTCGGCGCGAAAGTGACGGAACCGGTTGAGCTCGAGCTCCTGCGCGCGCCAGTCGAACCCGTCCGCCCAGTACGCGAGCAAGGCCCTGAGGTACTCGCGTTCGGTGCCCTGCTGCCAGCCGATGCCGGGAACCTGATCGGGCCAGCGGGTCTTCTGGATCCGCGCCCGCAGATCCGAAAGCACCTCGTCCTCGATCCGGATCGAGAACGGCTGCGCGAATCCGTCGCCGTTCCCCACCGTGGCCTCCGCCGACGAAGGGCCGGATCCTACCAGCGGCGCGCGTCGCGTCAACGGATGCCGCAATTCTGGGGATGCCGCAATTCCGGGCAATCCTGCCCCTTGTCACGGCAGATTCCTTGACCGGCGGCGAGGGGGAAGCGGAAGCTTCGTGGATGAGCGACAGTAGCGACCGCGACCCGCTGGTCTCCCGGATTGCCGCGTTGGAGAAGGCGGTGGATTGGCTGCAGCGCGATCTGAGCCAACTGCGGGCGCAGATCGGGCGCGCTCCGCTCGCGGCAACTCCCGTCCGCGAGCCGGTGATCGATGCCTTCGCGGCCGCTCCGCCGTCTCCGCGGCCGCTCCCCCCCGCCGCTCGACTGGACCCGCTGCCGCAACGGCCGCGGCTCGACCTCGAGACCCTGGTCGGCCGTTACGGCATGCTCGCGCTCGCCACTCTCCTCGCGCTGGCGGCCGCTGGCACGTTCGTGGGCTGGGCCATCACGCACGGGCTGCTCGGCCCGCCGGTGCGCGTCGGGCTGGGCCTGGTGGTCGCGGCGGGGCTGGCGGTGTGGGGCGTCTGGCTGCGCCGGCGCGAGCGGTCGTTCGGCGACAGCATCCTCGGGCTCTCGCTGGCGATCATCCATGTCTGCGCCTGGGCGGCCGGTCCCTCGCTGCACCTGGTGCCGGCCTTCGTCGCGCTGGCGCTCTCCGCCGCGGCCTCGGTGGCGCTGGCCGCCTTCGCGCTGGTGGAAGGCGACGAGCCGCTCTGGTGCGTGGGTTTCGGCGGCGCCACGGTGGCGCCGTTCGTGACCAGCAGCGGCCAGGGCACGGCCCCGATGCTTGCGGCGTACGGCGCGGCGGTGCTGATCGCGGCCGGCTCGGCGCTGGGGTCGCGGCCGTGGGGCGTGGCAGCGCGGATCTTCGGCGCGGGCGCGGCGCTCTTCACCGTCGCCCTGCTGGCGATGCCGCTGCACCAGCATTCGGCGGAGCTGGCGCAGGCGCTTCCTTTCGTTGCGGGAGCATTCGGGGTGGTGCCGTTCGCGCGCGGAGCCATCCTCCGGCCACGCCTGCGCACGCTCGGCCTCCTCGCCGCGGCGGCGGCGCTGCACCTGGTCACTGCGGGCGGGCGTTCGCCGACGGCGGCGGCGATCGTCGCTGCCGTCGCGGGCACGCTCTGGGTCCTGCTGCTCGAGCGGATCGACACGGAGCCCGCCGGTACGGTGCTGGACGGGCTGGGCGATGCCGGCCCGGAACTGCCCGATTGGATCGACGGCGGGCTGATCCCCGCCGCGTTCGCCCTCGCGGTGGGCATCGCGCTCGAGGTGACCGATCCGGCCATCGCGGCCTTCGGCCTGGCGGCGACCGCGCTCGCCTTCGTGGCCTCGCGGAGGGACGAAGGATCGCTTCGCGACGCGCTGGCGCTGGTCTCCTTCCTCTGCGCGAACGCCGCCCTCCTCGTCGTCGCCCGGCCCTCGGAGCCGCTCGCCGCGGCGGTGATCGCAGGCAACGCGGCGCTCTTCACGCTGCTCGATCGCCCGGTGCCGAACCAAAGCTGGAAGTGGGGGCCGCAGATCGCGCTGGCGATCGCCGGCGTGGGCGCGCTGTTGCTGCTCACCCGGCGGCCCTCCTATGCGTATACCCCGTTCCTCACCAAGGAGAGCCTCGCCGCGCTCGTCATCGCGGCTAGCTGGGCTCTCACGGTCCGGCTCTCGCGCAATCGCGCGGCGACCGCAGGCGCCTGGGTCTTCGCCTTCCTCTGGGTTCACCAGGAGCTGGCGTGGGCGGTGAATCGGTCCGTGGCGACGCTGCTGCTCGTCACCTACTACGCCGCGTCCAGCGTGGCGTGCGTGGGCTTCGGACGTGCGCGCGCCGAAGCGAGGCTGCGCCACGTCGGCCTGGGGCTCGGCGTGATGGCGGCCGTGGTCGCGCTCAAGGCGGCCTGGGGCTTCAACTCGACTGCGACCCGGATCGGAGCGTATCTGGTGGTCAGCGCATTCCTGCTCGGCATCGCCTGGTGGTACCGCCGTCCCGGCGCCCAGCCGGGCCCCGATGCGGTCTGAGGAGGTCGCGATGACAGGGCTCTACCAGTTGTGGCTGCCCATCCTGCTCTCCGGAATCGTCGTCTTCGTGGTCAGCTCCGTCATCCACATGGCGTCGCCCTGGCACAAGAGCGACTACCCGAAGATGGCGGACGAGGCGCGGGTGATGGATGCGCTTCGCCCCCTGGCCATTTCCCCTGGGGATTACCTCGTGCCCCGGCCCTCGACCCGGGAGGAGATGCGCTCTCCGGAATTCACCGAGAAGCTGAAGAAGGGCCCGGTGATGATGCTCACCGTGTTCCCGAACGGACCGATGTCGATGGGCAGGAGCCTCGGCCAGTGGTTCGCGTACACCCTCGTCGTCGGGGTCTTCGCCGCATACGTCGCCGGGCGGGCGCTGCCGCCGGGCTCCCATTACCTGCGCGTCTTCCGCTTCGCCGGCGTCACCGCGTTCATCGGATATGCGGTCGCGCTCTGGCAGATGTCGATCTGGTATCGCCGCGCCTGGTCGACGACGATCAAGGCGACCATCGACGGGTTGATCTACGCGCTCCTGACCGCCGGCATCTTCGGCTGGCTCTGGCCGCGCTGAGTCGACCCGGCGTACGGACGCCTGCGGATCAGGGCCGGGCCGGCGCCACGCGCCAGCTGTGCAGGATGCGCATGTAGTTGGCGCGCGAGAACGCGTTCGGGTCGGGGCAGTGCGCGAGGCTCATGCTGCCGAGCATCTGCTTCAGCGACTCGTATTCGTGCTCGTGCATCCAGCGTTCCATCTCCAGGCGAATGGTCTTCAGATACTCCGGCCCCTTCATCAGCAGCGCGGAGACGACCTGCACCGCGCTCGCGCCCGCCATCACGGACTTGATCGCGTCCAGCCCGGAATGGACGCCCCCGGACACCGCCATCGTGATCTTCACGCCCGGGGCGAGGATGGCGAGCCAGCGCAGCCGGAGCAGGAGCTCGGAGGGATCGGACAGGTTCAGGGTCGGCGCCGCCTCCAGGTTCTCGACGTCGATGTCCGGCTGGTAGAAGCGGTTGAAGAGGATGAGCCCGTTCGCGCCCGCCTGCTCCAGCTCGCGCGCGAAGTGCGGCAGCGCGGAGAAGAAGGGCGACAGCTTCACCGCGATGGGGATCCGGAGCGCGGCCCTGACCGCCCGGACGATCTCCAGCGTGCGCTTCTCGACCGCGAGGCTCTCCTCGGAAAAATCGGTGGCGAGGTAATAGACGTTCAGCTCCAGGGCGTCCGCGCCGGCTTCCTCGATCTGCTTCGCGTAGTCGAGCCAGCCGCGGGCGGTGATGCCGTTGAGCGAGCCGATCACCGGGACCGAGACCACCTCGCAGATGGCTCGGAGTTGATCCAGGTACTCGTCGGGACCGAACGAGAACTCGCTGGGCTTGGGGAAGTACGAGAGGGCCTCGGCGAACGACTCCTCGTGCGCCTCGACGGCGTAGATGTTCCCGGTCATCTCGCGCGTGATCTGCTCCTCGAACAGCGAGCGCATGACGATGGCCGAGGCGCCCGCGTCTTCCAGCCTCCGCACCAGGTCGAGGCTGTCGCCCAGCGGCGAGGCGCCCGGCATCAAGGGAGAGTCCAGCTTCAGCCCGAGGTACTCGGTTCGCATGTCCATCGGATTATTTCTCCACCGGCGCCGGCGTGGGAATGATGGGAAGGCCCTTCTCCAGCTTCTCGTAGAGCCGGAACCGCTCCTGGATGTTCTCCTTGGCGGTCTTCACCAGCTCCTTGTAGCGGGCCGGGTCCTGGGTCTCGGTCATGCGGAAGCGCGTCTCGTTGCGCATGTAAACGGCCAGGTCTCCCTTGGGCGCCGCCGAGTCGAGCTTGAAGGCGCTCTCGCCGTTCACCGCCCGCCGCGGGTCGTAGCGGTAGAGCGGCCAGTATCCGGTTTCCACCGCCAGCTTCTGCTGCTCCACCCCATAGGCCATGTCGTACCCGTGCGCGATGCACTGGCTGTAGGCGATGATCAGCGACGTCCCCGGGAACGCGTCCGCTTCCTGGAACGCCTTCAGGGTCTGCGTGTCCTTCGCGCCGAAGGCGACGCGGGCCACGTAGACGTTCCCGTAGCTCATCGCCAGCATGCCCAGATCCTTCTTCGGGCGGGCCTTGCCGGCCATCGCGAACTTCGCCGTCGCCCCGATGGGAGTGGACTTGGAGGCCTGGCCGCCGGTGTTGGAATACACCTCGGTGTCGACCACCAGGATGTTCACCTTGCGGCCCAGCGAGAGGACGTGATCGAGGCCGCCGTAGCCGATGTCGTACGCCCAGCCGTCGCCGCCGAGGATCCAGACGCTCTTCTTCACCAGGTAGTCGGCGAGCAGCGCAAGCCTCGCGCCCTCGGGAGTGGCCGGGAGCAGCCGCTTCAGCTCGGCGACACGCTGCCGCTGCTGCCCGATGCCTGCGTCGCTGGATTGATCGGCGGAGAGGAGATCCGCGGTCAGGGGACCTGGAAGCGCGAGGCCCGCGAGCAGCTCCCGGGCCTGCTGCTCGTGCTTGTCCGCCGCCAGCCGGAAGCCCAGGCCGAACTCCGCGTTGTCCTCGAACAGCGAGTTCGCCCAGGCGGGGCCGCGGCCGTTCGCGTCCGTGCAGTACGGCGTGGTCGGCAGGTTGCCGCCGTAGATTGAGGTGCAGCCGGTCGCGTTCGCGATCAGCGCCCGGTCGCCGAAGAGCTGCGTCATCAGCTTGATGTACGG
>JBGQLA010000048.1:0-18362 GCA_041499865.1 Deltaproteobacteria bacterium
GACGTGCCGGGCGCCCGCCACGCTCGCGCCGTGGACGATGGAGTCGGCCATCGCCTCGAGCGAGTCGCCTCCCAGCAGGTCCTTCCAGGTGATCACGCCGATCATCCCGCCGCTGCGCGCGATCTCCTTCGCCTGCTCGTCAGAGAGGTTGCGCTCGAACGGCGCGAAGCGCCGGAACCCGGTGTGCGTCGCCAGCACCGGGCGGGTCGCCATTCCCAGCACGTCGGCGAACGAGCGGTTCGAGCAGTGGGTCACGTCCACCAGCACGCCGAGCTCCTCGCACCGGCGCACCAGCGCGCGGCCCTCGCCGGTCAACCCCGGCGCGCCGCGGAGCAGCGTGAAGAAGGAAGCCGCGCGCGGCATCCTGGCGGGCTGCGCGATGCCGTTGTGCACGAAGTGGGTGAGCGTCAGGTACCGCAGGCCGCGGTCCGCGAGAAGCGAAAGCTTCTCCAGCGAGCGCTCGCAGTGGTGCGCCCCTTCGGCGGCGTGGATCACCGCCAGCTTCCCGCTTCGCAGGATCGGTCCCACCTCGCCCTTGCGCCGGGCAACCTGGGCGAGGGCAGGGTGGCGGGCGCAGAGCCCCTCCAGCGCGGCGAATCCGCCGAGCGCGGCGCGGAACGGGCTCACCGGCAGCACCGAGGGCGCGTAGACGCAGTTGGTGAGCACGCGCAGGCCGCCGGCGCGGGCGCGCGGAAGATCGAGCTGCTGGCGGAGCGGGTTCCAGCGGAGCGGCGCGGTGTGCTCGCGCCCGAGGTCGCGCCGCAGGTAGTACGCGTTGAGCGCGGGGTGCGCGTGCAGATCGGCGACCGGCGCCCCGGCGTGGACGGCCGCCGGATCGAGCATCAGTGCTGGGTGACGCGGACGGTGGTCTTCATCTGCTTGCCCGTGTCGAGGTCCCGGGCGGACATGGTGAGGATGCCTTCGATGTTCACGTCGAAGGTGATCTCAAGGCGCGCCTTCCCGGCCTTCCCAGCCTTCAGCCCGCTGAAGAGGAAGTCGCCGAGGAGCTCGTTCTGCGCCACCTGCGGGTTGTCCCCCTGGAAGATCCGCATCGCCACCTCGGTCTGGCCGTCGTAGCTGGTGGTCGCCTCCACCGCCTTCGCGTTGGGGATCGCCGCGTTCCGCGGGAACACGGTGTGGAACTCGCCGCCGGCCTTCTCCAGGCCGATGGCCATGGGGATCACGTCGAGCAGCTGCAGGCGGAGGTTGGAATTGTCCTCCAAAGAGTTGGCGTAGAGCGCGGCGCCGATGGCGACCGCCTCGTCCGGGTGCACGCCCTTCGACGGCGCCTTCCCGAAGATCTCCGTCAGCCGCTTCTGCACCGCCGGCATGCGCGTCTGCCCGCCCACCAGCAGGAGCTCGTCGACCTTCTTCGGCTCCAGCTGCGCGTCGTTCATCACCCGCGAGAGGATGGCCACCGTGCGATCGACCAGCTCGCGGGTGATGTCCTCGAGCATCTTGCGGGTGAAGACGAAGTCGATGTTCAGCGGCTGCCCCTGGGTGGTCATGGTGACGAAGGGCACCGAGAAGGGCGCCTGCTCGCGGCTGCTGAGGTCGATCTTCACCCGCTCCGCCAGGTCCTTGATCCGCTGCATCGCCACCGGATCGGTGGAGAGATCGATCCCGTGCTTTTCCGCGAAGTCCTGCAGCACGTGGTGGATCATCGCCTGGTCGAAATCGAGCCCGCCGAGAAAGATGTCGCCGCCGGTCGCCTTCACCTCGAACACCCGGTCGCGGATCTCGATGATGGAGACGTCGAAGGTCCCGCCTCCCAGGTCGTAGATCACCACCGTCTCGTGCAGGTTCTTGCCGATCCCGTAGGCGAGCGCGGCGGCGGTGGGCTCGTTGATGATCCGCACCACCTCCAGCTGGATCAGCTTTCCCGCGTCCTTCACCGCCTGACGCTGGCGGTCGGTGAAGTAGGCGGGCACCGTCACCACCGCGCGCGACACCTTCTCCCCCAGGTAGTCCTGCGCGACGACGCGGATCTTGTTCAGGATCTTGGCGCTGATCTCCGAGAGCCGGAAGTTCTTGTGCCCGACGTCGAGCACCACGTCGTTCCGCTCGCCCTGTTTCATCGCGTAGGCGACCGTCTGCTTCATCAGCTCGACGACGTCGCTGCTGTAGGAGCGCCCGACGAGCCGCTTGGCGGCGTACACGGTGTTGCGCGGGTTCAGCTGCCACTGGCGCTTGGCCTCGTGGCCGATCAGCTCGTTGCCCTTGTCGTCGATGGCGAAGATCGAGGGGATGATGAACTCCCCCCCTTTGTAGGGAATGAGCTTGACCGCGCCGTTCTCGACGATCGCGGCGCAACTGTTCGTGGTGCCGAGGTCGATTCCGATGATCTTCGCCACGAAGTGGTAGAGTACACCATGGTGGATTCCCTCCGGTATTTAAAGTCCGTCGGCGATCAGGTCCGGCGCTCGTTCGTCGCCAACAAGACCATCCTCGCCTTCCAGGAGTACATGGAGGCGTTCTTCGAGGCGCCGCGCGTGCACGCGCGGGACGCGGCGCAGTACATCCGCGACTGCTTCGATTACTACGGCACCGAGACCATCCAGCGGCCGCCGGGCGCCGTGCGCCGCTTCAAGCTCTTCGATCGCCCCTTCGATCAGACGCTCGGGGTGCAGGAAGGTGAAGGCGGCGCGCCGGTCATCGGCCAGGAGGAGGTGCAGAACGCCATCTACCGCATCCTCCACTCGTTCGTGCGCGCCGGGCGGGTGCACAAGCTGATCCTCCTCCACGGCCCGAACGGCTCGGCCAAGTCGTCGATCGTCGGCGCCCTCCAGCGCGCGCTCGAGGACTACTCGCGCAAGGAGGAAGGCGCGCTCTACCGCCTCAACTGGATCTTTCCCAACGAGCGGCTGGTGAAGGGCTCCATCGGCTTCGGGGAGAAGCTCGGCGTCGGCGCGGTGGAGACCTACGCGCACCTCGAGGGCGAGCAGATCGACGCGCGCCTGGTCTGCGAGATGAAGGACCACCCGCTCTTCCTCGTCCCGCGCGGGGAGCGGCAGCGGCTCCTGCTGGAGCACACCAAGCCCGACTCCGATTTCCAGCTGGCCGCGGGCGTGCTGGAGGGCGAGCTCTGCCACAAGTGCCGGCAGATCTACGCGGCATTGTTGCAGTCGTACAACGGCGACGTCCTCAGGGTCCTGCGCCACGTGCAGGTGGAGCGGTTCTACCTCTCGCGCCGCTATATGATCGGCGCGGTCACCGTCGAGCCGCAGATGTCGGTCGACGCCGACTATCGCCAGGTCACCGCCGACAAGAGCCACGGCGCGCTGCCCGGAGCGCTGCAGAACCTCTCCATCTACGAGCCCTTCGGGCCGCTGGTGGCCGGCAACCGGGGCGTGATCGAGTTCTCCGACCTGCTCAAGCGGCCCCTCGAGCACTACAAGTATCTGCTGGGCACGGTGGAAACGGGCATCGCCCGCATGAGCCACTTCCTGCTCCATCTCGATTCGGTGCTGATCGCCTCCAGCAACGAGAAGCACCTCTCCGCCTTCAAGGAGATGGGCGACTTCGCCTCCTTCAAGGGCCGCATCGAGCTGGTCCGGGTGCCGTACCTGCGCCGGGTCTCCGAGGAGGAGCGCGTCTACGAGTTCCGCTTGCGCGAGAGCGTGGGCAAGCACGTGGCGCCGCACGCCACCTGGGTGGGAGCGCTCTGGGCCGTGCTGACGCGGCTGAAGAAGCCGGTGAGCGATCGGTACAAGGGCGATCTGCGCAAGCTCGCCGACCACCTGACTCCGCTGGAGAAGGCCCGCCTCTACGACGAGGGCCGTGCCCCCGACCGCCTCTCCTCGCAGCAGGCGCGCGAGCTGAAGAAGCACCTGCAGGACTTCTGGAAGGAGTCGGACAGCTACCCGAACTACGAGGGGCGGACGGGCGCCAGCGCCCGCGAGCTGAAGACCGCGATCGGGAACGCGGCGCAGAACCCCGGGTACCGGTGCCTCACTCCGCAGGCGGTGCTGGAGGAGCTGGAGGCGCTCACCCGCGACAAGAGCGTCTACGAGTTCCTGCAGCAGGAAGTGGTGGACGGCTACCACGATCACGAGGAGTTCGTCCGGGTGGCGGAAGGCGAGTACCTGGACGTGCTGGACGAGGAGGTCCGTCAGGCGATGGGGCTGGTCTCCGAGAAGCAGTACCGGACCATGTTCGAGCGCTACGTCCTGCACGTGCTCGCCTGGACCCGCGGCGAGCGCCTGCGCAACCCGCACACCTCGGAGATGGAGCGGCCCGACGAGGAGATGATGGCCCAGACCGAGTCCATCGTCATGGCGGGCTCGGAGGACCGGCGCGAGTTCCGCCGCGGGCTGATCTCCGCGGTGGGTGCCCACCGCCTCGAGCACCCGGAAGGGCAGATCGACTACGCGGAAATCTTTCCCGATCTCTTCCGCCGGCTGCGCGACCACTTCTTCGACGAGCGCAAGCGCACCCTGCGCAAGAACGCGGAGCGGGTGCTGCAGTACCTGGGCGACGAGCGGTCGCAGCTCGCGGCGCGCGACCAGGCCCAGGTGCAGCAGACGCTCTCGGCCCTGGAGAAGTACGGGTATTGCGAGAGCTGCGCGAAGGACGGGATCGTCCTCTTGCTGGCGAAGCGCTACACCGACTGAGCGCGGGCCCCCACCGGGACCCGCACGCAGGCGATGGTGGCGGCGAGGAACGAGGCCGCGGAGACGCCCATCCAGAGATGGAAGCTGGTCGGGTCCAGCTCGACCATCACCCGGCCCACCAGCGAGAGCGCGACCAGCCCTCCGGCCCAGGCGAGCTTGCGCAGCGAGAACGCCGGCTGCTCGCCGGAGCGCGGGAAGAGCGCGCCGATCATCAGCGCCGTGAAGCAGCCGAGGAAGATCACGTGCAGCCCTGCCCGGCGGATCTGCGGAGCGATCGCCACCCAGGCGTTCCCGATCGCCAGCATCCAGAGGGCGAGATGGGCGAACGAGCGGCGGAGGTTGCGGGGGCCGAACTCCCATTCCGGGCGGAGAGGAAGCGCCAGCCACACCGTCACCGCCGCGCGGATCGCGAAGCCCAGGTGCTCCCCGAACCGGCGCCCGACCCAGAAGCTGGCGATGAAGCAGGCGCCGGCGATCAGGTGGAGCCAGAGAGGGCTGCCATGCTCCCGCCGCATCACGCGCGCGGCGGCCACGGCCAGGCCGGTGAACGAGCCCTGGATCACCAGATCGCGGCCCATCTCGTGGAGCCAGAACCAGTCGCGTCCGTGCGCGGCGGCGGCTTCCGCCAGCGCGGCGCCGCCGGCGCCCATCAGGAAACCGAACGCGATCCAGATCAGGCTCGGGGGCCAGGGCCGCGTCAGCCGCCGCAGGGTGAACTCCAACAGGACGGCGAGGAGCGCCAGCGAGGCAACTTGTCCCAGTTGCCAGTGGCCGAGAGCGGCGCAGGCGGCGCTGACCACCGGCGCGAGGGCGGCGACCCCCACCTGCCAGAGCGCGGGAGGAGGGCGGAACGAGGTGAGGAGCACGCCGGCGGCGAAGCAGCCGAGAAAGCCGTCCAGTTCCGCCAGGGGGTGGAGGAACGAGCGGTACGCGAGGAGGCCGTTCACGGGCTCGTACACTTGCCTCAGGCGCAGGGCGAAGAAGAGCCAGGGGAGGACGCCGGCCCAGGCGAGCAGGGCGCCCAGCGGAAAGAGAAGACGGTATGGCTCGCGTCGCAGCACGCCGGGTCCCGGGTTGCGACGATTGCATGCGGGCCGCGCGTTGAAAAGGCGCATCCGCGCAGAGGTTTGGAGGGACCTGCGGAGACTCCTCGCTGTAACGGAGTCGCGGCGCCTTCAAGGCTGTTTCCGCTTCCGCGGAAACAGCCAGCAAGTGCGTAGGCCCTAAGCCGCCTTCGGCGGCCGGGCCTAGCTTGGAAACACCATATGGAAGAACTCGGCGCGGCCCGCGACGCCGAGCTTGGCGTAGACCTGCGTCAGGTGCTGCTTGATGGTCTTCTCGCTGTTCCCCATCATCGCGCCGATCTCCGCCGAGGTGAGGCCCTTGAGGACCAGCCGGGCCACCTCCTCCTCCTTGCGGGTGAGCCGCGCGCGCGAGAGGGCGCGGTTCACGAGGCGCGCGAGGTCGAGTTCGACGGTGGTCACCTTGTCGAGCACCTGGCGGAGCGCCTCGGTGGTGAAGGGCTTCTCCAGCAGGTACGAGGCGCCGGCGTTC
Organism: Deltaproteobacteria bacterium; assembly: GCA_041499865.1. Taxonomy (GTDB): domain Bacteria; phylum Myxococcota; class Myxococcia; order Myxococcales; family 40CM-4-68-19; genus 40CM-4-68-19. The sequence goes on from JBGQLA010000048.1 coordinate 6,168, forward strand.
AGCGCGGCCTTGAGCCGCTGGGTGTCGGCGAAGGCGGTCACCAGCACCACCGGGGCCCGCACCTCCTGCTTGCGCAGGGCGGCGATCAGCTCGATCCCCGACAGCTTGCCCTCGCCCAGCACCACGTCGGCGACGACGGCCTCGACATGCCGGAGCTCGGGATCGTGCAGCGCCGACTCTACGCTTGCGTGCGCCAGGCAGCTCCAGCCGAACGCCTGGAGGCGGCGGGCGAGGATGGTGCGCGCATCCGGCTCGTCTTCGACGAGCATGATGATGCGTGAGGCAGTGCGCGAGGCGGATTCGACGCGGTCGGCGGTGATCATTTGTACGATACTAACCCTCAGCCCGCCTGAAAGGTAAATCGGAAGGTCGTACGTCCGGCTGAGGCGTCGGTGCAGACCAGGTCGCCGCCTCCCGCACGCGCCAGCGCCCGCGCGATCGGCAGGCCCAGGCCGGTACTGCCATGTCCCGAGGAAAAGGGCGAAAACAGCGCCTGCAGCACGGATTCCGGGATCCCCGGCCCGTTGTCCTGCACCAGCAGCTCGACCCTGCCGTCGCGCTGCTCGGCCTTCAGGGCGAGCCTTCCGCCGCCTCCCAGCGACTGCAGCGCCTCCAGCGCGTTCGCCGCCACGTTTTCCACGGCGCTGCGCACCGCGTGCGCGTCGCCGCGGATGCAGAGGCCGCGGGGGCACTCGATCTGCAGCATCGCCTTGTTCGCCTGCGCGGTGGGTTCCAGGCGCTCGCGCAGGAGATCCAGCGTCGCCGCGAGGTCCACCTTCTGCTCCACGCTCTCCTGCCACTGGCGCCCCGCGCGCGAGAGCTCGGAGAGCCGTTCGCTGGCGCGGGCCACGTTCTCCCGGATGCGCTGAAAGAGCTCCTCACGCGCCTTGGGATCGGTCTCGTCCCCCAGCGCCTCCACCAGCAGGGCGAGGTTGTGCAGGGGGTTCTTCACGTCGTGCGCGACCGCCGCCGCCACCACCCAGATCGCCTGGCGCCGCTCGGTGCCCGCGAGGCGCTCGGCCAGGACCTGCGCGGCGGCGTGCTCCGCATCGTGCAGCCGCCTTGCGCGCTGCGCATACAGCAGCGCTCCCGCGAGCAGCACGCCGGCCAGCGGCGGCGCCACCCAGTCGACCAGGATCACCACCCACCTCCCCGGGCCTTCCTGGATCCGCGCCTCGGGAAGGATGTGGTCGAGGCTCGCCAGCAGCAGGCCGACGACGAACCCGGTGACGATCAGGAGAATCGAGCTGCCGCCTCGGCGCACGATGGGAGCGTACCAGAGGAAATGTCCCACCCTGGCGACATTTTCGCAGGATTTTTGGAATCGCCCGGACGCCTTGTACTGTTGAACCCAGGGGCAACCGGGAGGAGACGCCTTGACCTTTCGTTCAGCCGCAGTCGCTCTCGCTCTGCTCGCTCTTCCCGCCTTCGCCAAGAGCGAGAAGAGCCGGGTGGTGCAGAAGGCCCTCCGCCAGAGCGTCCGGGTGGAGGTCCTGGTCCGCGGCAAGGTGGAGCGTGCCGCCAGCGGCGTGGTGGTTGCGGTGGACGGCGACACCTCGTACGTGCTGACCAACGAGCACGTGGTGCAGCGGGAAGGGCTCTCCGGCGCCGCCTCGATCGAGGTGGTGATCGAGCGGCCGAAGCTTCACCGGGTGAAGGCGGGCGTCTTCGCCGAAGGCAAGGTCCCCGACGAGGATCTGGCGCTGCTGGTGGTTCACGGGGAGACGCTCACCCCGGCACAGCTTGCCTCGAGCGAGAACGTCGACGTGGGCGACGACGTGGTGGTGATCGGGGCCCCGTACGGTCGCGCGCTCAGCGTCTCCTCGGGCATCGTCAGCCAGCTGGAGAGCGACGAGCAGGACCCGCGGATCCAGCACGGGATGAAGACCGACGCCCCCATCGGTTACGGCGCCTCGGGCGGCGGCGTCTTCGCGTTGCCTTCCGGACGGCTGGTCGGCCTGGTCGAGGGTTATCGGACGGCGAAGGTCGCGTTCGGGGGGCTGACCAAGGACGAGTTCTCCTTCGACGTGCCGATGCCGGGCGAGACGTTCCTCTCGCCGCCGGCAAAGATCCGCGCGTTCGTCTTGCGCGCCGGACTCGGCCCCCTTGCGGGGATTCCTTCAACCACCGCGGTCCCCGGGTCCGCATCGCTGGCGGCCCCGATCGCCCGCGGGCGGTAAGCCCGCTGCCGGCGGGTGGTCCGGGCGGCGGCTCGCGAGTACACTCGGCGCCATGCGCGCCGACTGGGACAGCTACTTCATGCAGATCGCCACCGTGGTCGCGTCGCGGGCCACCTGCGACCGCAAGCACGTCGGCGCGCTGCTGGTCCGCGATCGGATCATCCTCTCCACCGGCTACAACGGGAGCATCCGCGGGATGCCGCATTGCGATGACGTGGGGCATGTCCTGGAGAACGGCCACTGCGTGGCCACCATCCACGCCGAAGCCAACGCCATCCTCCAAGCCGCCCGCAACGGCGTCCGCATCGAGGGGGCGGACATCTACACCACCGCCAGCCCCTGCTGGCCCTGCTTCAAGATGATCGCCAACGCCGGGATCAGGCGGGTGGTGTACGGTGAGTTCTACCGGGACGACCGCATCTTCGAGGTGGCGCAAAAGACGGGCATCCAGCTGGTCGATCTCTCTTCCGGCCGGCCTGCAAGCGCCCTGCGGAGCGAAAAGCAGACTGCTTGACAGTACCCCCAACCGGGCGGAATGATTGGCGGACCCGCCGCCTGGCGGCCGAGGGGGCATGCATGCGAGCGTTTGCCGCCGTTCCCATCGCGATCATGGTGTGCATGGCGGCGCCGGCGTTCGCCGATGCCGGCACCCACGTCAGGGCTGCGAAGAAGGCGGAGCGCCGCAGGGAGTGGCGCAAGGCCCTGCAGGAGTGGAAAGCGGCCTACGCGGCGGAGGTGAACGCCGAGTACCTGATCGGCATCGGCGACGCGCACGCAAAGCTCGGCAACAAGGCCGAGGCGAAGAAGAGCTACGAGGCGTACCTCGCCGACCCTCTGGCGCTTCCCGCGAACGTGCAGAAGGTGAAGGCGAAGCTTGCCCGGCTGGAGGCGCCGTCTGAGGCGTTGGCGCTGCCCGGGCCCGGGTTGACGCTCCCCGGCGCCGCGCCGCCGCCAACCGCGGCACGGAAGGTGGAGGCGCCGCTTCCGCTGCCGGGCCTTGATGCTCCCGATGCCGCTCCCGCGCAGACCGCCTCCGCGGACCGGATCGCGCCGCCCCCGTTGCCTCTGCCCGGCATGGCTCCGGCGAGGAAGGAGCCGGAGAAGATCGCTTCCGCCGCGCCCCCGCTCCCGTTGCCGCTTCCCGGCGTCACTCCCAGGCCGGATCCGGCCGCAAGGAAGGACGCCGGGCCGGCGGTCGCCAACAAGGAACCGGCGAAGGCGCCCGCGAAGCCGATTGCGATGGTCACGCCCGAGAGGCCTGCGGACAGGGCGCCCGCGGCGGCGCTGGAGGCGATGCCCATGCCTCGGGACCGCTCCTCCTCGAGCGGCGTCCAGCGCACCATGGCCTACGTGACCGCCGGCGTGGCCATCGCCGCCCTGGGCGGCGGCGCGCTGGCGTTCACCAAGGCGAACTCCGCGCATGACGACCTGACCAGCAAGGTGCACAGCGGCGCCGACGCGCAGCGCCTGCTGGAGAACGAGCGCAGCAACAAGACCCTGAGCTTCGTCGGGTTCGCGGGCGGCCTGGTCGCCGCCGGGATCGCGACCGCGCTGTTCGCGTTCTGAGCTTTCCGCATTCTTCCGAGCGCCCGGCCCGATGCGTCGGGCCGGACTGGGGACGGTGATGATCGAAACGTCGAAACAGCTTTCCGTCCGCATCCTCGCCGCGGTGGCGCTGGCGCTTCCGGCGTGCAACCCGGATGCGGCCGGACAGATCCCCTGCGTCGAGGACGTCTCCTGCCCGAACGACTATCCCGTCTGCGGCCCCGCGGGAAAGTGCATCGCGGGAACCTCCAACGCGGGCGCGTCGGTGGCGATCGTCGGCGCCGACGGCCACGCCGCCGCCGACTTCCTCAGCGGCACCGTCCGCGTCCTGGTCTCGGCCCGCGCGTCCACCGGCGTGAAGACCGTCGCGCTTTCTTCCGGGTCGGTGAACTTCGCGGCCTCCGCGACCGCCGCGGCCCCGCCGCTCTACGCCTTCGACGCGAACACCACCGCGCTGGCGGACGGCGACGCGCCGCTGACCGCCACGCTCACGGCCGGCGACGGCACGACGGGGACCGCGAGCGGCACGCTGCACGTCGACAACGCCAAGCCGGCGATCGCCGTCTTCACCGTGGCCGGCGGCGCCTCGGGGACGGTGACCTCGGGCAAGACCATCCCGATCGCCGCGACGTTCAGCGGCGGAACCGGAACCCTCACCAGCAGCGCGGGCGGCAGCCTGGGCGTGACCAGCGGCGCTTCCGTGCTGGTCAGCCCCGATGCGGCCAGCACCTTCAAGCTCCGCGTCACCAGCCGGTCCGGCGTGATCCTCGAGTCGGGCAGCACCGGGCAACCGCCGGACGTTACCGTCGCGGTCGTCGCTCCGGTGTCCTTCACGAGCAACTTCACCGTCTCGCCGTCGGCGATCGCCCAGGGCGACGCCGGTACGTTCACCTTCACAGCGCCGACCTTCGGCGCGTCGGTGGTGTCGGCGACGGTCCAGGACGGGACGAACCCTCCGGTGGCCATCGCCTCCGGCGGAACGGTGCAGATCCCCTATCCCCTCACGCTGCCCGGCACGACCGCGCTGACCTACAACCTGGTGCTGAAGAACGCCGCGACCTCGCCGGACACGGTCTCGCTGCCCGTGGTGGTGAAGGTGAACCAGGCGGCGCCGACGATCACCAGCTTCACCTTCCAGTCCAACGGGACCGCCGCGGCGACCTTCAACCCCGGCGACAATGTGGTGCTCGCGCATACCTACGACGCGAAGGGGGGAACGGCGCGAATCAACGCCGTGATCGTTCCCGGACCGTCCGGCGGGACGACGACCGTGAATAACGTCCAGTCGAGCACGGTGTACCGGTTGACGGTCACCAACCCGGATGGTCTTTCGACCTCCGCTGACGTCACCGCGACGGTGAACGCCCGGATCAACGCCTTCACCGTGGGAGCCACGCAGCCGGCCTCGAGCAGCGGCGCCATCATCAGCAGCGGCTCGACGACCAAACTGTTCGCCTCGTTCGCAGGCAGCGCAACCGGCAACGCGGCGGCGCTTTCGTGCGCTCCTTCGTGCAACGCGACGCTCGGCGCGACCACCATCGCCAGCGGCGGGAGCGTGACGGTGACTCCCAGCGCCAACGGGACGTTCACCTACACCCTCACGGTGACTCCCTCCAGCGGACCGCCGGCGACGGCGACCGTCACCGTGAAGGTGGTGCCGCTTGCGAACGCCACCAGCCTTGCGGCAAACGCGACTGTGATCCACTCGGGCGGCGTCGCCTTGCTCACGCCGACCTTCGACTTCGGGACCTCCCCGGTCGTTCCGGGCACGGCTACCATCGTCGGGACCGATGGCTCGACCTACTCGAACCTGGTGAGCATGACCGATGTCGCCGTTTCGCCGGTCGCGACGACCACCTACACGTTGAACGTGAGCAACGGAGCCGGAACGCCCGCCGTGAGCCCGGCTCCGGTCACGGTGACCGTTGCTCCGGGCACCTGGTCGCCGCTAAACAATAGCCCCCTGGACGTGCCTCCAGGGGCAACGGTGACTGCGGTGAACGGGAAGGTGTTGATCGCCGGGGGGCTCGCCTCGGGCACGCCGACGAATCAGGCGTATCTCTGCGACTCCTCAGGCGCGTGCGCGTCGAAAACGATGGTCGGATCGGCCCGCGCGTACCACACCGCCGTCGCGATCGGGGGCTCGGGCGCACATGCCGGAAAGCTTCTCCTGGCGGGTGGCTACGACACCTCGAGTACCCATGTGACCGCGAGTGCGGAGTTCTTCGATCCCGCGAGCGAAAGCTTTGTCGCGACGACCAATCTTTCGACTGCGCGCGCCCGCCACGTAGCGGTGTTGCTCGGCGACTCGACGACGTTGCTTGTCGTCGGAGGGACCGATGGCACGAACGACCTGAAGACAGCGATGAAGTACAAGGCGGGAGGCAACTTGGCTCCAACGGTTGCCGCATCTGGCGATCTGGTGCTGACGCTCGGACGCGCGGATTTCACCGGTACGCTGCTCGGTTCCGGCAAGGTTCTGATCGTCGGCGGCAAGGCAGGAAATCTGACGGCAGAGCTTTACGACCCCGCAGGGAGCGGCACGTTCGGCGCCACCGCCGGATCATTGCCGACCGGGGAAGACAAGCGCAGCCACACCGCGGTGCTGCTCAATCATCTCAACCTCTCCGGGAAGGTGCTCATCTCCGGCGGCAATACGACCGCCGGGCGTTCAGCGACCCAGTTCCTCTATGATCCCGTCGGCGATTCGTTCGTCGCGGTCGAGCCGCTCGCGACCGCTCGCAGCAATCAGGCGGCGATCGAGGTGTCCACTCGGAGCGTATTGATCTGCGGTGGAACCACCAACGGCTCGGACGTAATCGCGAGCTGCGAGCGGTACGATCCCGCTTCGGGGACAGGCACGATGTTCCCGACCGCGCCGATGCTGGAACCGCGAACAGACTTCGGCATGGCACAGATTCCGATGCCGCCGAGCCCCTCGCTCCTGTTCGGGATTGTTGCGGCTGGAGGAACGGTGTTAACGCCTTTCCGCGCTTTTGCAGAAACGTACGATACGAACTGACGCCCTACTGAGCGCCTTTCGCCTCGGGAGGCGTCCCGGCGGGCGCTTCCTGTATTTTTTTCAACTCCCCCTGGCGGCGACAACCGTTGCCCAGTAAAAACTCCACCCTCCGCGGGGTTGCGCTCGTTCGCCGGCGTGGGCGAGTGTGCTTGCACGGCGGTGAGGCGCCGGCCATATGGGGCAACCGATCCAACGTATTCCCAGGCCAGCCCAGGGGGACCAGCCCGGCCGCGGCGCTGACCGCGCGCGCCTGCTGGAGCGGATCGCCGTCGGCCTCGCGCACGAGGGCAAGAATCCGCTGCACAACATGGTGCTCCACCTGCAGCTCCTGTCGGAGAAGCTCGCCTCGCCCGGGCGCCAGGGCGGCTCTCCCATCGAGAAGCACCTGGGAGCGATGCGCGACGGCATCGGCCGGGTGGACGACCTGCTCCGCGCCTTCGGCGAGTTCGCGGCGCCCGCGCACCTGCCCCCCGACGTCGCAGCCGCGGTCCGCCGCGCCGTCCAGCTCTTCGCCTACGACATCCGCCGCGCGACGGTGAAGGTCTCGCGGCGCGGACCCCCGACGTTGCTGGCGGAGTCGACCACCGCGGCGCTCGGCGACCTGATCGCGCACGCATTCCTCGCCTGTCTCGAGCTCGCGCGCGACGGCGGGAACGTCGACATCTCGCTGGAGCCGCGCGGCGGCGCGGTCGTGCTGGACCTGCGCGCCGAGGGCGGTCTCGGCAGCCGGGAGCAGGCGCAGCCGCACCTGGACGCGGTCCGGATGCTGGCTCCCGTGGCAGCGTGCGAGCTCTCTATCGAAATCCCTGACGCCGGGGGCGCCTGGCTCTCCCTGTCCTTCCTAAACCCGAGGTAAACACAACGCCCATGCCGAAGGCCCGCATCCTGATCGTCGACGACGAGGAATCCACTCGAGAGCTGTTCGCGGAGCTTCTGCAGCGCTGGGGCTACGACGTCGACCAGACCGGGGACGGCCATGCCGCGCTCAAGATCGCGGCCGAGAGCCACCCCGACGTGATCGTCAGCGACCTGGTGATGCCCAAGCTGGACGGCCTGGCGCTGGTCCGCGCGCTCCGGGAGGAGCAGCCCGACACCCCGGTGGTGATCATCACCGGCAAGGGGACCATCGACGCAGCTGTCGAAGCGGTACGCGAAGGCGTGTTCGACTTCGTGGAGAAGCCGCTCGATCCGGCGCGCCTCAAGGTCATCCTCCAGCGCGCGCTGGAGAAGAAGGAGACCCTGCACGAGATGCACGTGCTCCGGCGCCGGCTGGGCCAGGTGGATTCCGGCATCGGCCTGGTGGGAAGCTCGCCGCCCATGCGCCGGGCGATGGAGCTGGTGGAGAAGGTCGCCCCGTCCAAGGCGAGCGTGGTGATCACCGGCCAGAGCGGCACCGGAAAGGAGATGGTGGCGCGCGCCATCCACCAGCTCAGCCCGCGCAGGGACAAGCCGTTCATCGCCATCAACTGCTCGGCGATCCCCGCCACCTTGATCGAGAGCGAGATGTTCGGCCACGAGCGCGGCGCGTTCACCGGCGCCGACCAGCGCCGCCTCGGCGCCTGGGAGCTGGCCGACGGCGGGACCCTGTTCCTCGACGAGGTGGGAGAGATCCCCATCGAGCTGCAGGCGAAGTTCCTCCGGGTGATCGAGGAGGAGCGGCTGCGCCGCCTGGGCGGAAAGAGCGAGATCGTCGTCGACGTGCGGGTGATCAGCGCCACCAACCGGGACCTCAAGGAGGAGATCAAGAGAGGCGGGTTCCGCGAGGACCTCTACTTCCGCCTCAACGTCTTCCACATCGGGCTGGCGCCGCTGAAGGAGCGCCGCGAGGACATCCCGATGCTGGTGCAGCACTTCATCGACCGGTTCAGCCGCGACGCCGGCAAGAAGCTGCAGGGGGTGTCGCCGCAGGCGATGAAGCTGCTCACCGATTACGCCTGGCCCGGCAACATCCGCGAGCTGCGCAACACCCTGGAGCGCGCGGTGATCCTCTGCGGGGGCGGGACCATCGAGGCGGAGCACCTTCCCAGCGAGCTGGCGTCGGGCGGGGGCGAGAGCGCGTATCTGAAGCTGCCGTACGGGCTGCCGCTGCGGGAGATCGAGAAGGAGTACATCCTCGCCACGCTGGTGCGCCTGCAGAAGAACAAGGCCCGCACCGCGCAGGCGCTGGGGATCAGCGAGAAGACGCTCTACAACAAGCTCTACCGGTACTCCGGGCGGACGCCCCGGCGCGAGGACGAAGGCGAAGAGGACGTGCGGTCCGCCGGGCCTGCGGAGATCAAGGTGACCGGAATCGGTTGAGGTCAGTGTTCGATGTGCGCGACCTCGACGCGGTCGCGCCCGGATCGCTTCGCCCGGTACAGCGCCTCGTCGGCGCGCCGGAGGAGATCCTCCGCGGCCTCGGGCGAGTCCAGCTCGTCCGACTCCACCGCCGCCACGCCGATGGAGCCGCGCACCGGCAGGCCCGCGTCCTGGCTCACCTCGATCAGCCGGCGGCGCAGGCGTTCCGCGAACTGCGCGCCCTGCGGCTCGCTGGTCTGCGGCAAGAGGACCACGAACTCGTCTCCGCCGTAGCGCGCCGCGAAGTCGGTGTCGCGCAGCTCCTCCCGCACCGCGTCGGCGAGGGCCATGATCGCGCGGTTCCCGGCGGCGTGCCCGAGCTTGTCGTTGATCTCCTTCAGCCCGTCGAGATCGACCATCGCGCAGGCCAGGGGATGCCCGTAGCGGTGCGCCCGCGCCACCTCCTCCTCGAGGCGGGCGTGGAAGGAGCGGAAGTTGGGCAGCCCGGTGAGGCCGTCGGTCTGGGCCAGCGCCCGGAAGTGCTCCTTCTGCGCCGCCAGCTTGAGCGTGCGATCGACGCGCGCCATCAGCTCCTGCTCGCTGAAGGGCTTCGCCAGGTAGTCGGCGGCGCCGAGGGAGAGGCCCTGCGACTTGGTCTCGGCGTCTCCCTGGGCGGAGAGGAAGATCACCGGCGTGTCCGCCGTCTTCGAATTCCTCCGCAGGCCCGTGAGCGCGCCGAACCCGTCCATGCCCGGGAGGAAGAGATCGAGCAGCACCAGATCGGGGTTCAGCTCGGCGGCGCGCTTGAGGGCGGTCTCGCCGTCGCCGACGGCGTCCACGTCGTAGCGCGGGCGCAGCAGCTCGGTGAGGACGATCCGGGCGTCCTCGTCGTCCTCCACCACCAGGATCAAGGGCTTCTGCCGCTTGCCGCCGGCGGCTGCTTCCGGCGCGGGCGTCTCTTCGAGGCGCGAGAGCTTCGGCGCCCGCAGGCGGGCCGAGACCCGCTGGGCCACTTCGTCGGCCGTGCCGCCCGCATCGTCGGCGCCGGCTTCGATGGCGGCGCCGGCATCCTCGGTGAGCACGACGATGGGGCCGTTGACCTGGGCGAGCTCGCGCATGGCGATGGCGCGCGGCAGGTCGTCGAGGGTGCAGACGAACGCCGCCGGCTCGCCGGAGCGCTCGATCAGCCCCACGCCCGTCAGCGCCGACCGCAGCGCCTCCGCCGGCTCCCCAGCCCCCACCACCCGAACGTTCACGCCGTCTCCTGAACGCACGCCGCCCGACAACCCGCCGGGAAGGTAGCGATTCGGCAGGAGGAACGCCAAGACGTGGGATACTTCGCGCCGGCCGCCTGCCTGCCCGGCCGCGATGCTTCAGCGCCGGAAGCCGCCGCCGCGACCGAATCTCTGTCGCCCGCTGAACACCGCGCCGCCCGCCGGACCGGTCATCATGGGGGGCGTCTCGAGCCAGAACTGCCACCACTGCTCCCCCCAGCCGTCGAGCTTGAACCGCTTGTCGTTCTGGGCGCGGTTGAGCAGCGACTTCAGCTTCTCGTCCGAGGGGTTCTCCTTCACCCCTCGCTGCAGCACCTCGATCGCCTTCTTCTTCTCACCGCGCTGGTGCTCGCACCAGGCGTACACCGCGTAGAGCAGGGTCTCGCCCTTGTTCCCGCGCATCGCCTTGTCGAACACTTTCTCCATCTCGTCGTACTGCTTGCGGCGGTAGAGGATGGCCCCGAGCATCGCCTGCGCCAGCCAGAGCTTCATCATGGTGGCGGCGCCCTTGCGCAGGTGCGGCTCCGCCTCGTCGAACTTCTTCTGCACGTAGAGGAGGACGCCGATGTTGGCGTGGAGGCTGGAGGCGATGCCGAACTGCCAGCGGGAAAGCGCGAAGGCGTCCTGCAGCGCCTGCACTGCGCGCTCCGGCTTGCGCGCCATCATTTCCTTCTGCGCCACCCCCATCGCCGCCTCCAGCTGCTTCCCCGTCCGCCGGGCGAGCAGGATGTAGGCGCCGACGGCGGCCACCACACCCGGGAAGATGGACCCGATCGCGTGCGCGATCCCGGGAACGTAGAAGAGGAGGAAGCCGGCGACGCCGGCGAGAAGCGCGAGGAGAAGGTTGTTCACGGATGCGGCTCCACAGCGCGCCCTCGTAGCACACTCGGAGCCCGGAGCCTACGTAAGGAAGAGGGCGTGGTGCGGGTATTCCGTCCCCCAGGCGCCTCGTGGGGCCTCGTCCACGGTGCAGCGTTGATGCGGCAAACCTTGCCCGCCGCGCACGATCGGAGCTCGCGCGCCACGCCCTCGAGATCGAACGCTCACGCGACGAGGTCCGCTCGGGCGGTGACCGAACGCGGGCTGGATGGGTCTGGCGCGCATGATTGCGATGCTTGCGCTTCTCGGCGCCGCTGCAGTCAGTCCCGCCGTCGAGTTCGAGAGGTCGGAGGCGGAGTCGCCCACTCCCTCGAAGCCGGCGGGCTGTCCGACTATCCGTTCGCTGCGCCCGCCGTTCAGGGCCGAATCGCTATCGACTTTGCCCGTGATCTGGCCGTCGGGAATGTTCCTTGCGGTGGTTGGAGGCGAGGCGCCGAATCGCACGGGTTGCTGTGGCGTCACCACCGCGCCCGACGCGGTCCAACGTGCGCCGTCGCGATCCATCACCAGCCCCGTGCCTCGCTCTCCATGCTACGCTGGTTCGAGAAATGCGACTTCACACGAGTTGCGTGATCGCCCTTCTGCTCGCGTCGTCGGCGTACGCCGCGTCCTCCCAGCCCGCGAGCACCGTCGTCCTTGGTCACAACGGACAGACCAGAGTGGCGGGTGAGTCCGCTGACACGCTGAGGAAGCTGGGGATCAAACTTCTGGAGTCCTCGAACTTCAACACGGTGTCGCATCCCCGGATCATGGGGCTGAGCATCCCGACGGTTCAGAGCCAATACAGAGAAGTGGTCGCACGGGATTGCATGGTGATCACCTTCGACCGCCCCGTGAAGATCCGCACCGTCGGCGGCGACGTGTCGGTGTTCGAGATCGTGATCGGTCTCGGCCGTCCCGACTACGCGAACGCGCTCTTCACCATCGACGACCGGAGCCGCGTAGCCTCGCACGGGAAATACAGCGGCGCCATCGGGATCGAGCTGCGGAAGGCCGTGCCCACCGCAGCCAGCGCCCC
>JBGQLA010000049.1:0-18327 GCA_041499865.1 Deltaproteobacteria bacterium
ATGCCTACCATGAGGGCGATCCGTGGAAGTCGCAGTGGGCGTTCGGCGGCAACGGCGACGGCACGCTCTTCTATCCCGGGACCCCGGAGCGGCTCGGCGGGCGCCGGGACTTTCCCGTCGAGACGCTGCGGCTCCTGCAAATCTCCCGCTCGCTCGCGGACCACGCCTATCTCACCCTCTGCGCGCAGCTCGGCGACCCCTCGCTGGCCCGTGCGGAGGCGCGCGCCGTGGCTCCTTCGCTGCGCGGGTTCTCCCGCGACCCGAACGCGTATGTGCAGATGCGCGAGCACCTGGCGGCGCGGATCGAGACCTTGCTCGCCGCCCGGAAGCTGGGCGCGCGTTGACGGGGCGACAGGTCCCGCTGCCAGGCGGGATGGCGGAGCGCGATCTTGCGGTTAGGCTCCAGGGATGCTCGCGCTGCTCGCCTCACTGCTCGCCTCGCCTTGCCCGCCGCAGCAGCTGCCGTCGGCGAATTTCGCGGGCCGCGAGACCCTCCTCTACAAGCTGGACGTGCTCGGCGCCGAAGTGGGCAGCTTCGAGGTCCGCGCGGAGCCGCCGCCCTCGGCCGAGGAGCCGCGGGCGGCGGCGTTGCTCAGCTCGCGGGCGAAGACCAACGCCTTCGCCTCCACCAACCTCGCCCGGTTCGAGACGTATTCGACGGCGCTGATCGCGCCCGACTTCACCCCGCTGCACTATCGCGAGGACGTCGACGAGAACGAGCTGCACCACGGCACCGAGCTGACCTTCCCGCCCCACGACGGCGCCCTGGTGGTGAAGGCCACGCGGAACGGCGAGCCGGTGCCGCTCACGGTCCAGGCCGACGCGGGCGTGCGCGACATGATCTCCACCCTCTACCTGCTGCGCCGCCTCCGCCTGCACCAGCCGGTGTGCCTGGAGGTGTTCGCGGGCCGCAAGATCTGGAAGCTGACCGGCGAGCTCGCGGCGCGGGAGAGCATCGAGACGCCGCTCGGGCGTCTTCCCTCCCTGCGCTTCGACGGCGAAGCCGTCCGGCTCGACGACGCGAGCGTCCGCCGCACCGCGCACGTCTGGATCAGCGACGACGAGCGGCGTCTGCCGCTGGCGGCGATCGGCGAGGTGAAGGGAAAGACGATCCGCGCGCAGCTGGTCTCGGCGCCGGGGGCGCGCCGCGCGGCGCGGAAATGAGAGCTAGTCGCGGCCGCCGCAGGCGGCTTAGCGACTACGCTTGAACGCGATCACTCCTTGGCGGACTCATGAAATGCGTTCTAGACCAATCCCTTGTTGCGGCGGATCTGCTCGACCGTCTTCTGGTACTCGACTTCCCACGCCTGCGTGCCTTCGGAGAGGTGCTTGAGGCGGGAGCGGGCTTCCCGGTCGATGTCCTCGTCCACGTCGAGGTGCTTCTTGAAGACCTGGTAGATCTTGCGCCGGATGCTGTGGTCCTCGGCGAAGACTTCCTCGATGTTCCGGGAAATGAGCAGGAACTCGATCATCTGGTTGATGATGTAATCGATTCCCTCGTCGCCCATCTTGAAGCCGCGGACGTCGGCCATCTCGCGCTTCACCTGGTTGAAACGGGAATGATCGTATCCGCGGCGCTCCAGCGCCTCGCGGGTGGCCTGGTTCACCCGCTCCTCGGAGGCGAGGTACTCCTTGAGGATGGCCGCCATGTCCATCTCGGCGTCCGCGACCCGCATCGTCTCCACCTCGATGTCGCCGTCCGCCATCAGCGATGCGATGACGTCGCGGGCGATGGCGGGGATGATCTTCGGGTAGAGCTTCATCCTTCTCGATCCTTTCGATCGGGTCCTGCGAGGGACGACCTTGTAGGACAGCTGTCAGGTGCGAGCAAGGAAAAACCGTGCGGCAGGCGTCAATTGGACGGGGTGGTTTCCGCGTCGATCGGCTCCGGCTGCGGCGCCTCTTCCTCTTCGAGCGCGTCCAGCTCCGCCGCCGCGGCGTCGAACGCCACGTCGTCGCGGTCGCGCAGCAGGGTCCCGTCTCCGGGCCCCGCTTCCGGAGGCGCGCCGCCGTCCAGGCCGGCGCCGCCCTCCGCCGCCTCGCGCGCCTCCACTTCCGCGGTCTGCGCGGTGAGGAACCGCTGCACGCGCTCCGCGAGCTGGAGGTTGAAGCCCTCCACCTGGGCGATCTCCTCCGGCGCCGCGGCGCGGATCCGCTTCAGCGACCCGAAGTGGCTGAGCAGCGCGCGCTTGCGCTTGTCGCCGATGCCGGGAATCTCCTCCAGCACCGAACGGAAGTTCCGCTCGCGCCGCAGCTTGCGGTGGAAGGTGATGGCGAAGCGGTGCGCCTCGTCGCGCAGGCGGGTGAGGAGGAAGAGCTCGCTGGTGTTCTGCCGCAGCACCACCGGGTTCTTCTGCCCGGGAAGGAACACCCGCTCCGGGCTGCGCTCGATCTCGCTGTTGACGAAGCGGCCCTTCCTGCGCGAACGGCCCAGCCGCGAAGGGACCGGCGGCGGCTCCGCCTCGTTCGCCGAGGCGATCTGGGGCACCTCCGGCTCCGGACCGGCCTTTTCCGCCCAGGCCTGGGCGACCCGGAAGCCTTGCCGCGCGGCAAAGCGCTCCTCGTCCTCCAGCACGCGGCTCTTGGCCAACCCCGCGAGGGGCAGATCGTGCAGGGTGAGCCCCGCGTCCCTGAGCGCGGCGCGCGCGACGTTGAGCTGTCCCTTGCCGCCGTCGATCACCAGCAGATCCGGCAGGCTCTGCTCCTCGATCCCGCGCTTCAGCCGCCGGCTGAGCACCTGGTACATGGAGGCGAAGTCGTCGCCCGCCGCCTCGCCGCGGACCTTGAACAGACGGTAGCCGCTCTTGTCCGGCTCCCCGTCCGTGAACGCCACCTGCGAACCCACCGTGAGCTGGCCCTGGAAGGTGGAGATGTCGAAGCACTCCATCCGCCGCGGCAGCCGCGGCAGGCGCAGGCGCGACTGCAGCCGGGTGAGCGCCTCCAGCTGGCTCTTCTGCGTGCGCGCCTTCTCCTCGTAGCTCTGGCGTGCGTTCTCCATCGCCATCTCCACCAGGCGGACCTTCTCGCCCCGCTCGGGCACGTGCACGTGCACCCGCTCGCCCTTCTTCTCGGAGAGCCAGACCTCGCGGGTCGCGGCGTCGCCCAGGTGCCGGGGAAGGAGCAGCTCCTTGGGGATGAAGGCCCCCGACTCGTAGTACTGGTCGAGAAAGCTCTCCAGCAGCTCCTCGGTGGGGAACTCCTGCCGGCTGAATCCGAAGCTGCGCCCGCCCACCAGCCGGCCGCTGCGGAAGAAGAGCAGGTGGATCTCCAGCGCCGGCCCTTCGCGGTGGAACCCGAGCACGTCCTGGTCGAGCTCGTCTCCCAGCACCGTGCGCTGCTTCTCCAGGCTTCGCCCGATGGCGTGGAGCTGGTCGCGGAGCTGCGCGGCGCGTTCGTAATCCAGCTTGGCCGCCGCCTCCTTCATCCTCCCCTGGATCTGCGCGGTCAGCTCGTCGGCCTTTCCTTCCAGGAACAGCCCGACCTCCTCGACCGACCGCCGGTACTCCTCCTGCGAGACGCTGTACACGCAGGGCGCCGGGCAGCGCTTGATCTGGTACTGCAGGCAGGGCCGCCGCCGGTTCGCCATCACCGAGTCGGTGCAGGTGCGGAGCTGGAAGTACCGGTTGACGATGCCCAGCGTCTCCCGGATCGACGAGGCGCTGGCGAACGGCCCGAAGTAGCGCGCCCCGTCCTTCCGCACCCGCCGGACCACCTCCAGCCTCGGATAGGGATGGGTGGTGGAGAGGCGCAGGGAGATGAAGTTCTTGTCGTCGCGCAGCTTGACGTTGAAGCGCGGCCGGTACTTCTTGATCAGCTCGTTCTCGAGGAGCACGGCGTCCTTCTCGGACGGGGTGATCATCACCTCCACGTCCGAGAGCAGGTCCTCGAGGAAGGGGATGAACGCGCGCGTGTCCCCGCTGCGCTCCTGGAAGTACTGCCCGACGCGCGCCCGGAGATTCAGCGCCTTGCCGACGTAGACCACCTCGCCGGCCTTGTCTTTCATGATGTAGCAGCCCGGCTGCGTGGGCAGCGAGTCGAGCTTCTGGTTCAGCTCCTGCGAGAGCATGGCGTCAGCGGCGCTGCGATCCCGGCCGGCCGTTGGGGCGTCCCCGCCGCTTCTGCCCTGCCGGGCGCGTCGGCAGCCCGGCCGCCGCGCGCGCCTCCTGCTTCAACGCTTCCGGGCGCTTGGGCATGATCCCCAGATCGAGATCCTTGATCGCCTGGATCTTGTCGCGCAAGACGGCGGCGCCCTCGAAGTCCAGCTCCTCCGCCTTGGCGTGCATCTCCGCCTCGAACTGCGCGATCACCTTGGGCACGTCCTTGCGGTTCCCGGGCAGGTACCCGGCCAGCTCTTCCTTGCCGGCCAGCGCGTCGTCCGCGCCGGAGGCGATGCCGTGGATGGCCATGTCCAGGATGGCCCGCTTCACCGATTGCGGGGTGATCCCGTGCTCCTTGTTGAACGCCACCTGCCTGGCACGCCGGCGGTCGGTTTCCTCGATGGCGGTCTTCATCGAGGCGGTGATCTTGTCCGCGTAGAGGATCACCCTGCCCCCCACGTTGCGCGCGGCGCGGCCGATGGTCTGGATCAGCGACACCGAGCTGCGCAGGAACCCTTCCTTGTCCGCGTCCAGCACCGCGACCAGCGACACCTCCGGGATGTCCAGGCCCTCGCGGAGCAGGTTGATGCCGATCAGGACGTCGAACAATCCCCGGCGCAGGTCGCGCACCAGCGCCAGCCGCTCCAGGGTGTCGATGTCGGAGTGCATGTAGCGCACCCGCACGCCGAGGTCGGCGAAGTACTCGGTCAGATCCTCCGCCATCCGCTTGGTGAGCGTGGTCACCAGCACGCGTTCGCCCACCGCGGCGCGCTTGCGCACCTCTTCCAGCAGATCGTCGACCTGCTGCGCCACCGGCCGGACCTCCACCTCCGGATCCACCAGCCCGGTGGGGCGGATGATCTGCTCGACCACCACCCCTTCGCCCTTCTGCAGCTCGTACTCCGAGGGCGTGGCGGAGACGAAGACGGCCTGGTTCACCAGCCGCTCGAACTCGCTGAACTGCAGCGGCCGGTTGTCCAGCGCCGAAGGGAGGCGGAAGCCGTATTCGACCAGCGTCTCCTTCCGCGAGCGGTCGCCGCGGTACATGGCGCCGATCTGCGGGACGCTCTGGTGCGACTCATCGATCACCAGGAGGAAGTCGCGGGGGAAGTAGTCGAGCAAGGTCGGCGGCGGCTCGCCCGCCTTCCGCCCGCTCAGGTGCCGCGAGTAGTTCTCGATCCCGTTGCAGAAGCCCATCTGCTCGATCATCTCCAGATCGAACATCGTCCTCTGCTCCAGCCGCTGCGCTTCCAGCAGCTTGTCCTGAGCGCGCAGGAAGGTCAGCCGGTCGCGCAGCTCCTCGCGGATGGAGTCGACGGCGCTCTTCCGCCGCTCCGCCGAGGTCACGTAGTGGCTGGAGGGAAAGATCGACATCTTCTCGATGGTGTTCAGCACCTTCCCGCGCAGGGGGTCGATCTCCTTGATGCTCTCCACCGTGTCCCCGAACAGCTGCACGCGGATGGCGCGCTCCTCCTCGTAGGCGGGGAAGATCTCGACGGTCTCCCCCTTCACCCGGAAGGTGCCGCGGGAGAAGTCGTGGTCGTTGCGCTCGTACTGGATCTCCACCAGGTCGCGCAGCAGCTTGTGCCGGGGGTACTCCTTGCCCGTCTCGAGCGCGACCTTCAGCTCGTAGTACGCCTCGGCGGTGCCCAGGCCGTAGATGCAGGAGACCGAGGCGACGATCAGCACGTCGTTGCGCGTGAGCAGCGAGTGGGTGGCCGAGTGGCGCAGCCGGTCGATCTCGTCGTTGATGGTCGAGTCCTTCTCGATGTACGTGTCCGACGAGGGGACGTACGCCTCGGGCTGGTAGTAGTCGTAGTAGCTGACGAAGAACTCCACCGCGTTCTCCGGGAACAGCTCCTTGAACTCGCCGTAGAGCTGGCCGGCCAGCGTCTTGTTGTGGGCGATGACCAGGGTCGGCCTCTGCACCTTCGCCACCACGTTGGCGACGGTGAACGTCTTTCCCGAGCCCGTGACCCCGAGCAGCGTCTGGTGCTTGTCGCCGCGCTCGATGCCGGCGATCAGCTCCGCGACGGCGCGCGGCTGGTCTCCTTCCGGCTTGTAGTCGCTGCGCAGCTTGAACGGCATGGCCGACGAGTGTAACAGCGCAACTGCAAACTCGCCCGGAGGGGCCCCATGCGCCATCTGATCGCCTGCCTGCCCGCCGTCCCGCTCTGGTTCGCCTGCGCCGCCGCCCAGGCGCAACAGCCGCCGGCATCGAAACCGGCTGCCGCCGCCGGCCGCGCCGCACCCGGTCTTCCCGTGGTCCGGCTGATCGCCACCGGCGGGACCATCGCGATGAAGATCGACCCGGTGAAGAAGGCGCCGGTGCCGCCATCTCCGGCGAGGATCTGATCGCCACCGTGCCGGAGATCCAGAAGGTGGCGCGGATCGAGGTGCAGAACCTCTCCAACGTCCCCTCCGACTACATGGATCCGGACCGGTGGATGGAGTTGCAGAAAGCGGTCGCCGAGAGCCTCGCCCGGCCGGAGGTCGCCGGCGTGATCGTCTCCCACGGCACCGACACCCTCGAGGAGACCGCCTGGTTCCCTGGCCTTGCAGACCACCGCGAACGCGCAGGAGATCCAGAAGCTGTTCGACCGCTGAGCTACCGCGAAAGCTCGAACACGCCCACCTCGCCGGCGTCGGGGTCGAAGTCGCGCCCGACGCGGCGGAAGCCGGCGGCAGCAGCGACCCGCTCGGAGGCGAGGTGGCCCACCGGGATCGTCGCCCGGATGCGCTTCACGCCCGGTTGGGAAAACCCGTGCTCGCAGAGAGCGCCGACCGCTTCCCGCGCGTAGCCCCGCTTCTGGTGCCGCGGCCAGACGGAATAGCCGATGAAGAGGGCGCCCTCGCCCGCCGCCGCGGTCCCGCCTGCGCCGACGGGCTCGCGGGTCTCGCGCAGCACGAACAGCCAGGGACCCGACTCGCGGCCGGAGGCGAGCTGATCGCGGATCCGCGACAGATCGGAGTCGAAGAGAGGCGGCGCATCCACCGGCTCGGGAAAGCGCGCCCCGGTCAGCTCCAGCAGCCGGCGCGCGTCGCGGGCGATCCAGGCCTCGATGGAATCGAGATCCAGCTGCACCAGCAACAGCCGCGCCGTCTCCAGCCGGTTCACAGCAGCACGCGCCAGTCGGTGCCGGAAGGGCCGTCGCGCAGCTCCACCCCGCGGGCTGCGACCTCGGCGCGCACGGCGTCGGCCCGGGCGAAATCCTTCGCCTTGCGCGCTTCCAGCCGCGCGGCGATGCGCTCCTCGACCCAGGCCGGATCGATGCCCTTGCGCGCCGCCGCGAGCTGCCGGCGGGCGCGGATCGCCTCCAGCGGCGAGCGCGAGGCCAGGCCGAGCACCAGGGCCAGCATCCGCGCCGTCCCCAGCAGCGCCGCCACTTCCTCCGGCCGACCCTTGGCGTCGATCCGCGCGTTGAGCAGCCCATGCACCCGCTCGACGCGGGCGAGCGCCTCCGCCGTATTGAAATCGTCCTCCATCGCGGCGCGGAAGGCCTGCGCATGCTCGGCGATCGGCTCCGGCGCGGCGGAGGGCGAGAACTTCTTCGCCTGCAGCCAGGCCTCGGCCTTCGCCTGCGTCTCGTAGAAGTACTCCACGCGCCGATCCGCCTCGACGATCGCCGATTCGGTGAAGTTGATCGGGTGCCGGTACTGGGTCGAGAGCAGGAACGCGCGCAGCGCCTCGCCGTCCCAGTGCGTCATCAGATCCCGGATCGTGCGGAAGTTCCCCAGCGACTTGCTCATCTTCTCCGCGTCGACGGTGACGAATCCGTTGTGCAGCCAGTAGTGCGCCAGATCCTGGCCGCTCGCCGCCTCGCTCTGGGCGATCTCGTTCTCGTGATGCGGAAACACCAGATCCTTGCCGCCGCCGTGCATGTCGAAGGTGGTGCCCAGATATCTCTGGCACATCGCCGAGCACTCGATGTGCCAGCCGGGGCGGCCGGGGCCCCAGGGGCTTTCCCAGATCACCGACTCCGGCTCGCCCGGCTTCGCCGCCTTCCAGAGCGCGAAATCGAGCGGGTCGCGCTTCTGCTCGCCGGGCTCCACCCGGGCTCCGGAGAGCAGATCGTCGAGGTTGCGTTTCGAGAGCTTGCCGTACGCCGGAAACGAGCGGACGGAGAAGTACACGTCTCCCTGCGAAGCGTACGCGTAACCCCGCTCGATCAGCCGGGAAATCAGCGCCTGCATCTCGGGGATGTGGGCGGTCGCCTTCGGCTCGATGTCCGCCGGCAGGATGTTCAGGGCGTTCATGTCGCGGCGGCACTCCTCGATGAAGTGCTCGGCGAAGGCCAGCGGATCCTGCCCCCGCTCCTGCGCCCGGCGGATGATCTTGTCGTCCACGTCGGTCCAGTTGCGGACGTACGCCACCTTCCAGCCCGCCCAGCGGAGGAAGCGGACCGCCACGTCGAACGCGGTGAGCATCCGGGCGTGTCCCATGTGGGCGAGATCGTAGACGGTGATCCCGCAGACGTAGATGCCGATGCGCCCGGGCTCCAGCGGGACGTAGTCCTGCTTCTCGTTCGCCAGCGTGTTGAAGACGCGCAGCGGCATGGGCTCCTCTTCTACCAGAGCCGCCCTACGTCACGGTGCATGGCTGCCGGTGCATCTACGGGGACACCATGCCCCTGTCCCGCGCGTCCGGTCCGCAGGAGCAGGACCCGGTGAATGGTGTCCCCAGGGGGGGTGCCGAGCGGACGGTCAGCAGTTGAAGATGGTCTTCAGATCGCCCTCGATGTCGTCCTCGTTGACGCCCTTGGCGAGGGAGAGCTCCTTGATGAGCAGGTTCCGGGCGGTGTCGAGCATCTTGCGCTCGCCGAAGCTCAGATCCTTGTCGAACTTGAGGAGGTACAGGTCGCGCAGGACCTCCGCGATCTCGAACACGGAGCCGGTCTTGATCTTCTCCATGTACTCGCGGTAGCGGCGGTTCCAGGTGGCGGAATCGACCGAAATGTCCTTCTGCTTCAGGATCGTATAGACCTTGTTGACCGCCCTCTCGTCGATCAGCGACCGCAGCCCGACCGAGCCGACCTTGTTGATGGGGATGAGGATTTTCATCCCGTTTTCCATGATCTTCAGGACGTAGAACGACTGCCGCTGCCCGGCGATGTCCTTGTGCTCGATGCCCATGACTTCGCCGACGCCCTGGCCCGGGTAGACGGCCTTGTCACCGACCTTAAAAGTCTGCATAGGAACACGCCTTTAACACGAAGCGCCATGGTGAGTCAAGGACTCACTTGACGGCGATCACCGGCGGGGTGTAGCGTGGCCGGCTCGTGCGCGGCCGGTGCAGGCAAGCGCGCACATGGGGTTCGGGGGGAGGGGCGTTGGGGGCACGGCCGCTGCTGGTGGCGTGCGCGGCATGTCTTGCCGGCGCGTACTTCGGAATCCCGCTTCCCTGGTGGACCGCTCTTCTCGCCCTGGCCTTTGCTCTCTGGCGGCCGGCACGCGCGGCCGCGCTCGGCGCCGCTCTTGGTCTCTTGCGCGGCGCCGCCCAGGAGAGCCCGGCGCCGTTCGACCTCCCGGAGGAGTTCGAAGGCCGGGTGATTTCGCCGGACGTGATCCGGGTGCCGCGAGGACTGGTCTCTCTGCGCCTGCGGGGCATCCCCGTCCACCGCGGCGACCGGGCGCGCTTCTTCGGCCAGGTGCACGTGCCTCCGCCCCGGCTCAATCCTGGCGGACGCGACCGCCGCGCCCTGCTCGCCGCGCGCGGGATCGCGGTCGAAGGCAGCGCGGAAGTGATCGAGGTGCTCGAGAGCGGCCCTCGCCTCTTCCGCTGGGTCGACGGGCTGCGCAGCCGCTTCGCGGAACGCGCCGCCGCGGTCTGCGGTTCTCCCGAGCGCGCGGCGCTGGTCACCGCGCTCGCCGTCGGCGACCGCAGCGCCCTCTCCCGCGAGGCCGAGGACCAGCTGGCGGCGAGCGGCCTCGTGCACCTGCTCGCCAGCTCGGGGCTGCACCTCGCGGTGGTGGCGCTGGTCGTGCGCGAGCTGGCCCGCCGCGCCTGGCTGCGCACGCGCTGGGCGGCGCGGATCCGCGCGGGCCTGTTCGGCGCCGCCGTCGCCCTGCCCTTCGCGGCCTTCGAGGTGCTCCTGCTTGGCGCTCCCTGGCCGGCCATCCGCGCCGGCGTCGGCGCCTCGATCGGCCTGCTCGGGTCGGCGCTGGCCCGCCGCAAGGACGGGTTGACCACGCTCGCCCTCGGCGCGGCCGCCTGCGCGCTGCTCGATCCCGCGGCCACGCACGATCTCGCCTTGCAGCTCTCCGTCGCCGGGATCGGGGGCCTGATCCTGCTAGCGCGGCCGTTGCGCGAGGCGCTTCCGGTCCCTTTCCCCGCCGCCGGCGCGCGGCTCTGGCGCCGCGTCCCGGAGCACCTGCTCGGGTTGGGCTGCGCCACCGCCGCCGCTGCGCTCTGCACGGCCCCGCTGCTCGCGGCGGCCTTCCACCGGATCTCGCTGGTGTCGGTGGCGGCCAATGCGCTCGGTCTCCTCCCGGGACTCGCGGCGATCCCCATCGCCACCCTGCTGGTGCCGTTCGATCTGCTTCCCCTCTGGTGGATCGCGGACCTGCTCGCGGGAGCCACGCTGGGCGCGTCGCACTTCTTCGCCAACCTGCCCTTTGCCACCTTCGCGGTCGCCGCGCCGGGCCTTTTCGCCTGCGCGCTCTGGTACGCCGGCGTCTATCTCTGCGCCCGGCGCGCCTTCCGCACCGCGCTCGCCCCCTGGGCCCTCCTCGCGCTGCTGGCGGGCTCGCGGGCCGCGCTGGCGCACGCGCGCGCCGGGATGACCCTCACCTTCCTGGCGGTGGGCCAGGGCGATTCCGCCGTGGTGCAGTTCCCCGGAGGCTCCGCCATGCTGATCGACGCGGGCGGAGACCTGCGCTGGCCGGGAAGGTTCGATCCCGGTTCCCGCGACATCGCTCCGGCGCTCGCCGAGCTGGGCATCCGCCGGCTGGAGGTGGCGGTGCTCACGCATCCGCATCCCGACCACGCCGGCGGGATGCTCACGCTGCTCGACCGCATCCCCGTCGGCGAGCTGTGGATGACGCCGGAGCGCGACGCCATCGCCTCCGCGGTCCGGGCGCGGGCGGCAGCGCGCGGCGTGCCGGTCCGCGAGCCGCGCGAGCTCACGCTCTCCGGCGTGCGGATCGAGGTCGCGTCGCACTTCGAGAGCGGGCGCTCGCTGAACGACAACTCCATCGTCCTCCGCCTGGTGCACGGCCAGGTCGCGGTGCTGCTCGCGGGCGATGTGGAGGCGCTCGCCGAGGCGGACCTTTCGCAGGGGCCGGCGGAGATCCGCGCGCAGCTCCTCAAGGCGCCGCACCACGGCAGCCGGACCAGCAGCACGGAGGCATTCCTGCGCAGGGTCGCGCCGGCCTTCACCGTCTTCTCGGTGGGCGCGGCAAACCGGTTCGGCTTTCCCCATCCCGACGTGGTGGCGCGAACGCCGGGCCGGCGCTTCACCACCGCGGAAGGCGCGATCGTCGCCGAGAGCGACGGAAGGAGTCTCCGGATCCACCGCTTCCGCCGCGACTGACGGAGCGCTCAGTCCTCGAATCGCAGGGTCGCGAAGCGGTCCAGCGCGTGGAAATCGCCGCGCATCGGCGGGGAGTACGCCTGCCCCTCGCCCGGCTGCCCGGGGCCCTGGAGCAGGCGGTAGAGGTTGAACTTCCAGCGGTCGCCGCGCGCTGGCCGCGGCTTCGGCATCCCGGTCAGGGAGGCGAAGGGGATCGCCAGCTCGACGGTCCAGCCGCGATCGACGTCGCTCGGGTCGTTCAGGGTTCCGTCCACGTGCACCGCGTGGCGCGCGTGCGACGACCAGGAGAGATCCATCCCCTTTCGCGGCCCGCCGGAGAAGCTGGCGTCGAACAGCGCGTTGGTGGGCGCGACCTCGATCTCGTCGTACTGCGATCCGTCTCCCGACGGGTCGAGGAAGATCTCCACCACGTTCGAGGTGTACAGCTTCTCGTCGTCCTTGAAGAACACCCCTGCGACATTCGTGTCCGCGGCGAGGAAGGCGACGTAGAGATGATCGTCGTCCCAGAGCAGCCGCGCCTCGGTCGCCGCGGTGGCCGGCTTGCCGTCGAGGCTCCGCACGAACGGCCCCGCGCGCTCGGCGCGGTCCCAGGCGGATTCCGCGAGCACGCCGTCGATCTCGATCGTCCCCCGCACCCGGTGGACGGCGTACTCGCCGCCGGTTCGCTTGCAGCCAGAGAGCAGGAGGAGGACGAGGAGCGCGCGCACGGCGCTGCGGATAGTACCTTGGCCGCGCTCAGCAGAGGCGCGCGCGGCGGACGATCAGGTCGCAGAGCCGCTGGTGACCCGCGAGCAGCGAGGAGAACGTCAGCGAACCGCCGAGCGTCCGCACCGCGTAGGAGGTCCCGATCAGCCCGGGCTGCACGTCCACCCGGACGATGGCCTCGAACGGCACGGTGCGCTCCATCGCGACGGTGCGGATGGTGAGGCCCGTGTCGCTGACGATGAACGCCAGCCGGTGGTAGAAGAGCGAGCAGGCGGAGAACAGGACCACGAAGAACGCCGCGGAGAGAAACGAGGACCGCGTCGCCCCGTGCATCGCCACCAGCGCGAGGAGGACCGCGATCCAGAGCGTCGCGGCGCCCATCACCACGGTGCGCACCGCCATCCAGGGACGGAACGTCTCGGGAGCGATCCCTTCGCGTCCTCTCGGAGACAGCATGAAAAGAGCATAGCGACGCGGCTTTGGCGCGGCAATTGCGCGCCCGCTGCTACACTCGCGGGCGTGCAGGGATCTCCCCGGATGCAAGCGCCCGCTGGCTGGGAGGACCTCGAGCGGGCGGAGCGGCTCGCGTCGCGGATTCCCCAGGAGACGGGTCTGCCCGCAGCGGAGCTGCTGGCGCTCTGCGCGCAGTCCCCGGACCCCGACGGGGCCCTCGCCGGCGCGGTCCGGGCGCTCGCCGCGCGCAAGCACCGCTACGGCCGCCCTGCGCCCGTGGCGGCGCTGGCGCCGTTGGTCCGCGTTTGCGCCGCCTCGAAGTTCCTCGCCCAGCTGCTCGCGGCGCGGCCGCGGCTCGTCGACCTGCTCGCCTGCTCGCGCTTTCCCCACCGCCCCACTCCGCTCCGCGCTTCCCGCCGCTCCGATGCGGTCTCGCTGGCGCGCAGGCTGCGGCGCCACAAGCACGCCGAGGTCCTGCGCATCGCCCTGCGCGATCTCTCCGGCGCTTCCGTCCCGGAGGTGACCCGCGACCTCTCCCGCCTGGCCGCCGGCGCCTTCGAGGCAGCGGTGGACTTCCACTACCGCAGGCTCTGTGCGGTGCACGGCGCCCCCGACGGGCGCATCCCCGACGGGCCCTCCGGGTTCTGCGTGCTGGGGATGGGGAAGCTGGGCGGCGAGGAGCTGAACTTCTCCTCCGACGCCGACGTGCTCTACGTCTACGAAAAGGACGGCAGGACCAGCGGCCAGAATCCGATCGATCACTTCGCCTTCTACGCCAGGCTGGCCGAAGCGGCGACCGCGTCGGTGGGCTCGCCGGGCGCCGCTCCGGAAGGAGGCTTCGTCTTCCGCGTCGACCTGGATCTGCGGCCGGAGGGGCGCAGCGGCCCGATCGTGAACGCGATCCACGGCCTCGAGCTCTATTACGAGTCCCAGGGCGCGGCCTGGGAGCGGTTCGCGCTCCTCAAGGCGCGCCCGATCGCCGGCGACCTCGCCGCCGGAGAGGAGGCGCTGCGGCAGCTGGTGCCGTTCGTGTTCCGCAAGTACTTCGACCTCAAGGCCATCGACGAGATGCGCCTGCTCAAGGCGCGCGCCGAGAAGGAGGCTGCGCGCGCGCCGGGCGTCGATCTCAAGCTGGGCCGCGGCGGCATCCGCGAGATCGAGTTCTTCGTCCAGGCCCTCCAGCTCCTCCACGGCGGCCGCGACGCCAACCTGCGCGTCCGCGGGACGCTGAAGGCGCTGGAGCGGCTGCTCTATGCCGGGCTGATCTCCAGCCGCGACCGCGACGAGCTGGGCGAGGCCTACGTGGTCCTGCGGCGCCTCGAGCACCGGATCCAGATGGTCGCCGAGCGGCAGACGCACTCGATGCCCGAGGATCCCCGCGAGCGCGAGCGGCTCGCGCGCCGCGCCGGGTACGCCGACGCGGGCGCGATGGAGCGCGACCTCTCCCGCCACCGCGCGCACGTCGAAGCGCGCTTCAAGGACCTGCTGCGCGTCGCCTCCGGCGATGCTCCCGACGAGGATCCCCGCGCCGCCGCCGCGGCCGACCCTGAAGCGAGCACCGAGCAGCGGAGCAAGGCGCTCGCCGAGCTCGGGTTCGCCCAGCCCGACGCCAGCGCCGAGGAGCTGAACCGGCTGGCTCGCAAGCGGGGGACGCCGTTCCACGACGCGCAGCCGCTCGGGCCCGCGCTGGTGACCGAGCTCGCCGCCGCGCCCGATCCGGACCAGGCCCTGCGGCACCTGGCGGACCTCTTCGGGAGCCTCTCCAATCCGCGCGCCAGCAGCGAGCTCCTGGCGCAGAGTGCGCGCACCACCCGACTCCTGGTCTCGCTCTTCGGGTCCAGCGACTACCTCTCGCGGCAGCTCCTCCGCCATCCGGAGCTGATCGATCAGCTCGTGCTCCGCGGCGCGGCCGCCCTGATCCGCGATCGCACCGATCTGCGCAGCGACCTGGCGATCCGGCTGCGGCCGTTCGAGGACCTCGACGTGGAGGGCCGGCTGACCGAGCTGCGGCGCTTCCGGAACGAGGAGGTGCTTCGCATCGGGCTGCACGACGTGGCGGGGGCGCTGAACGTCGAGCAGGTCTCGCGCCAGCTCTCCGATCTCGCCGACGCCTGCGTCGACGCGTGCTTTACGCTGGCCACCCGCGAGATCGAGAAGCGATACGGGCGCCGCGACGCTGCGATGGCGGTGGTCGCGCTGGGCAAGCTCGGCGGGCGCGAGCTGGGGTACCACTCCGACCTGGATCTGCTCTTCCTCTACGCGCCGGCGGACTCGAACGCGCCGGGAGAGCACGGCACGAACCACGAGTACTTCGCCCGCATCGCGCAGAAGCTGATCAGCCACCTCACCCTGCCGTTGCGGGAGGGGTTCCTCTACCACATCGACACCCGGCTCCGGCCCAGCGGGAGCGCGGGGCCCCTGGTGGTCTCGTTCGAGGCGCTCGCCGCCTATCACGCCCGCGAGGCCCGCCTCTGGGAACGCCAGGCGCTCTTGCGGGCGCGGCTGGTGGTCGGGGACGAGGCGCTGTTCGGGCGGGCCTTCACCGAGGTCCTGCAGCCGAGCCTGTTCCGCCCGATCGACCGCGCCGCCGCGGCGAAGGAGCTCCTGGCGATGCGCGAGCGGATGGAGCGCGAAATTGCCGACGAATCACCCGGGCGGTACAATTCCAAGCTGGGGCGGGGGGGCCTCGTGGACGTGGAGTTCGCGGTGCAGTTCCTCCAGCTCGTGCACGGCGCTACCGACCCGCAGGTCCGCTCGGCGAACACGCCGCAGGCGCTCTCGTTGCTGCTCGCGCACGGGCACCTCTCGCCGCACGACCACGCCCCGCTCGCGCGCGGGTACCTCTTCCTGCGCCGCCTGGAGTCGCGGCTTCGCATCGTGCGCGATCGATCGGTGGACCGCCTTCCGGAGACCGGCGCGGAGCTTTTGCGTCTCGCCCGGCGCATGGGCTACTCCGGACCGCGCGCGGGCGAGGAGCTGCTCGCGGACTACCAGCGAACCGCCGCCGAGGTGCGCGCGGCGTTCCTCCGCGTCCTGGGAGCGGCATGAGCGCGCCGCCCGGGCCCCGATGACGCTGCTCCAGGAAAGGTTCGCGGAGGTCGGGCCGATCACCGCCATGGAGGCGCAGCTGGCGCGCGCGGCGGTCGCGGCCCGCGGCCGCCTGGACGAGCGCGACGAGACCGCCATCCGCTACGCGCTGGCGCTGGGCCGGTGCTGGCACGTGCGCGCGCCCGACGGCCGCGACGTGGCGGTGGCCGCCATCCTCCGCCCGTTCCGCGAGAAGCTGGTGCAGGTGCTCTGGCCGCTGCTCGATCCGCAGCGTCCGGTCCTCGCTGCCCCGCACGAGCTCCTGCCTGCATCGCGGGAGGCGCGGCGGATCGCGCACGACGCGGTGGCGGAGGTCACGCGCCAGCTCGGCCATCGCCTTCCCGCGGAGCGGCTCGACAGCGAGGTGCGCGACCGCCACCTGGTGCTGGTGTGCGGCGGCGGCGGCGGAACCGGGTACGTGCATCTCGCCGCCTTCGCCCTCCTGGAAGCCGCGGGCCTGCAGCCCTCGCTGATCGCGGGCAGCTCGATGGGCGCCATCCTCGGGCTCTTCCGCGCCCGCGAGCGAAGGTTCGATCTGGCGCGGATCCCGGAGATCCTCGAGGACCTCACCTACCGGAAGATCTTCCGGCTCGTTCCGCAGCCCAGCATCTACGGCCTGCCCGGACCGCTCCGGCTGCATCTGCGCGCCGCCATCGGGCACTGGTTCCGGCATCCGGACGGCTCGCCGCTGCGCATGTCGGATCTCCCCATCCCGCTCTTGGTCACGGTCACCGGGATCCGCCGCGGGAAGCTCCCCCGCCCGCTCGAGGAATACGAGACGATGATGGGGATGCCCGACCCCGATCCTTCCCGCTGGGGCGTGCGGGCCATGCACCGCAACGTGCAGCGGCTGACGGCGGCGATCTCCGAGCTGGCGCGCATCCCGCGGCTGACCTCGCGCCTGGTGTTCGGCGCCTCGGCGGAGACGCGCCAGGCCGACGCGATCGACGCGACGGGGTTCTCCGCGAGCGTCCCCGGAGTGATCCACTACGACGTCCTGCGCGACGACCCGCGCATGCACGAGCTGCTGCACGGCCTGCTCGAGCGCCACAACCTGCTCCGCCTCTGCGACGGAGGGGTGGTGGACAACGTCCCGGTGCGCACCGCGTGGCAACACGTGCAACGCAGCGGCCTCCCCGGGGGTGGAAGCCGCAACGTGGTGATCTTCGCCCTCGACGGCTTCGCTCCCCGCCTGATGACGCCCCTCTGGCTGCCTTTGCAGAGCGTCGCCGCGCCGGCGGTGGCGCGCAACCGCCCGTACGCGCACATCTACAAGGCCTTCCGCCGCACGCTCTCCCCTCTCGCGCTCCTTCCCAGCCAGCGCGCCCTCCAGGCCATCGTCCGCTCGGCGAAGGAAGAGCTCCTCGACGAGCTCCCCACGCTCCAGCGGCTCCTCGCGCCCATCGGCCCGCTGGGGAACGGAAGCCAGAGCTGAGGCGGCGCATCTATCTTTAGCCTGTTGCGCGTGTTAAGAGGCGCGCCCGAACGCAAAAGCTCCGAGGCGAATCGTGGCCGCGAAGAAAGTCGAGAAGCTCAAGGAGTCCAAGCTGATCTGGATGAACGGCAACCTGGTGCCTTGGGCTGACGCCAAGGTCCACGTCCTGACGCACTCGCTGCACTACGGCGTCGCCGTCTTCGAGGGCATCCGCTGCTACCCACAGCCCGACGGGCGTGGCGCCATCTTCCGCCTCCGCGAGCACGTGCGCCGGCTGTTCGAGAGCGCGCACATCTGCCTGATGGAGATGCCCTTCACCAAGGAGCAGATCTTCGAGACCTGCAAGCAGGTGATGGTGGCGAACAAGATGAACGAGGGCTACCTGCGGCCCATCGCATACTACGCGGACGGGCTGATGGGCGTCGGCGCCGTCAACCCGGTGAGGGTCTGCATCGCCACCTGGTTCTGGGGCGCGTACCTCGGCGAGGAAGGCCTGAAGAAGGGCATCCGGGTGAAGGTCAGCTCGTACACGCGGATGCACATGAACTCGGATCCCACCCGCGCGAAGGTGACGGGCCATTACCTCAACGGCGTCCTCGCCAAGCGCGAGGCCCTGATGGCCGGCTACGACGAGGCGATCCTCCTCGACCAGCAGGGCTACGTAGGCGAGGCCACCGGCGAGAACGTCTTCATGGTCCGCGACGGCGTCCTCTACACCCCTCCCGTCGCCGGCGGCATCCTCGAGGGCATCACCCGCGAGTCGATCCTCCGCATCGCCAAGGACAAGGGGATTTCGGTCGAGGAGCGCCGGTTCAGCCGCGACTATCTCTACTGCGCGGACGAGGCGTTCATGTGCGGCACCGCCGCGGAGATCACCCCGGTGCGGGAGGTCGACGACCGGCGCATCGGCGCCGGCGAGATGGGCCCGGTCACCCGCGAGATCCAGTCGACCTTCTTCCGCGCGGTGCGAGGGTTGGAGCCGCGCTATGCGGAGTGGCTCACGCCGGTGGACGCACCC
>JBGQLA010000050.1:0-18215 GCA_041499865.1 Deltaproteobacteria bacterium
CCGCGGGCCAGCGAGGGCATGGTGAAGGCGTTGAAGAACGCAGCAGCGATCTTGCAGCGCGCAGCGTCGTGGATGCTCGCGAAAACGACTGTCTTCATCGATCGATCCCGCCCTCGATTCGGTGCTGCACCGGACGGGGCAGATGATTACGTCCGTCCGCAGGACTGTCCACCGGTATCAGCATGCCGCCAGGCAAGAGCCCGCTCGCGGGCAGATTGAAAGGTGGTTCGGCAATTCGACCGCCCAAACTGGCACTTGGCGGGGACGCGCGAAGTTATCCACAAGGGTCTGCCGGTCGCGATCGACCGCGTCACTGAAAAGTCACACTCGGATGCGCAGCGCCTGTGCTGTTCTCCGCCGTCGCCGCGGAGCCGCCCGGATGGAAGCAGCCCAAGTGACCGCGAGTCAGCCGCCGCGCACCGCTCCGCCTCACGTGGAGCTGCGCGATCCAGCCAGGTTCATCAACCGTGAGCTCTCGTCGCTGGCGTTCAACGAGCGCGTGCTGGACGAGGCCTGCGATCCGGCGGTGCCGCTCCTGGAACGGCTTCGGTTCCTCGCCATCCTGAGCGGCAATCTCGACGAGTTCTTCATGATCCGCGTCGCGGGGCTCAAGCAGCAGATCCTCGGGCGGGTCGAAGAGACCGGCCCGGACGCGATGAGTCCTGCCGAGCAACTCCAGATCATCTCGCAGCGCTGTCACGCGATGGTGGAGCGGCAGGAGAGGGTCCTGCTCGCGGACATCATCCCGCGGCTCGAAGCGGCCGGAGTGCGTCTCCAGCCTAGCGGGCAGCTCTCGCACGATCTCGCGGTGAAGCTCGCCGACTACTTCCAGCGGGAAGTGCTGCCGGTGCTCACCCCGATCGCGCTGGACCCATCCCATCCCTTCCCCCACCTGCGGAACAAATCGCTGAACCTGGCGATCCGCTTCGCCTCGGATGCGGGAGCGCACCTGCGGTACGGGGTGGTGCCGGTCCCGGCCGTGCTGCCGCGCCTGGTCCCGCTGGGCGACAGCTACGTGCTGCTCGAGGAGGTGATCTCCGCGCATGTCGGGCAACTGTTCCCCGGCATGCCCATCGAGGGCTGCTGGGCCTTCCGCGTCACCCGGAACTGGGACCTGAACATCGACGAGGAGGAGGCGGAGGACCTCCTCATCACCATCGAGCGCGAGGTGCGCCGGCGCGATCGCGGCGCGGCCGTTCGTCTGCAGATCAACGCCCACCCGGACGAGCCGGCCTCACAGTTTCTCGCCCGCGCGCTCCAGCTCTCTGCCGCCGACGTGTATCACCACCGGCGTCCTCTCGCGCTCCAGGAGTTCGTCCCCATCATCCTCTCGCGGCCGGAGCTGAAGGGACTGCACGACGATCCGTTCACTCCGACGCTGCCTGCCGCGCTCGTCGAAGCAGACCTGTTCCAGGTGATCCGCGAACGCGACGTGCTCCTGCATCACCCGTACGAGTCGTTCGAGCCGGTGGTCTCGTTCATCGAGGCGGCCTCGGAGGACCCTGCCGTCCTGGCGATCAAGATGACGCTGTACCGGGCCGGCCGGGACAATCCCATCGTGCGCGCCCTGCAGCGCGCTGCCGAGGACGGAAAGCAGGTCACCGCGCTGGTCGAGCTGAAGGCGCGCATGGACGAGGAAGCGAACATCGTCTGGGCGCGCGAGCTGGAGCGTTCCGGTGTGCATGTCGTCTATGGCCTGATCGGCTACAAGACGCACTGCAAGGTCGCGCTGGTGGTGCGACGCGAGCGAGAGAAGCTGCGCCGCTACGTGCATCTCGGAACCGGCAACTACAACCCGGCCACCGCGCGCAGCTACTCGGACCTGTCGCTGTTCACGGCGCGCGACGATCTGACGGCGGATGCGAGCGCGCTCTTCAACCTGCTCACGGGGTATTCGCGCCCTGCCTCGTGGGGCAAGTTCCTCGTCGCGCCGCTGGGCTTGAAGGTTGCGCTGCTGGAGATGATCGCCGAGGAAGCGAAGGCGGGCGAGACCGGCCGAATCGTCGCGAAGATGAATGCGCTCGCCGATCCCGACGTCATCGAGGCGCTCTATCGCGCGGCGCAGGCCGGCGTGCAGATCGACTTGCTGGTGCGCGGCATCTGCTGCCTGCGCCCCGGCATTCCCGGGGTCAGCGACCGCATTCGCGTCAGCGGCGTCGTCGATCGCTTCCTCGAGCACGCGCGGATCTGGTTCTTTCACGCACGGGGGGAGCGGAAAGTCTATCTCGCGTCCGGCGACTGGATGGAGCGCAACTTCGCGCGGCGTGTGGATGTCGCATTTCCGGTCGAAGACGTTGCCGTGAAAGAGAGAATCATCGGCGAGATCCTCGGCACCATGCAGGGGGACAACCAGAAAACATGGGTGCTGCGTTCCGACGGGGGCTATGAGCGTGTGCAGCCCGGCACGGACGGAAGGGCGGCCGTGCCGCTGCGCAGCCAGGAGCACTTCATCGCGCTGGCGCGACGGGCAATGCTCTCCGACGCTTCGCGATCGCCCGCGGTTCAAACCCTGCTCGCGCCGGCGTCGGAGGCGCGGCGGCGGAAAAAGCGTTGAGCGGGCATCCAGGGGAGCGAAGAGCGCAGCGAATGCGGTCCCCGCCGCCAGGAGTTTGCCCAGCCGTCACGGCGGCGTCACTTCAGCGCGCTATCACCAGCCGGCATGACCCTGAAGCAACAGGTGCTTATCGTCGAGGACGAGCGCGACATCGTGAAAGTCCTCGAGTTCAGCCTGAAGCAGGCCGGCTTCGATGCGGCAGTCGCGTACGACGGCGAGCAGGCGCGCGCGTGCATCGAGCGGAGAGTGCCCGACCTGGTGTTGCTCGACCTGATGCTGCCCGACGTCCCGGGGACGGAGATCTGCAAGCAGGTGAAGACGACGCCCAGGACCGCCCACGTTCCGGTCCTGATGCTCACCGCGCGAGGAGAAGAGATCGACCGCGTGCTCGGGTTCGAGTTGGGAGCCGACGACTTCGTCACCAAGCCGTTCAGCGTTCGAGAGCTGATGCTTCGGATCAAGGCCGTGCTCCGGCGGCGCCCGCCCGACGAGCGCGAGACGCTGCGGACGGTGGCAGGACCGATCAAGATGAACGTCGAGTCGCACCGCGCCTACGTCGAAGGGGAGGAGGTGGACCTCACCGCGCTGGAGTTCAAGTTGTTGCTGTCGCTCGTTTCGCGGGCCGGACGCGTGCAATCCCGCGAGCAACTCCTCGACGAAGTCTGGGGCCTCTCGCCCGAGACACAGACGCGCACGGTCGACACCCACATCAAGCGGCTTCGCGAAAAGCTCGGCTCCGCGCGGGACCTGCTCGAGACGGTGCGCGGCGCTGGATACCGGCTCGTCGATCCGGCGGAAAACTGATGGCGCTCTTCAAACGAGTGGTTCCCTTGCCCGAGGCGATCGCCGTCATTCGCGGCGCGCTGGAGACGATCGACGGACCTCCGCTGCCACTCGATCTGGAGGAACTCTCGGCGAGCCTCTCCCGGCGCGCGTCAGCGATGTCGGCGGCGGCGGCGAATCCCTCGCCGCAGGCGATGATCGATGCGTTCCCCGAACCCGCAGCGCTGATCGAGCCGGGCTGCCGGTTCCTCGCCGCCAACTCCGCGCTCGACGACCTGCTCGCGGTCCGCACCGTGGGGCGCACGGTGCTGCAAGCAACCCGCAGCGACAAGCTCAGCGAGTTCACCAGCCGCGCGCTCACCGGTTGCGCGGATCGGTGTGAGGTCACGCTGCCTGCGCAGGACAACAAGATCGTGGGAGCGATGGCCGCGCCGCTGCCGGGCGGCCGGGCGTTGCTCGTGCTCCGCGATCTCACCGCGCAGAAGCGCGCCGAGGCGGTGCGCGGCGACTTCATCGCCAACGCCAGCCACGAGCTGCGCACGCCCGTGTCCGCCATCTCGGGCGCCGCGGAGACGCTGCTCGGAATGGAGGCGGACGACAACGCGCGGCCGTTCCTGGAGATGATCGCACGGCAGGCCGCGCGGCTAAGCCGCTTGACGAGTGACTTGCTCGATCTCTCGCGGATGGAGTCCGGGCAGTGGCCGGTGGAGCTGGGCAGTCAGAACGCGGTCGCCGTCTGCGAGTCGGCCCTGCAGTTCGTGAAGGAGCGTGCCGACGCAAAGGGGATCCACCTTGGCGCAGACGTTCCTGAGCGACTCAAGGTGTGCTGCGACGCGAGGGCGCTGGAACAGATCCTCGTCAACCTGCTCGACAACGCGATCAAGTACACGCCCGAAAATGGCCGCGTGACGCTCCTGGCAGACGCCGCCGGGCCCCACGTGATGATCTCGGTGCTGGACACCGGTCCGGGCGTGGAGGTGCGGCACCAGCGGCGCATCTTCGAGCGTTTCTACCGGGTGGACCGAGGGCGTGCGCGCGCCGACGGCGGCAGCGGGCTCGGCCTCGCCATCGTCAAGCACCTGGCGCAGGTGCAGGGCGGCGAAGTCGGCGTGGAGAGCGGGCGAGGGGGAAGCCGCTTCTGGTTGAAGTTGCCTTCGGCCCCCTGAGGGCCATCCAAACGCTCCAGCTTCGTTACACCGCTGTCACACGCAATACCCTACAAGAGGCACCCATGAAAAAGAGCACCTTCATTGCAGGCATCCTGGTGGCCCTGAGCGGCGCGGCGTTCGCCGACAAGCTGCTGATCAACGGCGCGGGCGCGACCTTCCCGTTCCCCATCTATTCGAAGTGGTTCAGCGAGTACAACAAGCTGCATCCGGACGTGCAGATCAATTACCAGTCGATCGGATCGGGCGGCGGCATCAAGCAGATCACGGAGCGCACGGTCGACTTCGGCGCCAGCGATGCGCCGCTCAGCGATGAGCAACTGCAGAAGGCGCCGGGTCTGCAGCACATCCCGACGGTGATGGGGGCGGTGGTGATCGTCTGGAACCTGTCCGAGGTGAAGGAGCTGCGCTTCGCGCCGGAGACGCTCGCCAGCATTTATCTGGGCAAGATCACGAAGTGGAACGACGAGGCGCTGCGGACGCAGAACCCGACGGCCAAGCTGCCGGACATGGCCATCACCGTGGCCCACCGCTCCGATGGCTCCGGCACCACCAACATCTTCACCGACTACCTCTCGAAGGTGTCGCCGGAGTGGAAGGCCGGTCCGGGCAAGGGCACGAGCGTGAACTGGCCGGTGGGCCTGGGCGGCAAGGGCAACGAGGGCGTCACCGGAGTGGTGAAGCAGTCGGAGGGGGCAATCGGGTACGTCGAGCTGGCGTACGCGAATCAGAACAAGCTGCCGACCGCCGAGCTGAGGAACCGCGACGGCAATTGGGTGAAGCCCACGCTCGCGGGGGTAACGGCGGCAGCGGCGAAGATGGAGATTCCCGACGACTACCGCGTGTCCATCACGGACCAGCCCGGCGCCGATGCCTACCCGATCGCGGCCTTCACCTACCTGCTCGTCTACCGCGATCAGCAGGACACACAAAAGGGCGATGCGCTGCTCAAGTTCATCTGGTGGGCTGAGCACCAGGGCCAGAAGGATGCCGCCGCGCTCGATTACGCGCCCCTGCCCAAGCCCGTGGTCCAAAAGGTGGAAGAGACGCTGAAGGGAATGACGGTGAATGGAAAGCCCGTCCTCGCTCGCAACCAGTGAGGTGACGGCCGGGACGAAGGGGTTGGGCTTTGTCCCGCTTTCCAGGGAGCGCCGATCGGGCTCGGATATCCCGCGGCAGGCGTGATCCTCGCCATCACGAGCCCACCAGCACTTCGATTTCCATCGAGGTGCTCCAGACCCTCGGGAAATGTGGATGATGAAGGCCCACACCGACAAGACGTATGACGCCCAGCTCGAGGATTTGCGCAACAAGCTGCTCAGCCTCGGCGGCAAGGTGGAGATTCGAGATTGCCACCAGCATGCGCGCGCTCGCGGAGCGCGACTCGAAGCTGGCGGAGCAGCTGATCGCCCAGGACCGCGAGGGGAACCGACTCGAGGTCGAGAGCGCGCCTCCGTAAAGCGCGTCGCAGCGCCGCTCGGACTGAAGGGCTCTTGGAGTCAGTAACGTCGGAGCAGCCGGAGCGTGCGGCGGCGGCGACGGTTTCTCACGGCTTGTCGGAGCGCCTTCCATCCAGGACGCCGGATCCGGCGAGTACCGCGATTCCGCTTCGGCAAGTCCCTCCCGCATCCCGCCGCCGAGGAGCGCCGATGAGCCGCAGCTCCATCCTCTTCCTGGTCGCCCGTCAGGAGCTCCTGCTCGCGGTGCGCTCGCGCTGGACACTGATCTTTGCGGTCGTCTTCGCAGTGCTGTCGCTCGGGGTCGCCGCCTCGGGCTACATCCTCTCCGGCGGCAGCGGCTTCCAGGACTTCGCCCGCACCAGCGCTTCGCTGGTGCAGCTGGTGATCCTGGTGGTGCCCCTGGCCGCGCTGCTGATGGGCGTGCTCGCGCTGGCGCCCGATCGCGGCACGGCCGAGTTGCTCTTCTCGCAGCCGGTGTCGCGCAGCACCATCCTGCTCGGCGAGATGCTCGGCCTGTTCGGCGCGCTGGCGGCTGCCCAGCTGATCGGTTTCGACCTGGCCGGCGTGGTCGTCTTCCAGAGGGTCGGCGCAGAGGGTGGAAGCGGTTACCTGGTGCTGGTCGCGGGTTCGCTG
This sequence comes from Deltaproteobacteria bacterium, assembly GCA_041499865.1. GTDB lineage: Bacteria > Myxococcota > Myxococcia > Myxococcales > 40CM-4-68-19 > 40CM-4-68-19. The sequence continues at coordinate 6,597 of JBGQLA010000050.1, forward strand.
CTGCTCACCGCCGCGTTCCTCTCCATCGCCGCGCTCATCGCCTCCGGGGCGGTGGGGCGAAAGCGGGCCCGCGCGCTCGCCATCGCCCTGGTGGTCTGGTTCCTCGGCGTCATCCTCATCGACCTGGCGACGCTTGGCCTCGCCTCCCTCCTGCCCTCGGGAGCTGCGTCGCGGGTGCTGATCTGCTCGGTGATCCTCAACCCATTCGGGGCAGTCCGGACCGGCGCGCTGCTCGGCATCGAGGGCACGGCCGCCTTCGGCTCGGCCTCGCTCGCTTTGCTGCGCTTCACGCACGGCCCCGCCGGTGCGGCGCTCGCCCTCACCGCCTCGGTGCTGGCCTGGATGATCGTGCCCGCGCTCGCCGCCACCCGCCGGCTGGGCCGTGTCGACTTGTAGAGCGATCGGTTCGCATTCCGCCGTCGTTCGACAAGCAGATGAGGGAGAAGGACAAGGGAAAGAGCGAGGCGAAGAGCAAGGCAAGTAACAGGACAACGCGCCCTCGCCGAAACCGTTGGCCTGCAGATCCTGGCTGCGGTCGCTCTAGCAGCTTCCGGATACCGGCCGCGAACGAGCGGCCGCGTATTGACTTGCTTCTCGAGGGACGCGAGCGGGCCTCCAGTCCCTGGCTGACCTCGACGGGATCGTGGTGCGCGTCGGCGATGCGTCCGGTCGCGCCATCGACCGGGACCTGCTGCTCCCCTATGACGTCCACGGCCGAGGGGTGCTCCTCCACACCGGCTGGGATCGCCACTGGGGCACGCAGGCCTATGGTGTCGCCGCGCCATTCCTGACGCGTGCCGCGGCGCTCTGGCTCGCCGATCAGGGGGCGGCGCTGGTCGGCATCGATTCGGTGAACATCGACGACACCGGCGATCGCTCGCGGCCCGCGCACACCGTCCTGCTCGGCGCGGGAGTCCCGATCGTCGAGCATCTGTGCGCCCTGGACCAGCTTCCCCCGCGCGGATTCCGTTTCCACGCCGCACCGCCCCGCGTCCGCGGGATGGGCACGTTCCCGGTGCGCGCTTACGCCGTTCTCGGAGCCTGAGGGCGAAACGCATGCAACACGTGGGTCATCGCCTCACGTGTCGTACTCCCCGCTGTCCCATGGCTCGTGGAACGCCAGGTAGTTTCCGGGCATGACCTCGACCCACCATCCGGAATCCATGTCATCCGGTGGTCGGAGCACCAGTCCGAAGGTTGTGCCGAAGCGCTCCAGGGAGAAGGGGCTGACTTCAATGCGCTCTTGAGACACCGGACCGATTTCGGCAAGTCGCTGCGTCAGCAGGGTGCGAGCCTTGTCACGATCCAGACCAGCGCGACTGCCGAGGTCGTCGATGCGCGCTTCGATGAGGCTGCCGCGCTTGTCGAAGAGATAGAGCGCGATGAACTCGCGGCCATCGTTTGCTTTGGTGGCGGGGATGAACGGCGTCGTCAGGAAGTACTGGTGGCCATCGTTCGTTCGACCGACGTGATCGGCGTGGTAGTCGTCGTGATCAAGAGCAATTCGCTTCGGCGGCTCCTTCGGCATGCGGACCCTCAGCTTCGCGCGCGCCGCTGGATTGTAGCTGAATGCACCGCGCCGCCGCGGCCCTCAGCGCACCTCGCCCGCGATCGGCGAGGTCGCCGTTCCGTTGAAGTACGCCTGGTACTTCGGCCAGCTGTACATCGCGATCCGGCGACCGAGGATCAGCCCTTCCTCGTTGTCGACGCGGATGTGGTATCCGCCCCAGAGCCGCGAGAGCGCGGCCATCTCGGCGGTGCGGGTGAACGTCGGCAGATCCAGCCGGATGACCTTCGATTCGGAGACATCCTTGGCCGGCTTGCCGCCGCGTGCCTGCATTTGCGCGGCGCCGACGTTTCCCTCTCCGGTGAGGAGCCCCGCTTCCTGGAATGCCACCGCGCCATACCGGTCGCTGCCGGTGAACAGCTCCAGCATGCGCGAGCCCGCGCCGCTGGCCGTGGCGTGGCCCGACACGTAACCCGGGAACGGCGGCGTGACGAATTCCGGCGGCGAATACGGCCGCCAATCGTCGCCAGCGAGCTGTACGGTGCCCTTGCCCGGCCCGCCCCAGCCCTCGATCTGCTGGCCCTTGAACTCGAAGCGCGCCCACCAGTAGGGCCGGCTCGGATCGTAATAGCGCTTCGCTTCCCAGCAGGCGATGAAGGCGTCCATCACCACGTTGCCGACCGAGAAGAAGAGCTTGATGTCCCGATCGAGATCGTTCCGATCGCGCCGCGAGACGTCCTGGGTGAACTGCAGCCAGTGGCCCGACTGGCCGGTGGAGCGGGGGCCTTCGCGCATGAACTCCACGATCGCCTTCTGCTCCAGCGTGAGACTCGCGTTGACGCGAACTGCTTCCGCGATGTCCCGCTTCAGGGCTTCCGAGCCCCAGCCCGGTGGCACGGGCGGGCGGAACTGCTCGGGGCTCTCCAATGCGAACGGCTTGACCTTTCCCCATTGCGCACTGAGGAAGCCCGGCGAAACCGTGCCGCCCTTACCGTCCGAGAAAGGAATCGGCATCCAGCGGAGCTTGTCGACCACCTTGTCGGGGGTATTGACGGGTTTATAGCCGGTGTAATCGGAGTAGGGCTTTCCGTTGCTGCCCGCCTCGTCGCCGAGCTGGTTCGAGCCATCGTGCCGGCGGTACCCGATCACCTCGTTCGCCGCCACGTTGCCGATCCCTTCCGGCGTGGTCACGTCGCTCGAGTTGTTGTCGGGATCGAATCCCTGCTTCCTCAACTGCTCGCGGGTCCAGTCCTTGTCCTCGTCGTAGACGAACAGCAGGGCGCGGTACGCGGCGTAAGCGATGGCCTTTTCCTTGTGGGCCAGCGTGCGCTCTGACTCGGGGCGCCGCAGCTTGCCGCCCAGCCGCGTCCCCACCGCCTTGTCGTCGTACGCCGCCCAGGCGTCGTACATCGCGGTGAGCACGACCGCGTCCGTGCGAGAAAGCACCGTCGGACGCGGCTTGTTGCGGACCGCGTCACGGCCAGACGCCTCGAGGAGGATGTCCAGCCATCGGTAAGCGGCGGACGGTTTGAAGTCCGCCGCCGCCTGCCTGTGCACCAGCACGCCCGCCGGCACGCTCGGAAGGAGCACTTGTCCCGTGTCCTTGGACACCTCCGGTCGCGGCGCCTCCGGGGCCGCCTGCGCGGCGGGAACGAGGAGCAGCACGGACGCGAAGCCGAGCAACTGGCGAGTGCGGATCATCGAACCGACCTCCAAAAATAGGGACGTTCGTCCGTCGAGGTCCGGAGTAGGGTCAAGACGCGCAGCGTCAACACCGGATCCGGCAGCTCTTGGCCACGCATGGAGAGTAGCGTTTGTCAGCAACATGCGGGAGATCGTCCAGCGGCCTGGCGCCGCGCAGAACCATTTCACGGAGAGGTCCGCCATGAAGATTGGAGCGCGCAACCAGCTCGTCGGCCGCATCACCGAGGTCAAGCGCGGCACGGTGATGTGCGAGGTGAAGTTCGAAATCCCCGCGAAGTCGCCGATGGCGTCCGTCATGACCCTGGAGTCGCTCGATGACTTGAGCTTGAAGGTGGGGGACACCGTCCAGGTCGTCGTCAAAGCGGTCAACGTTCTGCTGATGAAGTAGCCCGCAGCTCATCGGCCGAGGGGAAGATGACCGGAGATTCATCGGGCCGCAAGCAGTGCGACCTCATCATGAAGGGCGGCATCACCAGCGGCGTCGTCTACCCTGAAGCCGTGCTGGAGCTTCACCAGGATTACGACTTCAAGTGCATCGGGGGAGCCTCGGCAGGGGCAATCGCCGCGGCAGCGACCGCGGCGGCGCAGTACGCCGAGGTCATGGCGCGAGGCGCTCGGCCCAGGGAGCAGGGTTTCGCGGGGCTCAAGGCGCTCAACGACGAGCTCCGGCTGCCTGGGAAGATGCTGCAGCTGTTTCAGGCCACCGGGCGGGCCAAGCCTTTGCTCGAGGTCTTTCTCGCGGCCCTCCGGGGCGCACACAAGGCGAAGGGCTGGAAGGCGGCACTGTGGGCGAGCGTCAATGTAGCTGGGGCTCTCGTGACGCAGGTCCCCCTCGCCCTGCTGATCGGAGGAGCTCTCGGGTTCGGGCTCCTCAACGCCTTCGCGTCTGCAGTGGATGGCGCCGCCCGTGCAGCGCCGCTTCTCGCCGCATTGTCCGTCGTCGTCGGAGCCTGCTTGGGGGCGCTGTTCCAGCTCCTCGGAATCCTCTTCCGCGTGCTGCCGAAGCAGGGCTTCGGAATCTGCAGGTTGCATGTTGCCGGGTCTGACCCGACGACGAGGCCGCCACTCACGGATTGGCTCTTCGAGCGCTTCGACGAGATCGCCGGCGTGGCGAGCCGGAGTCCGAGACGACCCCTCACTTTCGACGATCTGGCGAAAGGGGATCTGCAGCTCGAGCTGATCACGACGAACCTCTCGGAGCTGCGCCCGTACATCCTTCCGCTCGATACCCACCGCTTCCTCTTCAGCCGCCCGGAGATGGAAGAGTACCTCCCGAAGTACGCCGTCGATCACCTGGAGCAGAGCGCTTACCAGAGCTCCAGCGTCGAGCCGCCTCCCGGGTTCTTCTTCCTTCCGCCGGCCAAGGATCTGCCCGTCGCGTTTGCCGTGCGCCTGAGCCTGAGCTTCCCGGTGCTGATCAGCGCGGTGCCGCTCTACTCGATCAAGGTGGACGCCTTCTCGCGGAAGGTGGACGGGACCATCCTCCGGCTGGAGGAAAAGGATCTGAAGAAGAACTGGTTCAGCGACGGAGGAATCTGCAGCAACTTCCCCATTCACTTCTTCGACCACTGGTTGCCCACGCGCCCGACCTTCGGGATCTCGCTCGGCGAAATGCCCGCGGACCAGGTGTCCACGGTCACCAGCCCACTCGACGGCATGGCGGAGGGAGTCACCGTGGAACCGCGGAAAGCGGAACCCGTTCACCTGCCCAAAGCGAACCGGCTGGAAGCGGCCGCGTGGCGGGACGTGTCGACGCTGGTGGACCTGTTCTCCAGCATCTTCGGCACGATGATGAGCTACCGCGACACCATGCAGAGCGAGCTGCCGGGCTTTCGCGAGCGCATCGTCGAGATCCGCCTGACCAAGGACGAGGGCGGGTTGAACCTCGACATGGAGCCCGCGCGAATCGAGCAGCTCGCAAAGAAGGGCGCAGAAGCGGGGCAGATCCTCAGAGCGTTCGATTTCGCCGAGCACCGATGGGTCCGCCTTCAGGTGCTGATGCCGCCGCTGGCGGACGAGCTCGAGCACCTTCTGCTTCAAGCGACGAAATTCGGCGGCTGGCCCGACGCGAACAGGCCGTATCCGCGCAGCGAGGGATGGATGGCTGTGATGCAGGCGTGTCTTCAGACCCTGGCGGAGACAGCAGCCGATCACCGGCTCGAGCCGTTGAAACGGACGGACCCGAAGCCTCCCGTGAGGTTGCGGGCGACTCCCAGGATCTAGGTTGGCTCCTCGGCTGGCTCGCACGGCGCTATCCTCTGCGGCCTCATGGACTTCGAACGAGAAGGTTTCCGGGTCAGCGATGACGTCGCGCTGCTCGACGTCGAGCTCATCCATGCGTTCTTGCGCGAAAGCTACTGGGCGGCCCGAATCCCGCGCGAGGTGGTGGAGAGGAGCCTGCGCGGTTCGCTCTGCTTCGGCCTCTACGAAGGCGAGGCGCAGGTGGGATTCGCTCGCTGCGTCACCGACCGCGCGACGTACGCCTATGTCGCGGACGTGTTCGTGCTTCCCTCGCGTCGCGGGCGTGGTCTCTCGAAATGGCTGATGCAGTGCATCCTGGCGCATCCTGACCTGCAGGGCCTGCGGCGCTGGAGCCTCATCACGCGCGACGCGCACGGCCTTTACGCGCAGTCCGGCTTCGCACCGCCCCGGAACCCGGAGAGGTACATGGAGAAGGTCGATCCCGACGTCTACTCGAAGCGGAAAGGCTGAGCCGGCGCCGTGCTCACCCGCGCCATCCTCAGACGCCCGGGGCCGGACTTCGCAGCTGGCATCACCACCGCCAACCTCGGCGCGCCGGATCCGTCGCGCATGTTGGCCCAGCACGCGGCATATGCGGACGCGCTGCGCGCGGCCGGTCTCGAGCTCGAAGTGCTCGATCCGCTCGCCGGATTTCCCGACGCTTACTTCGTCGAGGACGTCGCCGTGGTGGTGCCAGAGTTGGCGGTCGTCGCCCGACCGGGAGCGGCCTCGCGGCGCGGCGAGGCGGAAACGATCGTTCCGGTACTCGCCCGCGAGCGGGTGCTGGCGAGGCTGGAACATCCGGCCACGCTCGACGGCGGCGACGTGCTGATCGCCGGCCGGACAGTCTTCATCGGCCTGTCGGCGCGCACCAACGAAGAAGGCGCCGGACAGCTCGCGCGGCTCCTCGAACCCCACGGCTATCGCTCGCGGATGGTGCTCGTCGCGAGCGGCCTGCATCTCAAGTCCAGCGTCAGCTGGCTCGGCGGCGAGACGCTGCTGATCAGCGCGCAGTTCGCGGACCGGCCCGAATTCCGGGCGTATCGCCGCGTCGTGGTGGAAGCGGACGAGGAGCCCGCGTGCAACTCGTTGCTGGTCAACGGCACGCTGCTGACGCCTGCCGGGTTCCCAAAGACGCGCGCTCAACTGGACGGGATCGGGTTGCGGGTCATCGAGCTGGATGTCAGCGAGGCCCGCAAGATGGATGGCGGCCTCACCTGCATGTCGCTGCGACTCTAGGCCCCCGGGTCGAGTCGCGGCGCGTCATGGCCGGCGGCTGGCGCGAACCTCACGAACAGGAGTAGAGGACTGCGCACGGGCCGCGCTCGACCTAGCCCATTCAGGCACGGGGGAACAAGATGAACACGCAATCCAGGTTGATTGATCGGTCCGGTATCATCGTCGTCGCCGCGCTGGTCGTCCTCGTCGCAGGCTGTGGCGAAGGCGCTCCCGCATCGACGCAATCTTCGCAGGCGCAGGCCGCGCTCGCGCAGTCGGGCCCCGAGTTGTCGCCGTTCAACTTCGAGATCCGGACCTTGTCGAACCGCGCCGACCTGATCAGCGACGGCGATGCGCTGGTCGAGGTGCAGGTCCCGAAGAACGTGCCCATGCACAAGGTGACGATGACGCTCAACGGCGCGAATGTGGACGCGGCGTTCGTCGCCGATGCGGATGCGCGCACCCTGCGCGGAGTGGTGCGCGGCCTTTCGGCCGGCCAGAACCTTCTCGTCGCCGACGCGAACGGCCAGGGCAAAGGGCGGCCCTGGGCCAGCCTGACGATCACCAACCACCCGCGCGGCGGGCCGGTGCTGCTGGGGTCGCAGACCATGCCCTGGGTCTGCGCGACGCCCGCCCCCGTCGCCGAATCGGGCAACACGCCGGCGTCGAACGCGAGCGGCCTGACCACCAACGCCGTCGATGCGCAATGCAACATCGCCACCGAGTACAAGCTGTTCTACCGGACCACGACCGCGGGCTGCTCGAGCGCCCTGCCGGACCCGAGCCCGCCGGCGCCTGCGCCGACGAACAACTGCTTCAAGCCGTACACGGCAGGCAGCGCGCCCGCCGATCTGGCGATGACCACGACGACGGCGGGCCTGACGGTGCCGTACATCGTCCGCGTCGAACGCGGCACGATGAATCGCGGCATCTACGACATCGCGGTGCTGTTCGACCCGACGAACGCGAGGCCCTGGACCGCGCTTTCGCCGCAGCCGCAATGGAACGGCAAGGTGGTCTACAGCTTCGGCGCTTCCACCGGCCAGCCGCGGCTGCAGTTCCGCACCGAGCAGAACTGGGCCGATGACGCGTCGCTCTCCCGCGGCTTCATGGTGGTCGACAACAGCCTCACCGATTCGCTCTACAACTCGAACCGGATCCTGGTGGCCGAAACCTTGATGATGATGAAGGAGCACATGGTCGATACGTACGGCGAGATCAAGTACACGCTGGGCAACGGCTGCTCGGGCGGCTCGATCCAGCAGAACACCGTCGCCTCGACCTTCCCGGGCCTGCTCGACGGCATCCAGCCCAGCTGCGACTACCCGGACTCGATCACCACCGGCCTCGAGGTCATCGATTGCGTCCTGCTGGTGAACGCCTACGTCACTCCCGAGTGGACGGCGCTGATGACCCCCCTCACGCAGCAACAGATCAATGCGAAGAAGACCGCGATCAACGGCCACCTCGACCAGTTGGGTTGCCATTCCTGGAACAACGCGTTCGGCTTCAACAACAAGCCCGGCAACTACGTTCCGACAGTGGTCATCAATGCGACGGGTGCGATCGCGCCGGTCGGCGCGCCGCGCAACAACTGCCGCCTGCCCGCCGGGCTGGTCTATGATCCGGTGACCAATCCGACCGGGACGCGCTGTGGCGATCCCGATCTCGCCACCGCCGTCTGGGGCGCGACCGCCGGCATCGCTCCCGGCAGCACGCGCGCTCTGCAGACCGGCGACAACGTCGGCATCCAGTACGGGCTGAAGGCGCTGCTCGGGGGCGCGATCACTCCCGAGGAGTTCGTCACCCTGAACGAGAAGATCGGCGGCACCGATGCCGATTCCAACCGCGTCGCGGCCCGCAGCAAGGCGGACACTGACGCCCTCGAGATCGCGTACAGGGCCGGCATCGTCTCGAGCGGGAAGAACCTCGGCAAGCTGCCGATCATCGACTCGCGCGGCTACGACGAGCAGGGCATCCACTACATCTGGCGGAGCTTCTCGGAGCGGGCCCGCATCGATGCGGCGAACGGCGGCAACCATGGCAACCAGGTGATGTGGCGGTACGGAACGGGGCTCTTGCCCGCTACGGCGGCGCAGTTCGCCGCGGTGACGCTGCAGTCGCTCCTGACCATGGACAACTGGCTCTCGAATCTGCTGGTCAGCGCTCCGAAGGCGACGCTGAACGACGTGCGCACCCAGGCGCAAGTGATCGCCGCGAAACCCGCCACCGCGTTCGACCTCTGCTACCTGACCGGCGATGCCACGTTCTCGACGCCGGTCACCGACAAGGCACTGTGCGACGCCGATCCGCGGCTGGCGAAGCACGCCTCGCCGCGTCAGGTCGCCGGCGGAGCACTGACGGAGAACATCCTCAAGTGCCAGCTCAAGCCGCTGAACCCTGCCGATTACCCGCCGGGGACGTTCAACACCGCGCAAGTGGCCCGGCTGCAGGCGACGTTCCCCGGGGGCGTCTGCGACTGGAGCAAGCCCGGTGCCGGCCAGCAGGACCCGGCCTCGCCGCTGACCTTCGCGGCGGGTCCCGGCGGCCAACCACTGCCGCCGGCGCCGGTCTCGCACGGGCGTTGAGGCCACAGGCGAGCAAACACCGGGCGGAGCACGGGATGCCGCCCGGTGTCAGCCCCCTGCCCAGGCCCCGCCGAGCGCCCCGTCGCACCGAGCAGCATGCGCCTGATCGTCTACAGGATCGACCCGGGTTTCCCGCGGACATCGAGGGCGCCAATCCCCTGGAACCGGCGGTCGGAGTTCGCTGCGGTTTCAGGCCGGTGCTACCGCCAGGCGGCTGGCGAGCCAGCGCGATTCCCGGCGCTTCTCGTCGTCGAATCCGGCGGAGTCGCCGCGGGCGGCTGCCGTCGCGACGGAGGCGATGAAAGAAGACTCCGCCGCATTGCCTGTGATCGAGAAGGCGATGGCGGCGTCGTGCGCGTAGCCGAACATCTCGCCGGCGAAGCCTTCGGGCGGTTCGATGGAGCGGACGGTCTCCACCAGTTGCTCGAAGGTCGCCGTAGCGGCAAGCCGGTTCGCGACATCGACCTGCCCCAATCCGCGCAGCGCCGCGGCCGCAACATCGCGGGTCTGGAAGACGCAGGCGAGTCCGAACTCCGCCCACGCCCTGCGATCCCAACCCTCCGCGATCGAGGGCGCCTCGTCGCCGGCCTTGATCCGAGGATCGACGGCGCCAGCGGCATCTGGCAGGTTGCCCGCGAGGCGGTGAGCGGGGCCAGGCTGGCGGCGCCGTGCGGTCAAGGACGGCGGCCGCACCGTCTGTGGAGGTGGCGATGCGTGTCCTGGTCACGGGCGGTGCGGGATACATCGGCAGCGGCGTCGTCGAGGAGCTGATCCGCTCCGGCCATCGCGCGGTGGTCTACGACAGCCTCTACAAGGGGCACCGCGACGCCGTGCACCCCGAGGCGGAGTTCGTGCAGGAGGACCTGCTCCATGCCGACGCCGTCCGCACCGCGCTTCGCGGCGTGGACGCGGTGGTGCACATGGCGGCGGACTCGCTGGTCGGCGAGTCGGTAGGGAATCCCGCGAAGTACTACCGCAACAACGTCGTCGCCGGCGTGGTGCTCCTCGATGCGATGCGCGAGTCCGGCGCGCGGCACCTGGTCTTCTCCTCGACGGCGGCGGTGTACGGCGAACCCGCGAAGCAGCCGATCGAGGAGACCGATCCCACCGCCCCGACGAACCCGTACGGAGAATCGAAGCTGGCGTTCGAGCACGCCTTGCGCTGGTACGGCGCCTACGGCCTGCGCGCCATCAGCCTCCGGTATTTCAATGCGGCCGGCGCAACTGCGCGCTGCCGCGAGCGGCACGATCCGGAGACGCACCTGATCCCGCTCGTGCTCCAGGCTGCGCTCGGGCTGTTGCCCGAGGTGACCGTGTTCGGCTCCGACTACCCGACTCCGGACGGCACCTGCGTCCGCGACTACATCCACGTCAGCGACCTGGCCCGTGCGCACGTGCTTGCCCTCGAGGCGCTCGCGGGCGGCCACGCCGGCGCCGCGTATAACCTCGGATGCGGCGGCGCCGGGTACAGCGTCAAGCAGGTGATCGACGTTGCCAGGTCCGTGACCGGGCGGGAGATCGCCGTGCGGACGGGTCCGCGCCGCGCCGGCGATCCCCCGGTCCTGGTCGCCAGCTCGCAGCGGATCAGCGCGGAGCTGGGCTGGAAGGCGCGCCTGCAGGATCTCCGGGAGATCGTCGGCTCCGCCTGGGATCCACTCCGCCGCTGACCCTTCAGCGGCTCACGCGGACGACGCGCGCATGCCCGCAGGCCGCGCGGACTGACCGCTGCCACTACGGCCGGCGCGCAACCATCGCGGACCAGCGCATCCGCAGCACGCGCTCGCCGTGCTGGTTGAAGAGCTCGCCGACGCAATCGAGCAGGCCACGCTCGGGGCGCTTGGGGGAGTTGTGCGTGCCGGCGACGGTCAGCCGGCCGCGCAGCGCATCGCCGGGACGCACCGGCTTGAGCCAGCGCAGCTCGTCGATGCCGCCGGCGCCCAGGCTGGCGACATCGTGCAGCAGCCCGCGCACGAGCAGGCCCATGAAGACCGACGCCGTGTGCCAGCCGCTGGCGATCAGGCCGCCGTAGATCGATTTGCCAGCCGCCTCGGGATCGACGTGGAAGGGCTGGGCGTCGAAGCGGCGCGCGAACGCGAGGATCTCCTGCTCCGGGAGCGTCTCCTCGCCGAGCTCGAACACGTCGCCTTCGCGGAAGTCTTCCAGGTGGCGCATGCGCCGGCATGTTGTCGCAGCCGGGGCGCCGTGCCAAGCCGGTGGGGGTCCAATTGCGTACATGCCGGCAGCGCGCATATTCAATGATTGTTCGCCTGTGCCACGGTGAGGCCCGATGGACGAGTTCCAAAACGCGCCCCCGATCTCGTCGTTCAGCGGGGGCGGCGCGATGGGCGAGCTGATGCGGTC
>JBGQLA010000051.1:0-18016 GCA_041499865.1 Deltaproteobacteria bacterium
ACGGTGGTGAACCGGACCGTCGATCCGACATTCGCGTTCATGCCGCTGGACCACGACGGCAAGATCCGCATGGACTGCTCCTCGCCGTACGCGATGGCGAAGCTGGTCGCCCTGAAGGATTCGTACCAGGTTGCGTTCGGCAACGACACGGACTCCGATCGGCACGGCATCGTCACGCCCGGCGCGGGCTTGATGAACCCGAATCACTACCTGTCGGTGGCGATCCGGTACCTGTTCACCAGCCGGAACTGGCCCGCGCGCGCCGCGGTGGGAAAGACCCTGGTCTCCTCCGCGCTGATCGATCGGGTGGCGAGGAAGATCGGCCGCAAGCTGGTGGAGGTGCCCGTCGGGTTCAAGTGGTTCGTCGTCGGCCTGCTCGACGGCTCGCTCGGATTCGGCGGCGAGGAGAGCGCTGGAGCGTCGTTCCTCCGGTGCGACGGCGGCGTCTGGTCCACCGACAAGGACGGCATCATCATGGACCTGCTCGCGGCGGAGATGCTCGGGCGCACGGGGAAGGATCCCGGCGTGCTCTATCGCGAGATCTCGGACGAGCTTGGCCACCCCGTGTACACGCGCATCGACGCGCCGGCCACGCCCGCGCAGAAGAGCGCATTGAAGAAGCTTTCGCCCGATGCGGTCCGCGCCGATACGCTCGCTGGCGAGAAGATCCTGGCGAAGCTGGTGAGGGCGCCCGGAAATGGCGCGGAGATCGGCGGCCTGAAGGTCGTCGCGGAAAGCGGCTGGTTCGCCGCGCGCCCGTCCGGCACCGAGGACGTCTACAAGATCTACGCGGAGAGCTTCCGCGACGAGGCCCATCTGCGGCTGATCGTCGGCGAGGCCAAGGCGATCGTCGCACAGGCGCTGGCCGCCTGAGCAAGGACGCAGCGCGTCGAGGAGGGGTGCGCTACACTCCGGTCATGCCCTTCGATCCCAACGCCTCCTTCGGCAAGGCGCTGTTTTTCGGTGAGATCCTCGAGGACCAGCTCTTTCCCTACCCGGAGATGCCCCGCGACCAGGCCGAGCTGGTCGGGCCCATCTGCGACAGCATCGACAAGTACATGGCGGGGATCGACACCCGCAAGCTGGACCACGAAGGCGATCTTCCGGCCGAGCTGCTGCAGTCGCTGAAGGAGATGGGCCTCTTCGGCGTGCTGGTTCCCGAGGAGCACGGCGGCCTCGGCCTCTCGAACACCGGATATGCGCGGGTGATGCAGCAGATCGCCTCCTGGGACGCGTCCATCGCGGTGACGCTGGGAGCGCACGCCAGCATCGGGTTCAAGGGGCTGCTCCTCTTCGGCAGCGACCAGCAGAAGAAGCGCTACCTGCCCAGGCTGGCCACCGGCGAGATGATCGCCGCGTTCTGCCTCACCGAGCCGGGCAGCGGATCGGACGCCTTCTCCATCAAGACCAAGGCGCGCCGCGAAGGCGACTTCTTCATCCTCGACGGGCAGAAGCTCTGGATCACCAACGGCGGCATCGCGGACTTCTACACGGTCTTCGCGAAGACCACGCCCGATACCGCGGAGCAGAAGGGGAAGATCACCGCGTTCATGGTCACCCGCGACCTCGGCGGCATCACGCACGGACCGCACGAGGACAAGATGGGAATTCGCGCCTCGAACACGACGGCGGTGTTCTTCGACAACGTCCGGGTCCCCGCGGCCAACCTGCTGGGCGAGGAGGGCAAGGGCTTCAAGGTGGCGATGAGCATCCTCAACCATGGCCGCACCGGCCTCGGCGCAGGAGCGGTGGGAGGGCAGAGGCGCCTTCTCCAACTCGCCGTCGCGCACGCCACCGAGCGCAAGCAGTTCGGACGCCCGATCGCCAGCTTCGCGAAGGTGAAGGAGAAGCTCGGGCGGATGGCGACGAACCTCTACGTGAGCGAGTCGCTGGTCTACCTCGTCTCCGCCACCATCGACCGCGGCGGGGCCGAATACTCCATCGAGGGCGCCGCGACCAAGGTGTTCAACTCCGAAGCGGTGTGTAGCGCGGCGGACGAGGCGCTGCAGATCGCCGGCGGAATGGGCTACATGCGGGAGCAGCCGTACGAGCGCGCCGTCCGCGATGCGCGGATCAACCGGATCTTCGAAGGGACCAACGAGATCCTCCGGCAGTACGTCGGACTCACCGGCCTGCAGAAGCCGGGCGAGTATCTGAAGGGCCTGGGCAAAGAGCTGGCGAATGCAATGCGCGATCCGATCAAGAGCTTCGGGCTGCTCCGGGATTACGCCGTGCGCAAGGCGCGCCAATCGGTGCCGATGCAGACGGTCCCGTACGGCCGCAATCCCCAGGTGACGAAGGCGCACCACGCGCTGCAGGAGCAGGTGATCTATCTGGAGGACGCCGTGCAGTCGCTCTCGGCGCTCTGCGAGAGCTCGCTGCGGAAGCACGGCGGCAACATCATCAAGCAGCAGATCCTGGTTTCGCGGATCGCCGACATCGCCATCGATCTGCTGGCGCTGAGCGCCACCCTCGCGCGCACCAGCCGGATCATCGAGCAGCGCGGCCTGGAGAAGGCGCGCAACGAGATCTCGATGTCCTACACGTTCTACTCGGACGCGCGGACCCGGATCCGCAGCAACCTCCGCGCGAGCACCGGGCACAACAACGACGAGTCGATCCAGGACGTCGCCGCCGCGGCCATCGCGGCGGGCGGATACCAGAACGACATCCTCAAGTGAACCCGTGCGCTCGGTGAATACAACTCAGGAGTGACGGGGACACAGCACTGGCCAACAACCCAGGAGTGACGGGGACACCAGCACTGGCCAACAACCCAGGAGTGACGGGGACACCAGCACTGGCCAACAACCCACGAGTGACGGGGACACCATCATTGGTGTCCCCATCTTGGTACCGGGAACTCCGGAGTCCTAGATCGACAGCACTCCGGTCCGAATCAAGTACGCGAGCTGCGTCCGCTGCCCCGAATCGAGCAGCGCGTGGATGCGGCCCAGCGCCTTGATCACCGCGTCGCGGAGCCGCTCGGCGCTCTTCACCCGCAGGTCGCCGCCTTCGCGCGCGCGGCCCTCGTCGAACGCCTCCAGCCCGATGGCGTCCGCGAACGCCGCCACCGTCCGGCGATCGTCCACCGCCGCCTGCGCGCGCTCCGTCTTCAGCTCGTCGAGGATCTTCGCCAGCTGCGACACCTGCTCTTCGCTCAGGTTCAGCTTGTAGGCGAGGAACCGCAGCGGCCTGCGGACGCCGAATGCGCCGGCCCCGAAGTCATCGCCCGAGCCGTGCCGCCAGGGGCCAGCCTGCCAACCTTCGCCGCTCTCTCCTGCAGACGCGCCTTCACCGCCGCAGCCGTGCCGGCGCGCGTTCTTCCACCACCACATCATGCCTGGGTGCATCGCTTCCTCCAGCTCGCCGGGGCTCATTCGCTCCCGGCGGGGATTTACAGGCGTGGGCACAATGCCTCACGCGTTCCCTTGAACCTAACCTCCGCGCGCGAGGAGTCAACGCCGCAGCGCGACATGAAATAGATCGGACGTCTGCCCCGGGCGTTCAGCCAGCCAAGGAGGCTTCCATGCTGGCTGCGATTCTGTTGACCCTGGCTGCCGCGAACGTGCCGCGGATCGATGTGGCGTTCGTGCTCGATACCACCGGATCCATGGGGGACGAGATCGATGTGGTGAAAGAGAAGATAGTCGACATCGCGCGCAACGTCTCCGCCGGGCAGCCGCGGCCCGACGTGCGTTTCGGCATCGTGGCGTTCCGGGACCGCGGCGATGCCTATGTCACCAAGGCGTTCCCGTTCTCCAGGGAGATCGCCGACGTGCAGAAGACGCTGCGCACGCTGGACGCGAACGGCGGCGGCGACGAGCCCGAGTCCGTCGCGGAAGGGCTCTACGCGGCGGTGCACGAGCTGAAGTGGGACTTCTCGAAGAACACGGCGCGGATGATCTTCCTCATCGGGGACGCCGGTCCGCACGAGTACCCGGACGGCAAGGACTGGCGCAAGGTGACCTCGGAGGCGGCGGAGAAGGGGATCACCATCAGCGTGATCGGGTGCTCCGGGCTCAATCCGGCTGCCGAGCGCGTCTTCGAGAAGATCGCGAAGATGGCCGACGGCCAGATGATGCACCTGACCTACACCCGCGTGGCGCGCGCCGCCGACGGCCGCAAGTACAGCGTGCTGAACGAGGGCGGCAAGACCTGGGTCGCCGAGCGCGAGCTCAGCGAGTCCGACTGGAAGAAGGGCGCGACGGAGCTCGCGAAGGAAGGAAAGGTCCGGGCCGCGGCAGCGCCTCCGCCCGCCGCGATGATGGACGCGCCCGCGAGGAACAACCTCGACGCGGAGATCGCCAGCGGCGTACGCGCGAAAGCGGAGAAGCTGGGCGTCAATTACTGAAGAAACGGCGCAGGGTGCGATACAGTCGCGCCCCGCGATGATCACCGCCAGGGAGATCCTCGAAAAAGCGCGCGCCTCCGGGCACCGCCTTCCCTACAACGAGGCCGCCGTGCTCTTCGCGGCGGCCGTCCGGCTCGCCGCCGCGAACGATTCCACGCTCCGCGGCTGGCTGGTGCTGATCGACGAGGCGGGGGGCCTTCACGTCGGGGTGTTCGATGAGCACGCGCCGGAGGCGGAGCCCGCCTTCCTCGCTCCCGAGCTGATGACGGCTGACGCTCCGGACAAGAACGACCCGAAGGTGCAGGTGTACGCCGCGGGCGTGCTCGGGTACGAGCTCCTCACCGGCAAGCTTGCGCTCACCTCCGGCCAGGCGCCGGGTCCGGAGCTTTCCGGCACCCTCGGCAAGGTCGTGCGGCGGGCGCTGGCGGCGGATCGGCGCGAGCGCATCGAGGATCTGCGGCAGCTCTACGAGGAAGTGGAGCGCGTGCAGCCGCGGCCGCCGGCGGAGGGCGAGAGGAACATCCTCTCCGCGCTGCGGACCCGCTTCTCGCGGCCGCCGCCGGAGAAGGAAGCGGTGGCGAAGCTGATCGACAAGCTGCACCAGGTCGAGACGCAGGTGGCGCAGCTGGCGAAGACGCAGGCGCGCCTCGAGGCGGCGCAGCAGCAGTCGCTGGAGGCGATCGAGCGGTTCGAGGACGGGCAGCGACGCGCTGACGACGCGGGCCGCCGGCGGCAGCCGGTGGTGGCGCCGGCGGTGATCGCGGGCCTGCTTGCCTCGGTGGCCGTGCTCGCGGCCGCGTGGGCCCTGGGGATGATCGCGTCGCCGGTCGTGGCGCCCGCGAGCGCGCCGCCGCCGGTCACCAGCGCGCCGCCGGCCCCGCCGCCTCCGTCGCCAGAACCTCGCCCCGAGCCAAAGCCCGAGCGGAAGGCCGAGGAGAAGCCCTCCGTCCCCGACGCCGCCGGCGCGGAACCAAGGTCTGCCCAAATCGATGCCGGCCACGAGGACCGCGACGCCAGCGCGGTCGCAAGCGCCGATCCGGCAGAACCGGATGCCGGAGCCCCCATGCCCGTGGATGCGGGTCCTGCGCACGCCGCGGCGCCTGCGCCGAAGCCGGCGCCGCCGCCTGTGGCGAAGCCGCGGCCGCAGCCAAGTTCCGAGGCTGCCATGCTGCACGCGGTGGCGATCTCGCAGGTGCGACGCGGCGAGGCGGCGCTCGAGCAAAGCGACGCGGAGGAAGCGCTGGCGAGCTTCCGCGCGGCGCTGGAGAACGAGCCCAACAACGCGGTGGCGTTTCGCGGGATGGGCATGGCGCACGCCATGCTGGGCAACGATGCGCAGGCGCTGCAGTCCTACGAGAAGTACCTGCGGCTCGCGCCCAAGGCGCCGGACGCGGAGGAGATCCGCCAGTCCATCCGCGAGCTGAAGGCGCGCGCGAAGCAGGGCTCCAACGCGCAGTGAGTCAGCCCGGCCGCCGCGCGAACATCCCGGAGGAGCGCACGAAGAAGACGCGCTCGCCGTGCTGGTTGAACATCTCGCCCAGGGTGAAGACCGTGCCGCGGTCCGCGCGCTTCGAGGAGGGCCGCACCGAGGTGACGGCCAGCCGCGCGCGCAACCGGTCACCCGGACGAACCGGCTTCAGCCAGCGCAGCTCGTCGACTCCGGCCGATCCCAGGCTCGCTGCCTCGTGCAACAGGCCCCGGACCATCAGACCCATGAAGAGGGAGGCGGTGTGCCAGCCGCTGGCGATCAGGCCGCCGTACATCGACTGCCTGGCCGCTTCGCGGTCGACGTGGAACGGCTGGGGATCGAACCGGCGCGCGAAGTCGAGGATCTC
Source organism: Deltaproteobacteria bacterium (assembly GCA_041499865.1). Taxonomy (GTDB): domain Bacteria; phylum Myxococcota; class Myxococcia; order Myxococcales; family 40CM-4-68-19; genus 40CM-4-68-19. The sequence goes on from JBGQLA010000051.1 coordinate 6,190, forward strand.
CGCCTCGCTCACCGTCGCTTCGCCCAGCTCGTGGACCTGCCCTTCGGCAAAGTCCTCGTAGTAGCGCATCATCTGGATGCTGAAATACACGATCGGCTGCCGCGGTGTCGCGGCATTCAGATCGCTGCGCTGTGCCGGAGACAGGAGATGATCAGTTCGGGACTCCCTTCGTGTGACACATCAGGCACGTCGACGGGTTCGTCATCTTGGACTGCGTGTGCGGGAACACCCAGGCGGACTGGTACGCGGCGCCGGTCGTCACGCCGCCATTGCCGGCGGGCACGGTATGGCACTGGTTGCAGTCCACCGGGTAGAAGTGTTTCGGGTACGTGACGGTGAGGCTGCCGCCCTTGTGCGCGACCACGCTCGTCAGCGTGTAAGGCCGCGAGTCGCCGGCGCCGGAAGCCTCTGCCGTCGCTCCGTTCCACGGCGTGCCGATGAGATTGGTTCCGGATTCGTGGCAGGAACCGCAGTTCTTGCTGATCAGCGTCGACAGGTGGTCGTACCCGATGGCGGACCTGCCTCCGGCCGCACTCGAGTGGCAGGAGGTGCAGATCACGCCGGTTCCGACAGTCGGGTGGGGCAGGTTGTTGATGCCAAGCTGCGTCGTCGCCGCCGTGGCTGGCGGCTGCGGAATGGTGAACCCGCCGACCGCGATGTACTGGGGCGAGGACGCCGCGCCGAGCCAGTTCGGACTCGAGGGCGTGCCCGTCCCCGGCCAGGAGTGGCACGCGCTGCAATCCTGCGTACCGGATGTGGCCGAGAAGGAGCTGTGGTCAAAGGCGGTGAAGGTCGCGCCGGGCTTCACGTTCATGTGACAGCTGCTGCACCGTCCCGTCGTGCCGTTCATCACCAGCGGGTTCGCGGAGTTGAACTTCACGTGGAACGTCGCCTGGGCCCATTCCTGTCCCTGGACTCCGGCCACGGTCGACACGCCCGCCTGCGTGTGACAGAAATTGCAGTCGCGCGGGGAGACGTTGATGTCCGCGTGCGTGATTTGGTCGTGGGTTCCCGCGGGGACGCCCGTGGTGGCGTCGGCGCTCGCCGTCGTCAGGGTTGACGAGTTGGTCAGGCCCGCCGGAAGGTTGTTCTTGGTTCCGACCACGGAGCCGCCGCCATTGGTGAGACCGTGGCACTCCTTGCAGCTGACGGGGGCGGACACCGCGGCGTGGAAGTAGTCCGCCTTGCTCCACGCGCTGCCCGCCGTCTTGGCGTCGGCCGCGTGGCAGGTGACGCAGTCCTTTCCGGCGACGGAGCTGGAGCCGTGGTTCATCCACTGCCCCTGGTTGGTGGCGGTCGAGCCCATCGCCAGCGTGTACGTCCAGCTGCTCTGGGTCGAGGCGTTCGCTGCGGGCGTGGAGACCGCGTGGCAATCGATGCAGGCCCGGGACTGGGACGAAAGCGCCGGATGGTAGGCGCCGGTTTGCCAGAGCGTCGACAGGATCGGCGTGTTCCTCGCCTTCGACAAGGCGGCTGCATGACACGTCTCGCAGCTCTGGAACGTGATCTGCGCCGACCGGTGCCGCATGCTGTAGAGGACCCCGCTGGCAAGGTCCGACCTCGGGCCGTCGGCCATCAGCGGGTAGTGGCAGGCGGTGCAGTCCTGCGGCACGGCAGCGGCGATGTTGGCGTGGAAGAGAGGAGCCTGCGCCGGAAGCCCGTCGGCCCAGCTGACGCCGGGGTTGTGATGGCAGGAAGAGCAATCCATCGCGGCGGCGTTCGCGCCGCCGACGAACGCCGCGTTGTGATCCATCGGCTGCAGGTCCGAGCCCGTCTTCATCACGATTCCGGTCGGACGCATCTGCGAGTGGCAGTCCGTGCACTGGCGGGTGGGCTGGGGCAAGGGTTGGATCGTCCCGCCGGGCGTCGCGGAATAGTTGGTCAACGAGGAATGGAACTTCCCGTCCGCGTAGGAGGTGACGGTTCCGCCGGTGTTGGTGTGGCAGTGCCAGCACTTGCTGTAGTCGGGGCTCGCCGTCGGTCCGGCGTTCAGGGCAGCCGGCAGCGCCGTCGAGTCGTGCAGCATCATGTTGTAGAGCGTGGCCGAGATCGAGGTGGTGCTCGTGACCAGGGTGCCGGATCTGTTCAGGCTCGTCTCGGTGACGGTGATGAACTGGTTTCGCGAGCCGACGAGCGTCGATCCAGGATATGCCAGGCCGCCTTTCCAGTCCCCGCCCGGCACCGGGTTGTAGTTCACATACTTGCCTGCGAGCACCGTCGCCTGGTGGCAACCGAGACAATCGCCGGTGCCGTTGACGGAGTGGTCAAATCCGGAAACGACTGCCGCCGGCCGCTGGGTATCGTGGCAAGCTACGCAGGTGGTGGCCGAGATGGTCGCCGGCCCATGCGTGAAGTAGCCCTTGGCCCAGTTTTGCGTACTCCCCCAGGCGCCGGTTCCCGGATTCGCATGGCACAAAGCGCAGTCCTGCCCATCGCCGTGGCTGATGCCGGAGGAATTGGTCAGGTAGTCGAACGGCGAATTCCGGTACGTCGTGCTCAACCATCCGGCGGTGGTGGTCGGCCGCTCGCCGCCATGGCAGGGCAAGCAGCTGGTGGGAGTCGGGCTCCCCGGCAAGTGGAACCGCGCCTGCGACCATGACGTCCATTGCGTCGCGGCGCCGGTGGTGTGACACGAAGCGCAGTCGGCCAGCGCCGGACCGGCAGCGTGATCGAACTGCAGATTCGCCGGCATGGCGGCATTCGCCGAAGTGAGCGTCACGTCCGGGCGCGAGTTGGCATGGCAATCGATACAGGACCCGGGCTGCGGCAGGTTGGCCCGGGACAGGGACGGGTGGAACAGCGCGGGAGTGAGGCCGGACTGATCGGTGGCCCAGGTCGCCGCCAGCGCCTGCGAGGGGCTCTGGTGACAGACGGCGCAGTCGTAAGGCACCGCGCTGGTGCGCGTCGGCCCCGCGCCGTTCCAGACGACGGCGTCATGCTTCATCTCGCCCGACGGCGGAGTCCTCGCCGGACTGGCAGCCGTGGGACCGACGAATCCGATCGGGATCGCTGCCGAATGGCAATCCATGCACAGCGTCGGTTGCGCAATCACCGGAACGCTGTTGGCCAGCGACGAGTGCAGCAATCCAGGAAAGTAGTCGCCGTTCCCGGCGTTCTCATGACAGCTTCCGCAGCCGCCGAGAGTGGAGGGCGAGAGGTCGGTGGTCTGGTGGTTCATGCCCATGTGCAGCGTTTCGGTCTGGGCGCTCAGGCCCGAGATCGACGTGGCCAGGTAGGACGGGACCAGCGCGTCCACGACGACGTCCTGCGCGGGGTCAAACGGCACGCCGCCAGGCGCGGATCCGGCGCCGACCCAGCTGGTCATGGTGTGGCAGGCCCTGCAGTCGTTGTTGCCCTTGGGAGGGTGGGTGAACGCTCCGCCGTCCAGGCCGACGCCAGCCACCGGCAGGGCGGCGAACGGCGCTACGCTGTCGTGGCAGCTCGCGCAGCTCACGGTGATGCCAGCATGATCGTAGGGGACCTTCGTTCCTGTCGCGTGGCATTGCAGGCAGGTGTCGCCGCCGTACGTGTAGGCGACGCCCGCATCGGGCATCGTGGCGGCCGCACCGGTGGCCAGGCTGACGTGCAGCATGTCGGTGAGCGGCTTGTCGTGGGCGTGGCAGTTCAGGCAGGTGAATTGGCGGAAGGACGCGAAGTCACCGTGGCAGATGTTGCAGTCCGCCGCGTGGGGTCCGGTTGTGATCGGGAACGCGTGCGACTCTCGCGTCGGCATCGTGTTGGGCTGTGACTGCGGCCCGCTGCCTTGGCAGGCAGACATTGCCAACAGAAGCAGACAGAGCCTCGAGCCAGCGCCGATGGTGGTCATGCGGCTCTCCACGGCTAAAGCGTCCGTTCGTCCGACGACCTGGACGTGATGCACCGACGACTTGCGAGATGACGGAATCCTTTCCCTCGGCCCGACGTGCCGTCAATGAGCCGTCAGGGGTGCGGCGGAGGAGAAGGAATGCAAGGTGGGCGAATGCGTCGGCGGCGGAAGCCGTGGCTGCTCGTGCACGCCCAGCGCCAGCCGCGCGACGGGCCCATTCGAGGCAATCCCGATGTGCGCCTATAATACTTTGCCGTGATTGGAATCAGGAGGCTGGGCGAAGCTCGAAAAGTTCAGCCGCGCTCGGTCACCCCGCGCTGATTTGCCCGACCTTGACGCCCAGCGAGATCGACCCGCTGAGTCCCGACACAGGGTCTCCGCTCAAGTCGAGCAGCAGCACCGTCTGGTTGCCGTAGATGCCGTCCGCCGGGTTGCGCGTGTCGCGGCTCGGGCGCGAGCTGTAGGGCGAGACGCCCCTATACACGGCGTCGGTGATCGTGTCGTCGAAGAACACCTGCGTGGTCGCTTCGGTGGTGGTGCTGCTCGCGGCATCGAAGAGCCGCACCTTGACGTGGATGTGGACGGCACGCCCCGAGTACCACCCGGGGTAGATGGTGGTGAAGCGCGCCCGCCCGTTGCCGTCGGTCACCTGGTAGCCGCGGAGGAGGTTCTGGCCGGACGTGGCGCCCTGCACGTCGGAGTAGATGCCGCTCGCGTCGCAATGCCAGATGTCGACCTGTGCACCCGGCAAGGGCGCGCAGGCGTCCGCGGCGTAGGCGTACACCGCGAAGTCCAGCGTCAGGGGCAGGCCAGGCCGCGGGTTGGGGTTCGCCCGTCCGTTCGTGTCGGAGCCGACGTCCGAGCGGTTCAACCGCTCATCGGCCCAGTACGGCCCCTTCGTGGTGGTCGGCGGTGTGCAGAGTGGTGATCGCGAGACCGTCTCCGATCAAGACGCCCGTCCCGAAACTCGAGGTCTGCACCGCTTGCTGCGCGTCGCTCCCCGGAGAGAGGTTGACCACCGCGCGCGCCCGAACGGCGATCACGCTCGAGTGGAGCCGGTCGGCGACGGCCTTGAAGCCAGCCTGCGGATCGGTGGGAACGATGACGGCGGCGCGCGCGCCAGTGCCTGCGGCGAGGACCAGGGCGAGAACGGCGGACCAACGGGGCATGGCGGCATTGTGGCCAGGGCACGTTGCGCGCGCATTGCGATCCTCTGTGGAAACATCAAGCGTTTGCCAGCATGTATCCGACGCCGCGCACGGTCTTCAGCATCCGCGGGTTGCGGGGATCGTCGCCGAGCTTCTGGCGCAGGTGGTTGTCCAGCGCGCCCGCAGCATCATCCGGTCCACCTCCACCTCGGCGCCGTCGGACCGGTTCTCGAGGCGTAGCGGAGTGGCGGGGTGAACGCTGCGGAACCGTTCAGCGGCGTCCTCGATCAGGGCCGAAGCGTGGATGCGGGCCACGCGCAACGGCGGCCTGGCGGAAGGCAGCTCCAGGCGCCGCGCTGGTGAGGATGTCCTGCGTCAGCCGCTCCAGTTCGGCAAGATCTCCGGCGATTCCGCTCAGCGACGCCGCGGCTTCCTGCGGGCTGGACTCCGCGGCGAGATCGAGGGCCACGCGAATCCGCGCCAGGGGCGTGCGCAGCTCGTGCGAGACGCTTCGTCGAACAGGACCACTGCGGTGAAGAACACCGCCAGGTTGGCCAACCCGATGATGGCGATGCGCAGGACGAGCTTGCGTGGGAGCCGGGTCATCTTGCGTCCCGCGCACCAGCGTCCGGTGCGCTCGAGTTGCCGGTGCTATTCGAGCGTTCGCTGGCGAGCACGATGCATCGCAACCGTCCTGGAATCCAGATCCGGCGCGGTCCGGAGCGCGAGAATGGCCAGCAGTCCGGCGGATGGGATGAGGTACCCGAAGGCGACCTGCCAAGGCTCCGCAACTCCCGTATGCGCCAGGCCCAGAGAAGCGAGCACCGCCGCGCCTATGCCGAAGATGAAGCGGCTGCCTGCCCGGCTCCGGACCGGTTCGACGAACATGAGCTGAAGCGCGGGGAAGATCGTCACCGCGCCCACGATCACTCCCGCTACCCGGAAGAGCAACTCTCCCGGAACCGGGTTCAGCAAGGGCAGCGCACCGAGCGACCACGCCACCGCGGCGAGGATGGCTGCGAGGATGTCATCCCGTTCCGTTCTCTCGTGCATGCGGTCCTTTGTCTGCGCCGGAATTGGCACGCAGGCGGCTCTAAAGGACCAGGTTGAGGCGCGCGTGAATGCCTGATGAGGATTTGTGAAGCTGAGGCCCTCGTCAGCGCGCCTGCCCGCGCCACGCGTCGGCAAATCCGCCGCTCAGCACGAAGCGCGGGAACGTCACCCATTGTTCGACGAAGAACCGTGCCACGAAGTCGCCGGGCCCGCGGAACCGGACCGGCCGCGCGGCCTCGCCCGCGTGTCCACGTCCTTGGGCAGCGATGGTCACGAGCATCGCCGCCGCGCCCGCGATTGCCAGCCCGGCGCCTGCCAGCGGCGAGGCGACGAGCGCGCAGGTCCCCGCGAGGAACAGAGGGACGGTCGCCGCGTGGATCGCGAGATTGCGGCGGTCCCGGTGACCGTCGCGATACAGCGACCACTGCCAGGCGATCAGACCCCCGGGCCGGGTGTCGTTCGCCTCCATGAAGCGAATGGATACCGCGAACCTCGCAGGAGGGAAATGCCCAGGCAGGGCGCCGTCCGCGCTACGAGCTCAGCATGGGCAGGAACTCCTTCGCGAACGCCGGCCCGCGCGCCTCGTCCTCGTGCTTGAAGTACACGAACACCTCGCCCGCGTACGTCCGCACGAGGTCTGCCCATTTCGACAGCGCCGCGGCGTCGTAATCGAGGCGGCGCAGGCGCAGGTATCCGAAGTCCGCGGTGCGAACCGGGGGGGTCGCCAGCTCGTCGCTCTCGGCGATACAGAGCGCCGCGCCAGCGTCGCGCAGGGCCGCGTACGTCTCCTCGGCAAACCAGCTCGCGTGCCGGAACTCGAACGCCGCGCGCAGGTCCCGCGGGAGCTGGTGGAGGAAGTCGCGCAGGAGCGGCAGGTCGGCTTTCAGGTTCGGAGGCAGCTGGTAGAGGATCGGCGCGAGCCGCGGCCCGAGCGTGCGCGCCGCGTCGGCGAACGACTCCACCAACTCCGCGCAGTCGCGCAGGCGCTTCTGGTGCGTGATCCGTTGCCAGGCCTTGAGGGCGAAGCGGAAGCGCTCGGGCACTTGCGCCGCCCAGCCCTCGAGGATCTTCGCGGTGGGCTTCCGATAGAACGAGTAATTGATCTCCACCGTGTCGAAGCGCTCGGCGTACCAGGCGAGCATCTTCTTCGCGGAGAGGTCCTCCGGATAGAAGCTCCCCCGCCAGGCGTCGTAGTTGTAGCCGCTGGTGCCGACGTGGACGGTCACGCCTGCACCAGCTTGCGATACGTGCGCAGGTGCCGCAGCGCCGCGGTGGCGTTGCCCCGGCCTTCGTAGAGCTGCGCCAGGTTGTAGTGCGCATCCGCGCAGCCCGCGTCGGCGGCGAGCGCGGTGCGGTAAGCGAGGATCGCTTCCTCGGGCATCCGGAGGTCTTCCAGCGCCACGCCCAGGTTGAAGAGCGCGATCACGTTGCCGGGCTGCAGCTCGATCGCCTTGCGGTAGTGCTGCGCCGCCGTGCGCGGGTCGCCCGCCTCGTGGAGCAGCCGGCCCAGGTTGACCCAGGCATCCGCGTGCTCCGGATCCAGATCGAGCGCCCGCCGGTACGCGTCGCGCGCCTCGTCCGGCGCCGACTCCTCCAGATCGCAGGCGCGTTCGTACCAGTCCGACGCGTCGCCGCCCCGCGCCCGGAGCTGCAGCGGCGCCACCTTGCGCGCCAGTTCCCGGGTCCCGAAGTCGAAGAGGATCTGCCCCGACTCGGGGCTCCACGAGGCGCGGTCGTCGGCTACCACGATCCGGTCGCCCTCCGCGCGGATGTGCACCCCTCGCAGCGGCCGCCCCTCCGGAAGCTGCTCCTTCAGCTTGCGCAGCGCGCTGCGCACCCGCCGCGGGGCGATCCGCGCCGAGACCAGCCCCTTCGCGGTGCGCAGGAGCACCAGGTCCTGGAAGGAGAACCGCATCTCGCCGCGCGGCCCCCGCGCCGGCTCGAGAAAACCCGCGCGCACGTACGCGCGCACCTGCGCGACGGAGAGGCCGAGCATCTTCGCCACCTCGCGCGCTCCGTAGCCGCCCATCGCGGGCGAAGATCGCACGGCGGGCTACTTCCGGGAAGACGCCTTCTTCTCGGCCTTGGGCTCGCGCTGGGCGCGCTTGGCCGGCTTCCGCTCCTCCGCCGGAGCGGGGGCGGCGACGCTCTCCCGCGCCGGCGCCAGTCCCTTCGCGGCGAGCGAAGCCTTGAGCGCCTCCATCAGATCGATGATCTGCGTCTGGGGCGCGGCGGGCTCCTCCAGCTGGATCTCCTGGCCCTCGACCTTGCGCTGGATCTGCTCCTGGATGCGCTTGCGGACGTCGTCCTCGTACTTCTCGGGCTTGAACTCGTCCGTGGAGATCTGCTGGATGATCTGCTCCGCCAGCGCCAATTCCTGCGGCTTCACTTCGGCGGGCTCGACCCCGACTTCGGAGAAAGGCCGGATCTCGTCGGCGTACATCAGGGTCTGCATCACCAGCCCGCCCTCGGGCAACGGGCGGATCTGCACGAGGTATTGCTTGCCGCGGGCGGCGTAGCGCGCCAGCGCGGTCCTGCCGCTCCTGCGCATCGCCTCCGCCAGCAGCCGGTACGCGCGGTCGGCGCCCTTCTCCGGCCCGAGGTAATAGGGCTTGTCGAAGTACATCGGATCGATCTTGTCGCTGGGCACGAACTCGGCGATCTCGATCTGCTGCGTCGCCTTCTCCTCCAGCGCCTTCAGCTCCTCCGGCGTGAAGGTGACGTAGCGGTCCTTGGCGAACTCGTAGCCCTTCACCATCTCCTCGCGCGGGACCACGATGTTGTCCTCGCGCGGGCAGATGTACTGCTGCTTGACGCGCCCCCCGCACTTGCCGTGCACCAGGTTGAAGGAAATGGCCGCCGACGCTTCCGTCGCAGAGAAGAGCTTCACCGGGATGGAGACGAGGCCGAAGGAGATGGTCCCCGACGCGAGTGGTCTCATGGGACGCGGATGATAACGTGCGCGGCGAAATGTCCAAGTTGCTGGACGAATACCGCCGCAAGCGCTCGCCCGATCGCACCCCGGAGCCGATGGGTTCCGGCGCCGCGCGCCCCGGCGTTTTTGTCGTGCAAAAACACAGCGCTACACGCATGCATTATGACCTGCGCCTGGAGTGGGACGGCGTCTTGAAGTCGTGGGCGGTGCCGAAGGGGCCGCATCCGGATCCGGCCGAGAAGCGGCTGGCGATGCAGACCGAGGACCACCCGGCCGAGTACGCGGACTTCGAAGGCGTGATCCCGGACGGCGAGTACGGGGCCGGGCCGATGATCGTGTGGGACCGCGGGCTGTGGCGGCCGGTGGGCGATCCGCGCGAGGGCGTCAAGGCGGGGAAGCTCCTGTTCGAGCTGAAGGGCTTCAAGCTGAAGGGGATGTGGACGTTGGTGCGGATCAAGGGCGAGACCGGCAAGGAGTGGCTGCTGATCAAGGAGACGGGCGACGCGCACGTGCGGCGCGGCGTGCAGGCGCCGTGGGATGATTCCTCGATCCTCTCCGGGCTCGCCGTCGAGGAGCTGCGCGAGCGGGGCAAGCGCGCCGCGGAGATCCGCGCCGAATGCCGGCGGCTCAGGGCGCCGGAGCGCGCCGTCTCCGGCGAGGACGTGCAGCCCATGCTCGCGGAGCCGCGCAGCGACGCCTTCGACGATCCGGAGTGGCTGTTCGAGCTGAAGTACGACGGCTTCCGCTCCATCGTCTCCCGGGACGGATCGCGGCCGCGGATCTTCTACCGGCGCGGATCGGACGCCACCGCGGTCTTCCCCGACCTGGCGCGCGCCCTGCTGTCGCTGCCGGCGGAGCGGTTCATCGCCGACGGCGAGATCGTGGTGCTCGACGACACCGGGCGCCCCGTCTTCCAGCGCCTGCAGAAGCGCGCGCTGCTCACGGCGCCGCGCGACGTTGATCGCGCCGCCGCCGAGCTGCCCGCGACGCTGTTCCTCTTCGATCTGCTCGCCTTCGACGAGTTCGATCTCCGTCCGCTCCCGCTGGTCGAGCGCAAGAAGCTGCTGGCGCGGCTGCTCCCGGCGGCGGGGCAGATCCGGACGGTCGATCACGTCGCGGCGCATGGCCGCGCGCTCTACGCCAGCGTGCGCGAGCTGGGGCTCGAGGGGATCGTCGCCAAGCGGGCGCAGTCCGCGTACCGGAGCGGCCGGTTCCGCGACTGGCAGAAGATCCGGGTGGACCGCGTCGGGGATTTCGCGGTGGTCGGGTTCACCAAGGCGGAGGGCTCGCGCACGGGGTTCGGCTCCGTGCACGTCGCCGTGCAGAAGAGCGAAGGGCTCGTGTACGTGGGCAAGGTGGGCGGCGGCTTCAGCGAGAAGGAGCTGACCTCCGCGCGCGCGGAGCTGGAGCCGCTCCGCCTCGCCAGGCCGCCCTGCATCGGACCGCTTCCTGGCGGGCGCGGGCATACCTGGGTGCAGCCGAAGCTGGTGGTCGAGGTCCGCTACAAGGAGATCACCGAGGACGGGCTGCTGCGCCAGCCGACGTTCCTGCGCTTCCGCAGCGACAAGATCGTCGCGGAGTGCATCGCGCCAGATGCCCCGCCGGTTTCGCTCACCGCGCGCGAGGTGCCGTACAGCAACCTGGAAAAGGTCTTCTGGCCCGAGGAGGGGTACACCAAGGGCGATCTGATCGCGTACTACCGCGCGATCGCGCCCTGGCTGCTCCCGTACCTGCGCGATCGCCCGGTGGTGCTGACGCGGTACCCGGACGGAATCGCCGGCAAGAGCTTCTTCCAGAAGGACGCGCCCGACTACGTCCCCGCCTGGGTGCGGACGGCGCGCGTCTGGAGCGAGGACGGCGGGCGCGACGTCGACTTCTTCGTCTGCGAGGACGTGGAGACGCTGCTGTACGTGATCAACCTGGGGACGATTCCGCTGCACCTCTGGTCCGCGCGGCTCTCGAAGCCGCAGAACCCGGACTGGTGCATCATCGATCTCGATCCCAAGACGGCGCCGTTCGCGGACGTGGTCACGCTGGCGAACGCGGTGCACGAGCTGTGCGAGGAGATCGGGCTGCCGAGCTTCTGCAAGACCAGCGGCCAGAAGGGGCTGCACGTGCTGGTTCCCGTGGGCGGGCAACTCACGCACGCGCAGTCGACCACGCTGGCGGAGCTGATCTCGCGCGCGGTGGAATCGAAGCATCCGAAGATCGGCACCACCGAGCGGCACATCCCCTCGCGGAAGGGGCGGGTGTATCTCGACTTCCTGCAGAACGGGTACGGCAAGACCATCGCGGGGCCGTTCAGCGCGCGGCCGGTTGCGGGCGCGACGGTCTCGATGCCGCTGCGCTGGAGCGAGGTGAACGGCAAGCTCGACCCGCGCAAGTTCACCTTGAAGACGGCGCCGGCGCGGATGAAGAAGCTGCGCGAGGACCCGCTCGCTCCGGTTCTCGAGCTGAGCCCCGATCTGCACGGCGCGCTCGCGCGGCTCGCTGCGAGACTGAAATGATCCTCCGGCGGCCGGAGGACGCCTATTGTATGTACGTCCTCGCGCATGGCGCTGGAGCCGGGATGCGCCATCCCTTCCTCGAAGCGTTGGCGGATGCGCTGGCGGACGAGCGGGTGGCGACGCTGCGGTACGAGTTCCCCTACATGGAGCAAGGAAAGCGGCGCATCGACCCGGCCCCCGCGCTGCATGCCCGCGTGCGGGAAGCCGTAGCGGCGGCGACGAAGGAGGGGTTGCCGCTCTTCGCCGGGGGCAAGTCGATGGGCGGGCGCATGACCTCACAGGCGCAGGCGCTGGAGCCGCTGCCGCACGTCCGCGGGCTCGTCTTCGTCGGGTTCCCGCTGCATCCGGCCGGCAAGCG
>JBGQLA010000052.1:0-17918 GCA_041499865.1 Deltaproteobacteria bacterium
AAGAGCGCCTCCCCGCGCGGCGCCGGCTCGGCGTGGAACAGCGTCAGCTTTGCGGAGCTCTCGCGCGCCAGGTGCGCAGCGCCCCGCAGCGCCACCATCGATTGAGGCGAATCATCGACTCCGCAGACGATCGACTTGAAGAACGTCATCATCGCGCTCCCTTCGAAGCAGCGAAGCATCGCACATGCCATCTGCGCGCCGCCGATCTCCCTGGAACATGGCGCGGCCCACGCTCTCGAGGCGCGCAGACCTTGCGGCTTTTCGCGAGCGCCCCGAAAAACCCCGAGGCGCGGGTCTGGCACCGGTGTTGCGTAGCATTCGCGAGAGGAGACCATCCATGCCCGATCCCGCGACGCACGAGGGCCCCGGCGCGCCGGTCACGCTGGTTCCCGTGAACGGCACGACCTTGCCCGGGCACCTGGTCCTCCCGCCTTCGCCGATCGGCCTGGCGCTGATCGCGAGGCTCGAGCACGGCGGGCCCGCGTCGGAGGCGTACGGAGCGATCGCGCGGGCGTTCGTGGAAAAGGGGTTCGCCTCGTTCGTGGTGGCGCTGGACGCCGCGAACGAAGCCGGGGGGAACGCGCCCGCTGGATGGCTGCGCGGCGATGTCGCGATGATCGCGGAACGGATGGAGGCGGTGATCCGCTGGGCGTCCGCCGAACCGCCGACCGCGCGCCTGCCGATCGGCTTGTTCGGCGTGGACACCGTCGCGGCGGCCGCGCTGGTCGTGGCGGCGAGCGCCCAGCCTCACCTCGCGGCGGTGGTGGGCTGCAACGCCCGCACCGATCTCGTCGACCGGGTGCTGGGCAGGATCTCCGTCCCCACCCTGCTGATCGCCGGAACGCGGGCGACGGAGGTGCTGGCGGCGAACCGGGTCGCGATCCAGGAGCTGCGCTGCGAGAAGCGGATGGTGATCGCGGCCGGCAACCTCAAGGTCTCCCTGGAGGGCCGTGGCGCGCGCAAGGTCGGCAACCTGGCGGCGCGTTGGCTCGACCGGCACGTCGCGAGGCGCAACTCCGCAGGCGGTATGCGATAGCTGAGGCATGTCCCCGCTCGCCCTGACCGTCGCGGCGCTGCTCGTGGCCGCGCTGGCGCTCCTGCTCTGGGCCTGGGTGCACCGCGCGCGGCTGCGCAAGCACGTCCCGGCGCGGCACGCGCCGCGGCTCCGGCATCCGGTGGTGCTCGCGCACGGGGTCTTCGGATTCGACGAGATCGCCATCGCCGGGCGGCGGCATCGCTACTTCCGCAACATCGCGGAGGAGCTGGCCACCCCGGGGCTGGAGTTCTACAGGCCGCGGGTGGCCCCGGTGGCGCCCATCCCGGTGCGCGCCGCGAAGCTGGTGGACATCCTCGGCGCGCTCCCGGGCGATCGCTTCAATCTGATCGCGCACAGCATGGGGGGACTGGATGCGCGCTACGCGATCACCCGGCTCGGCCTCGCCGGCCGCATCGCCTCACTCGTCACCATCGGCGCGCCGCACCGGGGCACCCCGCTCGCCGATTTCACCCTTGCCCGGGCGACGGCGCGCGCGCTCCGCCTGGTGGCGCTCGGCGATCTCACGCCCGCGGCGATGGCGCGCTTCAACCTCGAGGTCCCCGACGTCGAGGGCGTCGCCTACTGCAGCGTGGTGGCGGCGACGGGCCTTCTGCAGACCAACCCGCTGCTCTGGCCCAGCCACCTCTATCTCTCCGCGCACGGCGGGAGGAATGACGGGATCGTGCCCGCGCTCTCGCAGCGCTGGGGCAAGGTGCTCCGCGAGGTGGAGGCGGACCACTGGGCGCAGGTGGGCTGGTCGCTCGACTTCGACGCCGTCGGGCTCTACGAGGAGATCCTCAAGGAGCTGGCCGGGCTGGGCTTCTGAAAGGCGGGCCGCCGCTGACCAGGTCAGATGGAGAGGCTCGACTCCGCGACGAATCCGGTATTGCCGTTCGCCAGCTTCACCTTGCGGAACCCGAATCCCTGCGACTCGGAGCTGGCGCAGACCGGCGTGTCTTCCTTCAACGTGGTCATCGGCGACAAGGTGGAATCGGGGCCGGCATAGACCAAGGAGCCGCGGTACGCCACCGCCGGGATCATCGCCCCGCACGACTGGCCGCCCGCGGCGGCGGTGGACCTCTGGTTCGTCGAGGAGGACATCCCGGCACAGGCAAAGGACAGGGCCAGCGGCAGCGCAACGAAGGGTTTCATCACGACCTCCCGGAGGGGCTGATGCAGGAACGTACGCGTTCCGCGGTCCTGTTATTTCGCGCTTCGGCGGACGCACGCCGGCCGGCTGTCCGGGAACACCGCTTCAGCCTTGCCGCCTGCCTGGCGAGCACTCATCCGGCGACTCAAGTAACCAGAGCGGCCCCCGGTTCGGCCGCCGCCGGCGCCGCCGTCCGTTGCTCCGCGTGCCGATCCTTCGCGATCAGCAGATAGATCGCCGGCACGAAGAAGAGCGTGAACGCGGTCCCGATCGCCATCCCCGCCACCAGCACCAGGCCGATGCTGTTGCGCGCCGCCGCTCCGGGCCCCGTCACCAGCGTGAGCGGGAAGTGGCCGCAGACGGTGGCCACGCTGGTCATCAGCACCGGGCGCAGGCGGGTGACGGCCGCGTTGTGGACCGCCTCGATCTTCGACTGTCCTTCCTCTTGCAGCTTGTTGGCGAACTCGACGATGAGGATGCCGTTCTTCGCCACCAGCCCGACCAGCGTCACCAGCCCCACCTGAGAATAGACGTTCAGGGTGGTGGTCCAGCCGTTGGTGAAGAAAGGAATGTTCGGGTTCGGCATTTTTAGAAATGTCATCAGCAAAGCGCCGAACATGGCCAGCGGGACGGACCCCGCGAGGATGACGAACGGGTCGCGGAAGCTGTTGAACTGCGCCGCGAGCACCAGGAAGATGAGGACGATGGCGAGGAGGAACGCCGGCAGGAACTTGTTCCCTTCGCTGCGCAGCTGCCGGGATTCGCCGGTGTAGTCGATGGTGTAGCCCTTCGGCAGGATCTTCCCGGCCTCGTCCTCGAGGTAGCGCAGCGCCTCGTCGAGCGGGCGCACCGACACGCCGCTGAGCTTCACCGCGTTGAGCTGCTGGAAGCGGTTCAGCGATCGCGGGACCACCGAGTCGTGCAGGGTGGCGATGGTGCCGAGCGAGACCAGCTGGCCGTTCGGCCCGGTGACGTGGATGTCCTGGAGCTGCTCGGGGTTCATCCGCTCCGCCCGGAGAAGCTGCGGGATCACCTTGTAGCTCCGGCCGGCGATGCTGAAGCGGTTGACGAAGTTGCCGCCCACTGCCGCGGACAGGTCCTGCCCGACCGTCTGGAGATTGAGGCCCAGCTCCGCCACCTTCTCGCGGTCGATCTGGATCTCGGTCTGCGGCTGATCGATCTTGGTGTCGATCAGCGGCGGGAAGGCGAAGATCCCGCTCTGCGCAGCCTTCGCCTGGAGCTGCTGGACGAAGCCGAGGATCTCGCTCGGGTCGGCGGTGCTGGCGATGACGATCTCCACCGGGAAGTTGCCTCCTCCGGGCAGGGCCGGAGGAAGGATGGGGAAGGTCTGCACGCCCGGTATGGCCGAAACCTTTTGCGACACCTCGGGAAGGATCTTGAAGGTGGAGCGCTTGCGCTCGCTCCAGGGCTTGAAGACGTCGCCCCAGAAGCCGCCGCTGGGGAAGGTGATCTGGAAGGTGAAGTTGGTCTCCGGGATGGCCATCACTTCCTTGTTGATGGCCCGGGTGGAGAAGGTGACCTGGTCGAGGGTGGAGTTGGCGGGAGTATTCACCACTCCGAAGATCACGCCCTGGTCCTCGGTCGGCGCCAGCTCCTTGGGCGACTGCGTGAACATCAGCAGCGCGAGCCCGCCGATCACCACCCAGGCCACGTAGATGGCTCCACGCGCCGCGAAGGTGGTCTCCAGGAGCCGCCCGTAGGTCTGCTTGATGCGCTCGAACCCGCGGCCGATCATGCCGGCCAGGCCCTTCTGCTCGTCCTCGCTGTTCATCAGATAGGCGGACATCACCGGAGACAGGGTCAGCGCCACCACCCCGGAGATGGTCACCGCCCCGGCGAGGGTGAGGGCGAATTCGCGGAAGAGCGAGCCGGTCAGGCCGCCCTGGAAGGCGATCGGGGTGTAGACCGCCGCCAGGGTGATGGTCATCGAGATGATCGGCCCCACCAGCTCGCGCGCGCCCTTGAGCGCGGCGTCGAGCGGCTTCAGCCCCTCGCGCAGGTGGCGCTCGACGTTCTCCACCACCACGATGGCGTCGTCGACCACCAGCCCCACCGAGAGCACGATGGCGAGCAGCGTCAGCAGGTTGATGGTGAAGCCCAGGGTCTGGACGAGGAAGATGCCGCCGATCAGCGAGACGGGGATCGCCACCACCGGCACCAGCGAGGAGCGCAGGGAGCCGAGGAAGAGGAAGATGACGATCACCACGATCAGCAGCGTCTCGAGGAGCGTCTGCACCACCTCGTCGATCGCGGTGCTGATGTAGGCGGTGGCGTCGTAGGCGATGCGGCCGTCGATCTGCTCGGGGATGTCCTTCTGCAGCGCCTCCATCTCCGCCCGGACCTTCTTGATCACGTCGAGCGAGTTGGCGTTGGGCAAGGACCAGATGCCGATGAACACCGCCGTCTGGCCGCTGAAGTTCACGGCGGTGTCGTAGTCCTCGGCGCCGAGGACCACGTCCGCGATGTCGCGCAGGCGCACGGTCGCGCCCTCGCTCTGGCGCACCACCAGTTGCCCGAACTCCCCGGCCGAGCGCAGGTCGGTGTTCGCGGTCAGGTTCACCTGCACCAGCTCGCCCTTGGTCTGGCCCACTGCGGAGAGATAGTTGTTCGCCGCCAGCGCCTGCCGCACCTGCGCGGGGCTGATGTTCAGGGCGGCCATGCGGTCGGGCTTGAGCCAGATGCGCATGGCGAAGGTCCGGGCGCCGAGGATGTCGGCCCGCTGCACGCCTTCCAGGGCCGAGAGCCTGGGCTGGACCGCGCGCACCAGGTAGTCGGTGATCTCGTTCTGCTTGAGGAACTTGGAGGAGAAGCTCAGGTACGCGGAGGCGAACTGGCTGTCGGCGGACTCGATGTTCAGGATCGGGACCTCGGCCTCCGGCGGCAGGTCGCGGCGCACCTGGTCGACCTTGGAGCCGATCTCCGACAGCGCCTTGGTGGAGTCGTAGTTCAGGCGCAGGCGGGCGCGGATGGTGGAGACGCCCTGCGTGCTCGTCGACTCGATGTAGTCGATGCCGTCGGCGGCGGCGATCACCCGCTCGAGCGGGGTGGTGATGAAGCCCCGGACCAGGTCCGCGCTGGCGCCGACGTAGGCCGTGGTGACGGTGATGGCGGCGTTCTCGCTGCGGGGGTACTGCCGGACGTTGAGGCTGCGGATCGCCTGGATGCCCGCGATCAGGATCAGGAGGTTCACCACCAGCGCGAGGACCGGCCGGCGGATGAAGAGGTCGGTGAACTTCATGCGTTCTCCGGGCGGATCACTGGTCCACCGGCTTCGGCGCCACCTCGGCGTTCGGCGCCAGCTCGTTGTGCACCACCACGAGGGAGTTGTTGCGCAGCTTGAAGGCGCCGCTGCTGACGATGATCTCTCCGGCCGAGAGCCCGGAGGTGACCGCCACCAGATCGCCGCGCCGCTCGCCGAGGCGGACGAACTTCTGGTGCGCGATCAGCGAGGAATTCCCCTGCTCGTTCTTCTTCTCCTCGATGGCGAACACCGAGTCGCCGAACGGCGCGTAGACCACCGCGGTCGAGGGGATCGCCAGGACCTGCTGCTTCTCCGGCGAGAGCACCTCCACGTTGGCGAACATGCCCGGGCGCAACCTGCCGTCGCCGTTGGGGAAGGTGGCACGGACGCGGACGTTGCGGGTGGCGACGTCCACCTCCGGGTTGATGGTGGTCACCGAACCCTCCCAGGTGGCCTTGGGGAAGACGTCCGTGTGCAGCCGCGCCTGCATTCCCACCCTCAGGTCCGCGAGCGCCTGCTGCGGGAGCCAGAAGTCGGCGTAGATCGGAGTGATCGATTGCAGCGAGGCGATCGCCGTCCCGGAGGCGAGCACCTGCCCGGGGTTGACCTGCCGGATCGCCACCCTCCCGTCGAACGGCGCGCGGATGGTCTTCTTGGCGATGGTCGCCTGCAGCGTGCCGACGTTGGCCGCCGCCTGCTTCGAGCGGGCTTCCGCCGCGTCCAGATCGGCGGGCGAGTTGGACTTCGCCTCCCGCAGCGCCTGGGCGCGGTGCAGGGTGGCGCGGGCAAGCTCGGCATCCGCCCGGGCCGCGGCGAGCTGGGCCTCCTCGACCGAGCTGTCGAGCTGGACCATCACCTCGCCCTTGCGCAGGTAGGCCCCGGAGTCGAATCCGATCTCGCGGACCATGCCCGGCACCTCGGAAGCGACGGTCACCGCCCGTACCGCGACCAGCGTGCTCACGGTCTCGCGCGAGGACTGCCACTCGCTGGCCTCCACCTTGGTGGAGGTCACCGATTCCGGCGGAATCGCGAAGGATTTGCCCGCCTTGATCATCGTGGCGATCTGGCCGCCCTTGATCGCCGCGAGAACGAGGATCACGCCGACCAAGGCGACGATCGCAAGGATCCACACCCGGCGCTTGTTCAGCCGGCCCGAATGCTGCTGCTGGGAGACTGCCATCTCCACGATGCCCTCGCTTCTTGGCTGCCCGGACGCGCCCCTTCCTAATCCAAGAATACCGGGCTGTCATGCTGCATCGAGGCGCCGGCGGGAGATGCGATGTCCCGCCGCGGAAAACGTTTCGCGCCGCAATACGAATGCCAAACGTGGTAGCCCGGCCGGAATTTCGCGGGGAGAGCAAGCATGACTGGATCCTGGCTCGCCGTCGCAGCAGCGCTCGCCCTGGTGGTGCTCAACGGCTTCTTCGTGGCGACGGAGTTCGCCTTGGTGAAGGTGCGCCCGACGCGCCTCGACGAGCTGGCGCGGCGGGGTTCCGGGGCCGCGCGGCGGGCGAAGAAGCTGGTCGAGCACCTCGACGAGTACCTCTCGGCGACGCAGCTCGGGATCACCATCGCCTCGCTCGCCCTGGGCTGGATCGGCGAGCCCGCGTTCGCCCACCTCATCGAGCCTGCGGCGAAGCGCGCCGGATTCGCGCCCGCGGCCAGGGAAGGGATCGCCGCCGCGCTCTCGTTCCTCCTGATCACTTTCCTGCACATCGTGTTCGGCGAGCTGGCCCCGAAGAGCCTCGCCATCCAGCGCCCGGAAGGGACTGCGCTCGTGGTCTCGGCGCCGATGCACGGGTTCCGGGTGCTGTTCCATCCGGCGATCTGGGCGCTGAACGGGCTCGCCTCCGTCGCCCTGCGCCTGGTCGGACTGCACACGGCGCAGGAGGCGGAATCGGTCCACAGCGAGGACGAGCTCCGGCTGATCGTCGCCGGCATGCGGTCGCGGAAGGGGGGCTCGGAAGGCCGCCTGCGGGTGGTGGAGCGGACGCTGCGGCTGCCCCAGCGGATCGCGCGGGATCTGATGGTGGCGCGGCAGGAGATCGTCTTCTTCGAGATCGATCAGACTCCCGGGGAGCGGCGGCAGATCGCGCGCGGCGCCGGGCACAGCCGGTACCCGGTGGTCGAGGGCGACATCGATCACGTCGTCGGCATCTTCAACGTGCGCGACGCCTTCCATGCCGGCGCCGATCCGGCGACGCCGGCGGAGCTGCGCGCGCTGCTGCGCCAGCCGCTCTATGTTCCGGAGACGATGAGCGCCGAAGCGCTGATCCGCGAGTTCCGGCGCACCAGGCAGCAGCTCGCGATCGTGGTGGACGAGTACGGAGGGACGGCGGGGCTGGTCACCGTCGACGACGTGATGGGCGCGATCGTCGGCGAGGTGGCGGACGAGTACACGCAGGAAGGGGCATCGATCCAGGCGCTGCCCGGCGGACGGTACCGGGTGGATCCGCGCATGCCCGTGGCCGATTTCGCGGAGCACTTCGGGGTCCAGATCGACCCCGGGTCCGCGGCCAGCATCGGCGGCCTGGTCATCGAGATGCTGCGGCGCATTCCCGTGGCGGGCGACAACGTCACCATCGGGCCTCTGGAGCTGCGGGTCGACGAGATGAACGGGCCGCGGCTCGTCTCGTTGTCGGCGAGGCGGACGGCCGCGTCGTGACGCGCATTTACGCCCATCGCGGCGCCTCGCGGGAGCTTCCCGAGAACACCATGGCCGCGTTCCGGCGGGCCCTGGAGCTGGGGGCCGATGCGCTGGAGACCGACGTGCACGCCACCGCGGACGGGGTGCTGGTCACCTCGCACGATCCCGACGGGGCGCGCGTGTTCGGGGTGCCGCGGAGGATCGCCGGGTGCCGCTGGAGCGAGGTGCGCGCGTGGGGGGTTCCCTCGCTGGAAGAGATGGTGGCCGCCTTTCCCGGCGTGCCGATCAACGTCGATCTGAAAGTGGACGCGGCGGCGCTGGCGGTCGGCCTGCTGCGCGGGATGGGGGCCGAGGAGCAGGTCACGCTCGCGTCGTTCAGCAGCGGCACGCTGCGGCGGGTGCGCGCGCTCGGATACCACGGGCCCACCAGCCTCGGGCGCAGCGAGGTCGCGCGGCTGGTGTCGCTGCCGGCGGCGGCGCAGCGCGGGCTTCTGGCGCCGCCGGGCGTCGCGGCGCAGCTGCCGATCTCGCTGGCGAAGCCGTGGGTGATCCGGCGCTGCCACGCGCTCGGGCTGCGGGTGGATTACTGGACGGTGAACGAGCCGGCGCTGGCGCAATCGCTGGTGGCGATGGGGGCGGACGGGGTGATGACGGACGACCCCGCGGTCATCGTTCCGGCGCTTCGGGGCGGGCGATGACCCTGAACGCTACAGCCCGCCTCCGAGGCGCCCCGCCTGGTAGTCGCGGATGGCCTGCAGGATCTCCTGCTGGGTGTTCATCACGAACGGGCCGTGCGCGACGACCGGTTCCCGCAGCGGCGCCGCGTGGCCGAAGAGCAGGAAGGCGCCGCGTTCCGACTCGACGTCCACGTCATCGCCGTCGTCGTTCAGCTCGACCAGATTGAAGGCGGGCGCGGTCCGGCCGGCGACCCCGATCTCGCCGCGCACCACGTAGAGGAAGATGGTGCGCTCCCGCGGGGCAGGGAGGCGGACGTGGCCTCCGGGCTGCAGGGCGACCGTCATCATCTCCACTCCGGTGAGCGAGCGGATCGGTCCTGCGTGTCCTTCGAACTTTCCGGAGATCAGGTGGACGGCGGCGCCGTCGCTGGCGATCGTCGGGATCTGCTCTTTCTGCAGCCCGTCGTAACGGGGGGCGGTCATCTTCAGCGACGCAGGCAGGTTCACCCACAGTTGCAGGATCTCCAGCGGGCCGCCTTCGCGCATGAACTGCTCCGAGGAGAGCTCCGCGTGGACCAGCCCGCGTCCGGCCGTCATCCACTGCACGCCCGAGGCGCGGATCATGCTCTCGTGGCCGCCGGTGTCGCGGTGCAGGAGATCGCCTTCGAGGATGAAGGTCACCGTCTCGAAGCCGCGGTGCGGGTGGGGTCCGAACGGCAGTCCGTGGTTGTTCGGCGGGTAGACCTGGGGGCCATGGTGGTTGAGGAAGAGGAAGGGATCGAGCATCTCGATCCCGGGTCCGGGCAGCGGGCGGCGGGTCTGCAGATCGGCGATGTCGTCTCGCTCCGCCGGATGAAGGTTGCGGATGGTGCGCGGCATCGGCTCCTCCTTTGGCGGGAACATGATCACGCCGCCGCGGCGCGTCCCTACGGATAGCTCACCACCCCTGGCTGGCTTCCAGGCAGCGGGATGAACTCCGTCTCGCCCGGCACCTTGGGAAATCGCCCCGCCGCCCAATCCGCTCTTGCCTGCTCGATCCGTTCGCGCGAGCTGGAGACCAGGTTCCACCAGATGTGGCGCGGCCCGTCGAGAGTGGCTCCGCCGAAGAGGAGCACCCGCGCGGCGCCCGGCGCCTGGATGAGGGCAGGGTGCCGCGGCCGGAGGATCGCAAGCTGGCCGGCGACGAACGTCTCGCCGCCGGCGACCACCGTCCCTTCGGCGATGAAGACCGCTCGCTCCTCGTGCTCCGCGCCGAGCTCGAGCCGCGCTCCGGCGTCCAGGGTCGCGTCGGCGTAGAACAACTCGGACGAAGTCCGGACCGGCGAGCGTGCGCCGAACAGGCTGCCGGCGATGATGCGGATGCGCGCGCCGGTCTCCTCGACTACGGGCAGCGCGTCGGCGGGAGTGTGCGCGAACGCCGGATCGCGCTCCTCCTCCGCCACGGGCAGCGCGACCCAGATCTGGATCCCGAACAGGCGGCCGCCCTTTCCGCGAACGCCCGGCGGAGTCCGCTCCGAATGAACGATGCCGCGCCCTGCAGTCATCCAGTTCACCGCGCCAGGCCGGATCGCCTGCACCGTGCCGAGGCTGTCGCGATGCAGGATCTCTCCCTCGAACAGGTAGGTGACGGTGGCAAGTCCGATGTGCGGATGCGGCCGGACGTCGAGTCCCTGCCCGGACCGGAAGACCGCGGGCCCCATCTGATCGAAGAAGATGAACGGCCCGACCATCCGCCGCCGCAGCGACGGCAGCGCCCGCCTCACCTCGAAACCATCCCCCAGATCCCGCGTCCGCGGCAGGATCACCGTCTCGACCACCGACCCCGGGTCGCGGTCCGCGAACGGCTCATCGGGCATCTGCCAGCTCATTCCACACCTCCGGGCCGGGGAATTCGGGGACACAATATGTATTCGCCACGCCGGATGGCGGTACCGACTCTGCAACCTGGAATTTCGTATTGTGTCCCCGAATTCCGGCACGGCGAGTTGCGTAGGGTGTCCCCGAAACTCGCGTTACACTCTTTGCGTGCCGCTGCGACGGATTGCCCTCCTGACGCTGTTCGCGTTCGGGTGCGCCACTGTGCGTGTTCCGGTCAGTGCGCTCTCCGAACCGGCCGACGCGGCCGGGGTGATCGCGCCGCCGATCACGGAGCTGTGGATCGAGAGCTCGGAAGAGGTGCCGGCGGAGCTGTCCGGGAAGATGGATGGGCAGGCGAGGGCGGCGCTCGACGAAGCGCTCGCCAGCCGGGAGATCCGCGCCGACGCGGCGGGCGCAACCGATGCGGTGCTCTTCGTCCGCGAGCGCGCCGTCGCCACCACCGAAGCGCGGCAGAGCCAGCAGACCTGGGCGAAGGTCGGGATCGTCGTCGGGATCGTGGTGGTGGTCGTGGCCGTGGTGGTCATCGCGTTGAGCGGCGGAAAGGGCTCCTCCTCGCACTCCGCTTCGGGAAAGAGCGCGCCGGCGGTGACCAAGGCGCCGGCGTCGGTGCCGGTGCGGCCGCGGGCGCTTCCCGTGGCGCCGCCGCGCGTGTCGCCGCCCCGTGTGACGCCCCCCCGTGTCGCTCCTGCCCGGGTCATTCCCTACGGGCCGATGCCGTACGTCTACCGGCCGGTCTCGCCGTTCTTCATGGGCTTTTACTTCGACTTCTGGATCCCGCCGCAACCGGCGGTGCTCGCGCCGGATCCCGCGGTCGAGGAGCCCTGGTACGCTCCGGAACCGCCGGTTCCGCTCGCCTCCGACGCGCCGCCGCCCTTCGACGACACCACCCTGTTCTCCGAGCCGCCGCCTCCCGAGCCGGACCCGATCGCGGCGGTCGCGCTGCAACTTCCGCCGCTCGCGGACGTGGTGACCTTCAAGGTGGAGGACCGCGGCTTCTTCGCCGGCCCGCAGGCCGCGGTCCAGCTCGACCTCCTCGACCGCGCCACCGGCCGGCTGCTCTGGTCGAAGGCGGTCAATGCGGACGCGGACCCGCTCGACCCGAAGGCGATGTCCAAAGTCCTCGACGAAGCCTTCGCCGGCGTGAGCTGGGCGCGTCCCATCCGGCCGAGCGCCGGACAATAGCCCGCTCAGTCGACCGGGAGGCTGAAGGCGGCGCTGCAGGCGGCCGCCTCCTCTTGAGGTTCGTGGTGCGGCGCGCCTTGACAACGCGCGAGTGGTCTGATGATCAGACCCGCGAAAGGTCGGACCAATGCCCCCTTCCCGCGGTGCCTCCTCCAGCGCCCACCGGTTCGAGACGGTCCGCAAGGTCCGCCGCTACGAACAGGTCGCGGATCAGATCCGCAAGCTGGTCTCGGACGGGACGCTGAAGCCCGGCGACCTGCTCCCGCCGGAGCGCGAGCTGGCGGCGAAGCTGGGGGTGGGCCGCAGCTCGATCCGGGACGCGGTGCGCACGCTGGAGGTGATGGGCATCCTCGAGGCGCGCCAGGGCCACGGCACCGTCGTGCGCGATCTCTCCACCGACGCGCTGGTGGTCCCGCTCGCGAGCGTGCTCACCCGCAAGCGCGAAATGGTGCAGGAGCTGCTCGACGTCCGCCGGATGATCGAGCCGGGGCTCGCGGCGCGCGCGGCGAAGAACGCCACCGCGGAAGAGATCGCGCAGATGACGGCCATCCTCGCGCGCCACGAGGCCAAGCTCCGCCGCGGCGAGCAGGCGGTGGACGAGGACGACGAGTTCCACTACACCATCGCGCTCGCGGCGCGGAACGGGGTGGTGCTGCAGGTCCTCGACGTGCTGATGGACCTGCTCCGGGAGAGCCGCTCCCGCTCGCTCCAGGTGGCCGGCCGCCCGAAGCGCTCGTTCGACGGGCACCGCCGCATCCTCCGCGCCATCAAGCGCCGCGACGCAAGGGCCGCGGAGGCCGCCGTCCGCAAGCATTTGAAGGAGATCGAGGAAATCGTCACCCGTCAGCTTTGATGAAACGGAGGAAGCATGAGCCGTCTCTTCGCAGTCGAGATCGTCTACCGGGGCATCTTCCAGAAGAAGCTCGCCGCCAACATCAGCCGCGCCATCGTGCTGGCGGCGCACAAGGAAGGAAAACCCGGCATCTCGTTCGGGCGCTACGGCGACAGCCCTGAGCGCAACGGCATCCCCGCCAAGTACTTCGCCATCGTAGCCACCGACGAGATCACGCTGGAAGAGGGGAAGGCGAAGTACGAGCCCAAGGAAGTGGACGTCAGCATCTGCGTGGACGACACGCTGTTCAAGGGCGTGGAGTCCTGGGCCTGGTACGGGCTGCAGCCCATCAACAAGCTGCTCACGCCCGGCGGCACGCTGATCGTCACCTCGCTCAAGGAGGCGGAAGACCTGATCCCGCTCGCACACCGGAAGGAGACGCCGTACAAGCTGGCGGTCCTCAAGGGAACGCCGAGCTTTTCCGGGCTCTGGGTCTACAAGGACGATCACACCGACGTCCGGATCCTCGGCGCCATGGCGCGGGTGCTGCCCGACCTGTTCAGCCTCGGCTCGGTGCAGGAGACCATCCGCGAGGAATGGCACACTGAGCTGAAGGCCACCTCGGCGCAGCGTGCGTTCGAGCGCATCAGGACGGTCACCGTTCCGGCCGGGCAGGGCAACCCGGAGGTGCCCTACTCCTTCGAGATGCCGAAGTGGACGGAGATGCGCGAAGGCATCGCCATCCCGGGCATCGCGGTGGGCGGCGAGATGAAGGATCCGATCACCGGCGAAGAGGGTGGCTGGCGGCCGGGACGCAACGCCGTCTTCAAGAAGTGGGCGACGCGCACCATGCGGCCGGTGGTCAACTTCGACACCTGCATCAAGTGCACACTCTGCTGGCTGCAGTGCCCCGACACCGTGTTCGACGTCACGCCGGAGGGCCTCTACGACCCGAACCTCGAGGCCTGCTGCGGCTGCGGCGTGTGCGAGGCGGTCTGCCCGGTGCCGGCCTGCATCACCATGGTGAACGAGACCCAGTTCAAGGACAACTCCAGCCAGTGGGAGGCGTGGCGCAAGGACGCGCCCGCCTACCAGGCGCACCTCGCAGAGTGGATCAAGGATCGCCCGGAGCGGTCGCACGGCTTCCGCTTCCGCGGCCAGTACCAGCAGCAACTTCCCGACGAGTTCGCCCGCCAGGGCTGACGGAGGCATGTCATGGCTGAAGCGCTCGCGCATCCCCCGGTAGAGAAGCCCGGAAGCGCCGACAAGACCTCGCTGATCACTGGCAGCGAGGCCATCGCGGTGGCCTGCAAGCTGGCCGACGTGGACGTGATCACCGGATATCCCATCCGCCCCTACGACACGGTGATGCAGTACATCGCCAAGCTGGTGTCCAACGGCGAGATGGACTGCGAGTACATCATCGCCGAAGGCGAGCACTCGCAATTCGAGATCGTCAAGCACGCCAGCGCCTGCGGCGCGCGCGTGTTCTGCGGCTCGTCCGGCGTGGGCTGGATGTACGCGATGGAGGCGCTCACGGTCACCCCGGCCTTGCGCATTCCGATGATCGCGATGGTGGGCAACCGCGCCCTCGATGACCCAGGCGCCTTCGGCGTCGAGCACAACGATGCCTTGGCGGTGCGCGACCTGGGCTGGCAGCTGGTCTGGGTGGACAGCGCGCAGGAGGCGCTGGACACCGCGCTGATCGCCTACAAGGTGGCGGAGGACCGGCGGGTCTTCCTGCCCTGCGCCATCTCCTGCGACGGAGCCTTCCTCACCCACTCGCAGGCGCTGGTGAAGATCCCCAGCCAGGAGAAGGTGGACCAGTTCCTGCCCCGCTACGATCGGGGAGATCTCCTCTTGCATCCGGACAACCCGATCACCGTCGCGCCCCAGGTGAACGAGGACTGGCTGATGGAGATCCGCCGCCAGACCGCGGCCGCCATGGAGCGCTCCCCCACCGTCATCCGGGAGGCCTACAAGCAGTTCGGGAAGATCTTCGGGCGCGAGGTGGAGAACCCGTTCTACGAGGAGTACATGACCGACGACGCGGACGTGGTGCTCGTCGGCATGGGAACCTTGTCGAACCCGGTGCGCGTGGCCATCCGCGAGATGCGCAAGGAAGGGAAGAAGGTCGGCTTCGTGCGCGTCCGCTGGTTCCGGCCCTTCGCCGCCGAAGAGCTGGCGAAGACCCTCTCGCGCTTCAAGGCGGTGGGGATCATCGACCGCGACTTCTCGCTCGGCTCCCCGTACTCGAGCGGCGTGCTGGCGACGGAAGTGCGCGCGGCGCTGTACCCGGTGGCGAAGCGGCCCCCGGTGCTGGCGTTCATCTGCGGCCTTGGCGGGCGCGAGGTGACGTTGCCCGACGTGAAGAACATGACCGAGAAAGTCTACGCTGCTGCGGCCGGCAAGCCGCAGCCTTTGACGCAGTGGATCGGCGTGCGGGAGTAAGGGAGAAACCATGGCCATCAATGAGCGCGAGCTCGCGGAACTCGTCAGCCTTCACTCGACGCAGCACCTCGATCCGTTCAAGGGCGTGAAGAAGCTGCCCATCCAGGAGTACTTCACTTCGGGCCAC
Organism: Deltaproteobacteria bacterium; assembly: GCA_041499865.1. Taxonomy (GTDB): domain Bacteria; phylum Myxococcota; class Myxococcia; order Myxococcales; family 40CM-4-68-19; genus 40CM-4-68-19. Next base: position 15,243 of record JBGQLA010000052.1, read on the forward strand.
CGCACCTGTCAGGGCTGCGAGTCGGCGCTGGTGATGAAGATGATGGTGAAGGCGGCCGGGCCGCGCACCATCGTGCTGGGGAGCACGGGCTGCATGTACGTCGCCAACACCACGTACTACTCGACGGCGTGGGTGGTGCCGTGGATGCACACGCAGCTGGGATCGTCCGGGTCCGCCGCGCTGGGCGCTGCGGCGGCGCTGAAAGCGCTGATGCGCAAGGGCAAGATGAAGGACGAGCCGATCAACGTCATCGCCTTCTGCGGCGACGGCGGTGGCGCGGACATGGGTCTCGCCGCCATCTCCGCCACGCTCACGCACCCCGACTACAACTGCCTGATCCTGATGTACGACAACGAGTCGTACGCCAACACGGACATCCAGCTGAGCGGCTCGACGCCCTGGGGCGCGCACACCACCTTCAGCCCGCCGGGGACCAAGAAGCGCATCATGCACCACCGCTGGAAGAAGAACATGGCGGGCATGATGGCGGCGGGACACCCGGAGTGCCGCTATGTCGCGACCGTGGACATGTCGTATCCTGTCCTGGCGATGAACTCGGTGCGCAAGGCGCTCTCGATCGGCGGACCCACCTTCATCCACTCCCTCGATCCCTGCCCGAAGGGTTGGGACTACGATCCGTTCCAGTCGCACGAGCTGGGCGAGCTGGCGGTGCTCAGCGGCGTCTGGCCGCTGTACGAGGTGGAGAACCACGTCCTGCGCCTGGTGGGCAAGACCCGCGACATCGCCGACGGCCGCCTGAAGCGCGTCCCGGTGCGCGACTACCTCAACCGGCAGGGTCGCTTCGCTCACTTCACCGACGACGACATCGCCTACTTCCAGTCCAAGATTGACGACATGTGGAACAAGTGGCTCGTTCCCGGAGTGATTCCGTTCAGCACGCAGGTCGAGGAGGACCGGCCGCCGGCTTAGACGGCCGTTTCCACAACACCGCAGCACGGGGGTGCAGCCATGGCGAACATGACGGAGCCCAACCGGGCGACCGAAGGGGTGTTCAGCAACCGCTGGATGATTCTCTTCTTCAGCGTCCTCAGCATGGTGGCGGTGGCGAACTTCCAGTACGGCTGGACGCTCTTCGTCCCGCCGCTGCAGAAGCGACTGGGTCAGGAGCAAGCCGCGATCCAGGTCACGTTCACGGTCTTCGTGTTGCTGGAAACCTGGCTGGTGCCGTTCGAGGGCTGGCTGGTCGACAAGTTCGGGCCCCGGCTGCTGGTCATCTTCGGCGGAGTCGCGGCAGGCCTGGGCTGGGTGTTCAGCGGGCACGCGGACACGCTGACGCAGCTGTACATGTCGTACGGCCTGGCTGGCATCGGCGCGGGCATCGTCTACGGCACCGCCATCGGCAGCGCGATGAAATGGTTCCCGGACCACCGCGGCCTCGCCGCCGGCCTCACCGCCGCCGGCTTCGGCGCCGGCTCGGCGTTCACCGTGGCGCCCATCGCGAACCTGATCAACTCGGCGGGCTACCAGACCGCGTTCATCCGGTGGGGCATCATCCAGGGCGCCGTGGTGGTGATCGCGGCGCTCTTCCTCAAGGCGCCGCCCGCGGGATGGCTGCCGCTCGCGTGGCGCAGTGGACCCCGTGGCGATGAGGTCAAGCAGCGCCAGTCGGCCGTGGATTTCAACTCCATGCAGATGTCTGCGACGCCGCAGTTCTGGCTGATGTACCTGATGATGACCCTGGTCGCGACAGGCGGCCTGATGGCGGTGGCACAACTGAACCCGATGGCGGTCGATTTCAAGGTCGCCAAGGTTCCCGTCAGCTTCCTCTTCCTGACGCTTCCGGCTCTGCAGTTTGCGCTCTCCGCCGACCGGCTGGTGAACGGCATCTGCCGGCCGTTCTGGGGCTGGCTGTCCGACCACATCGGCCGTGAAAAGACCATGACCCTGGCCTTCGGTCTCGAGGCGATCGCCATCTTCGTGCTGATCAAGTTTGCTCACAACCCGCTCGCGTTCGTGGTCTTCAGCGCATTCACCTTCTTCGGGTGGGGCGAGATCTTCTCGCTGTTCCCCGCCCTCTGCGGCGACCTCTTCGGCCGCAAGCATGCCACCGCGAACTACGGCTTCCTCTACACCGCGAAGGGAACCGCCTCGGTGCTGGTGCCCATCGGATCCGCGCTCGCTGCCGGCAAGGCATTCGATTTCCGGGCGGACGTCCTGCTCCTGGTGGGAGGGGCGCTGGCGGTCTTCGCGCACTTCGTCGCGCCCGTCGTGCTGCGCCTGCACATCAGCAAGAGGCTTCACGACACGCTGTTCACCATCGGGGGCGTGATCGTGGCCTACGGCATCTTCCTCACGGTGGTGCCCGCCACATGGACGCCGTTCGTCGCGCACTTCACGCTGCCGAAGATCGGATGGGCTGGCGTGTTCGCCATCGCCATCGTCTTCGACCTCACCGCGGCCACCTTGTCGTTCTTCGTGCTCCGGCGGATGAAGATGCCGTCGTTACCGCCCTTGACCATGGGCGCGTCGCAGCCGCAGCCGGCGGTCGCGACGACGCCCTAGCTTCTCCGTTGGCTGGTCGCCCGCCGGCTGACGGTGACCTCAGACGAAGAAGACCCAGGTCACCGCGACGAAGAGCGGGAGGAGGATGGCGCCGCTCCAGCCCATGTAGCCGAAGAACCCCGGCATCCGGACCCCGCCTTGCTCCGCGATCGC
>JBGQLA010000053.1:0-17561 GCA_041499865.1 Deltaproteobacteria bacterium
CGCGCCGGGAAGTCGGCGAAGGCGCGCAAGCGGCTCGGGCGCCTGTTCGAGAAGAGCGGCGTGGCGCTCCTCGAGCTGTCGCCGGAGCTGGTCGTGCGCAGCGCGAATCCGGCGGCGGCCAAGCTCTGCGGGGCGGCGCAGGAGAGCATCGCCGGGAAGAAGATCTTCGAGGTCCTCCAGCCCAAGGGCGCCGACGACCTGCTGGAGAGCTGGGGCGAGCCGCTGCGGCGGGGAGAGCCGGTGGCGCGCACGATCGCCTGCGCGGCGCGCGACGGTCGCGCGCTGGCGTGCGACTTCGTCCTCTTGCCCCGGATGCGGCGCGACGGCTCCGTCTCCCGGATCACGCTGGTGGTGCGCGATCGGACCGAGGCGGTGGAGAAGCAGGACGCGCTCCGCTCGCGCGAGGAGCGCCTCTCCGCCGCGCTCTCCGCCACCACCGACGTGGTCTGGGACTGGGACCTGCGCGCCAACCGCCTCCATCTCTCTCCGCGCTGGCGCGACCTGATCGGCGCTTCCACGCCGCTCACCGGCGAGGTGGCCGACTGGCTCGACCGGGTGCATCCGGAGGATGTCGCGCCGCTGCGCGCCGCGCTCTCGGCGCACTTCGAGGGCCGCACCGACATCTTCGAGCACGAGCACCGCGTGCGCCACGGCGACGGGGAGTGGCGCTGGATCCTGGTGCGCGGCACGGCGATGCGGGACGAGAAAGGCGCCGCCATCCGCGCCGCCGGGCTGATCAGCGACATCACCCGCCACCGCACGCTGGTGGAGCGGATGGCCCACGACGCGCGGCACGACGCGCTCACCGGCCTGCCCAACCGCACCCTGTTCCTCGACCTCTTGCGACATTCGTTCTACCGGACCCGGCGCCACGAGGAGTACCGGTTCGCGGTGCTGTTCATCGACATCGACCGCTTCAAGATGGTCAACGACGCCTTCGGGCACGAGGCCGGCGATCAGCTGCTGCAGCAGATCGGGCGGCGTCTGGAATCGTGCCTGCGCGAGGGCGATACGCTCGCCCGGCACGGCGGCGACGAGTTCACCATGTGGCTCGACGACGTGCGCGGACCGGGCGACGCGGTGCGGGTGGCCGACCGGGTGCACGAAGTGATGCACGAGCCGTTCGACCTGGGCGGAGGGCAGCGGGTGCAGTCGAGCGCCAGCATCGGGGTGGCGCTGGGCTCGGCGCAGTACCAGAAGGCCGAGGACGTGCTGCGCGACGCGGACGTGGCGATGTACCGGGCGAAGGCGATGGGGAAGGCGCGCACGGCCGTCTTCCAGCGCGACGCCACCGAGGGCGCGCCGGCCCATCTGCAGATGGAGAGCGACCTGCGCAGCGCGCTGGTGCGCAACGAGCTGTTCGTCCACTACATGCCGATCGTCGACGTGATGACCGGCAAGGTGCGCGCGGTGGAGGCCCTGACCCGCTGGCAGCATCCCCGTTTCGGGCTGATGCAGCCGGCGAAGTTCCTCGGCGTCGCGCACGAGACCGGGCTCATCGCCTCCATCGATCACTGGGTGCTGCAGACCGCCTCGCGGCAGCTCCACGACTGGCGGCGCGACATCGCCACCGCCAACCGGCTCTCCATCTCGGTGAACTTCTCCCGCGGCGTGCTGGAGGAGGCGGACATCGGGGCGCAGATCGACCGCGTGCTGCGGGAGGCGCAGCTGGTGCCCGCCGACCTGAACCTGGACATCAACGAGAGCGTGCTCACGCCGGACAACGGCTGCAACGCGCTGATGGACCTGCACCAGCGCGGCCTGAAGCTGCACATGGACAACTTCGGCACCGGACAGGGCTGGCTGCGGAACCTGCACAAGATCGAGGTCGACACCATCAAGATCGATCGCTCTTTCCTCGCCGGGGGAGCGGATCGCGACCGCCAGGTGCTCACCCGGATCGTGCAGATCGCGCGCGATCTGGGCAAGACGGTGATCGCCGAGGGAGTGGAGACGAAGGAGCAGGCGAAGATGGTCCGCGAGGTGGGCTGCTCGTTCGCGCAGGGCTTCTTCTTCAGCCCGCCGGTGGATCCGGCGAAGACCCGTATGCTCTTGCAGGGGGGCGTGCTGGACGTGGTGTGAGATGCGGTTCGAGCTGGTCGCTTTCGATCTCTACGGGACCCTCCTCGACGTCAGCGGGCTGGCGAAGCGGCTGGAGCGCTTCGCGGGGCCCGGCGCGGCGGAGCTGCTCGCGCGCTGGCGCAAGGAGCAGCTCGAGCGGAGCTGGCGGGAGAAGACGTACCAGCCGTTCGACGTGGTGACGGCGCGCGCGCTGGAGACGGTGGCGCCGGAGCTCGAGGCCAGGACGAGGGAGGCCATGTGCCAGACCTGGCTCTCCCTGCCGCCCTATCCCGACGCGCGCGCGACGCTGGAGTCGCTGCGGAAGGCGCGGGTGCGGCGGGCGGTCCTCTCCAACGGGACGCCGGCGATGATCCGCGCCGCGCTGGCGGCGGCCGATCTCGAGGTGGACGAGGTGCGCAGCGTCGACGAGGTGCGCGTCTACAAGCCGGATCCGCGGGTGTATGCCCTCCTGCCGAAGGAGAAGACGCTGTTCGTCAGCGCGAACGGCTGGGACGCGGGCGGCGCGAAGCGCAACGGGCTCCAGGTGGCGTGGATCGACCGCGGCCTGGCGAAGCCCGAGATCGCTCCGGACCTGCACCTGCACTCGCTCTCGGAGCTCGCCGGCGTGGTCTGGCGGGAGCAAGGGGTGCGGGTGGTGAAGGGGACCGAGCTGGACCCGAACACCGCGCAGACGCCGGGGATGTCCCGGTCGGCGGCCATCACGCACGCCCGCACCGGCGCGGAGAAGATCTGGGCCGGCACGGTCACCATCCACGCGAACGCGAAGACGGGGGCGCACCACCACGGCCCGGTGGAGTCCGTGATCTACGTGGTGCGCGGCAAGGCCCGGATGCGCTGGGGCGCGAAGCTCGAGTACACCGCGGAGGCAGGTCCCGGCGACTTCATCTACATCCCGCCCTACGTCCCGCACCAGGAGATCAACGCCAGCCGCGACGAGCTGCTCGAATGCGTGCTGCTCCGCAGCGGCCAGGATCCGGTGGTGGTGAACCTGGACATCGCCCCCGTCGAGGCCCCGGAAGAAGTGAAGTGGATCGATCCGATCCACCGGACCTAGAAACCCGGGGACACGATCCGGGTTTCGCTCAGAGCCGCTGCGCGAGGTGGTCGCCGACGCGGAGCGCATTGGCCATGATGGTCAGCGCCGGGTTCATGGCGCCCGAAGAGGGGAAGAACGAGGCGTCCACCACATAGAGGTTCTCCACCTCGTGCGCCTTGCAGCGCGGGTCCAGGGCCGAGGTGCGCGGATCGTGCCCGAACTCCCGCGAGCGGGCTGCGCTGGCCGACGTAGAGGTTGCGCGCGAACAGGCCCTGGTGGCACTCGCGCCCGTGGATGGCGCAGGCGCGCTGCCGGTTCATCAGCGACTTCAGCGCCGCGGCGGTGAGCCCCATCGCCGCGCCCATCAGCGCCCGGCGCACCCAGGGCTCCAGCGCCGATGCGCGCGATTGCGGGTGCTCGATGAAGACGGTGAAGGCGCAGGCGGCGCGCAGGAAGACGCCCAGGCCGGCCGCCTCGATGGCGTACTCCTTCCAGTGCCAGCGCGTCATCGACGCGCTTTCGGTGACTGCGGAGCCTCTTCGTGGCGGACGGGCTCGTCCACCAGCTCCACCGCCAGGAGCTGCAGCAACTCGGCGACGCTCCAGGCCTGGGCCGGCGCGCCGCCCGGCCGGTGCGGCGCCTCGGCGTCGAAGACCTCCGAGATGCTTCCCAGGAGCCCATCGCGCTCGAGGTGCTCGCGCAGCGGATCGAGCAGCTTGCGGCAGTGGCGCAGCGACTCCGGGCTGCGGCCTTCCGCGTTCAGGTACGCGCGGACGTAGGGCCCGAGCAGCCAGGGCCAGACGGTGCCTTGGTGGTACGCGCCGTCGCGCTGCTCCACCCCGCCGCCGTATCTCGGGACGTAGCCGGGCTCCCCGCGCGCGAGGGTGCGCAGGCCATACGGCGTGAGGAGCTGGTCGGTGACCACCCGGACGACGGACTTGCGCTGCCCCGCGCCGAGGAGCGGAAACGGCAGCGAGACGGCGAAGATCTGATTGGGCCGGATGCTCGGGTCGCTGCTCCCCGGCGCGACCACGTCGAACAGGCACCCGCGCTCCTCGTTCCAGAACGCGCGCTGGAAGGACGCGCGCACCCGGTCCGCTTCCTCCGCGAGCTCGCGCTCGCCGCCCCAGAGCGCCACCAGCCGGAGCGCGTTGTGCCAGAGCGCGTTGATCTCCACCGCCTTGCCGTGGCGGGGAGTGATCACCCGATCGCCGACGCGCGCGTCCATCCAGGTGAGCTGGACGCCAGGCTCGCCCTGCGTGAGCAGGCCGTCGGTCGGATCGACACGGATCCCGTGATGCGTCCCGGCGCGGTGCCAGCGGACGATCTCCTTCGCCAGGGGATAAAATTCCTCGCGGATGAAGCGGGCATCGCCGCCCGCGCGCAGGTACTCGGCGGCGGCCTGGAACATCCAGAGCGTGGCGTCGGCGGTGTTGTACCCGGGCCGCACGCCGGGGCGGTCGGGGAACGCGTTCGGGATCACGCCCTTGTCGAGGTGGGCGAGAAAGCCGCGCAACACCTCGCGGGCCTCGTCCAGCCGGCGCCGCGCGATCAGGAGCCCGGGGAGGGCGATCATCGTGTCGCGGCCCCAGTCGGTGAACCAGGGATAGCCGGCGATCACGGTCGGCGCCCCGTCGCCGCGCCGCACCAGGAACTGGTCCGCGGCCAGCTCGAGCCGGGCGAGGAACGGATCCGCGCTGCGCGGCCGCCGCGCCTCGCGGGAGATCGCGGCGAGCCGCGCGACGGTCGGCTCGTCGAAACGGCGAGCGGTCGTGGTCGCGGCCACGAACAGCGGGCGCTCCGGATCGAGATCGAAGTGCAGGGTGCCCGCCTTCCAGAGGTCCTCGCGGAAATCCAGGCCGCGATCCAGCTCGGCCAGGTACTCGGTGTTGGCGTACCAGTCGCCGTCGGGATCGAACCGCGCGCCGCGGCTGGCGTGCAGCGACAGCTCCGGCAATCCCGCGTACGGCCGCAGCCGGACCGTCAGGTCGCCTTCCAGCCGCACCGCGCGATCGAGCGACCCGTTCGCATGCTGCAGGGAGTGGTAGTCGCGGAAGGCGAGGAACGGCGAGATGGCGATGTGCCGCCGGCGCGTGGCGCGGTACCGCACGATCACGGTCTGTTCGCCCGCGACCAGGAAGAGCTGTTTCTCGACGTGCGCTCCGCCCACGTCGTAGACCCAGGTGGGAAACGGGTCGAGGCGGAACTCCAGCAGATGCGCGTGGCCCTGCGGAGAGATCGTTCCGGGGTACTGGTTGGAGGCGAGCGGAACGAACGGCTCGGAGACCACTTCGTCGAGCCGCGAGAGCAGGACGTGCCGGTCCACCGGCGGCCGCAGCGAGGCGACCAGCAGGCCATGATAGCGCCGCGTGTTGGTGCCCGCGACGGTGCCCATGGCGAAGGCGCCGGTGCCGTTCGTCTCCAGCCATTCCAGGCGGGAGGAGTGCGGGTGATCGCGACCGATGCGGCTGCCGACGGAAAGGGGCGCGAGTTCCATGCTCATTCTCCGCTCTGCTGGAGCAGCTTCGCCACCAGCCCGCCGCGGTCCGGGAGTCCCGCCGGCGCGGGCCGCGCCCCGAGGTCTCGCGGGCGCTGGGGAAGATCCTCTGCGTCAGCTCGGTGCACGAGGTGATCCCCTGGGCGGGGCACGTCAACTACGCGGCCTCGAAGGGGGGCGTGATGCTGATGATGAAGAGCCTGGCCCAGGAGGTCGCGCCGATGAAGATCCGCGTCAACAGCATCTCGCCGGGCGCGATCCGGACGCCGATCAACCTGGCCGCCTGGAGCACTCCCGAGGCGCACGATGCGCTCCTGCGGCTGATCCCGTACAAGCGGATCGGGGAGCCGGAGGACGTCGGCCGCGCCGCGGTGTGGCTCGCCTCCGACGACTCCGACTACGTCCACGGCACCAGCCTCTACGTCGACGGCGGCATGACCCTCCATCCGGAGTTCGCCGACGGCGGTTAGCGGATTATCATAAGGCGCATGCAGGGTGTCCTAGCGCCGGTCCTCACGCCGTTCGACGAGAACCTCGACTGCGACGCGCCGCGCTTCGTGCGCTTGTGCCGTTCGTTGCTCGAGGAGGGGCTCGCCGGGCTGGCCCCGTTCGGCACCACCAGCGAGGCGAATTCCCTCTCGGTCGACGAGCGCGAGCGGCTGCTGGACGCGCTGCTGGAAAGCGGCGTCCCCGCTTTGAAGCTGATGCCGGGAACGGGCTGCTCCGCGTTGCCGGACACGGTGCGCCTCTCGCGAAAGGCGGCGCGGGCCGGATGCTCCGGGGTGTTGATGCTGCCGCCCTTCTATTACAAGAACGTCAGCGAGGAAGGGCTCTTCCGCAGCTACGCGCGCGCGATCGACGGAGCCTCCGAGCCGCGGCTGCGCGTGTACCTGTACCACATCCCCCAGTTCTCCCAGGTCCCCGTCCCGCTGCGCGTGATCGAGCGGCTCCTCGCCGCCTATCCAGGGGTGGTGGTGGGCATCAAGGACAGCTCCGGCGACTTCGAGAACACCCGGGCGATGCTGCGCGCCTTCCCTGGCTTCGAGGTATTCGTGGGCACCGAGAAGTTCCTGCTCGCGAACCTGCGCGAGGGCGGCGCCGGCAGCATCACGGCGACCGCCAACGTGAACGCCGCGGCCCTCGCCCGGGCATTCCGCGAGCGCACCGACGAGCGCCAGCGCGAGATCGACGCGCTCCGCACCGTCTTCGAGAAGTTTCCCCTCATACCCGCGCTGAAAGAAACCATCGCGCGCCGGACCGGCGACGCCCCCTGGCGCACGCTGCGGCCGCCGCTGGTCGAGCTGTCGACAGAGCAGCGCGACCAGCTTCAGCAGGCGCTCAAGGCAGCCGGAAGTCCTTGAGCTGATCGCGCAGCGCGGACTTGAGGAACTTGCCGGTCGCGGTGCGCGGGATCTGCGGCACGAAGACGAACGCGTCTGGCAGCCAGAACTTCGCGAAGCGCGGCTCGAGGAACGCCCGCAGCTCTTCGTCGGTCGCCTTGGCGCCGTCCTTGAGGACGACGCAGGCGACCGGCCGCTCCGACCACCGGGGATGCGCCACGGCCACCACCGCCGCTTCCTTCACCGCGGGATGCCCCATCAGCGCGTTCTCCACCTCCACCGAGCTGATCCACTCCCCGCCGCTCTTGATCAGGTCCTTGGATCGATCGGTGATCCGGACGTATCCGTCGGGATCGATGGTCACCACGTCGCCGGTGCGGAACCAGCCGTCCATGGTGAACTTGTCGGCCTCGGCGGGGTTGTGGAAATAGCTGCGCGCGATGCAGGGCCCGCGCACGTGCAATTCGCCCATCGACTTGCCGTCCCAGGGCACCTCGCCCTCGTCGCCGACGGCGCGGATGTCGACCAGCGGCACCGCGGTGCCCTGCGTGGCGCGCAGCCGGAATCTCTCCGCGTCGGGCAGCTTCGCCGCGCGCGGCCCCGGCCTGCAGACGGTGCCGACGGGCGTCATCTCCGTCATGCCCCAGGCGTGGATCACGCGCAGGCCGTGCCGCTTCTCGAACCCCTCGATCATCGCCACCGGCGCGGCAGCCCCGCCGACGATCATCGTGTGCAGCGCCTTCAAGTTCCACTTCCCGGGGTTCTGATCCAGCTGCTCGAGGATGCCCAGCCAGACGGTGGGAACGCCGGCGGTGAGCGTCACCTTCTCCGTGGCGAGCAGATCCAGCACGCTCACGGGGTCGAGGTGCGGGCCGGGGAACACCTGCTTCGCGCCCACCATCGTCGCCGTGAAGGGAAGGCCCCAGGCGTTGACGTGGAACATGGGGACCACGGGAAGCACCGACTCCGCCCGGGAGAGCCCGAGGGCGTCCGGAAGCGCGGAGATCAAGGAGTGCACCAGTAGCGAGCGGTGGCTGTAGAGCACGCCCTTGGGCCGGCCGGTGGTGCCCGAGGTGTAGCAGAGGCCGGCCGCGTCGTTCTCTTCGATCGGCGGCGGCGAATAGGTCGGCAGCTCGGGCTCGATCAACTGCTCGTAATCGATGGCGCCCTCGGGCGCAGGCTGGCCGTTGCCGATGACGATCACGTGCCGCGGCTTCACCTCCGGACGGATGCGCTCGTAGACGGGCCAGAGCACGTCGTCCACCAGCAGCACCGAATCGTCGGCGTGGTTGACGATGTACGACAGGTCCTGCGCGGAGAGCCGCGGATTGAGCGTGTGCAGGATGGCGCCGCAGAGCGGGATCCCGAAGTACGCCTCCAGGTGGCGGCCATGGTTCCAGCCTAGCGTGGCCACGCGGTCGCCCGGCTTCACCCCCAGGCGGGTGAGCGCATTGGCGAGCTTCTGGGTGCGGCGGTGGAACTCGGAGTACGTGCTGCGCTGGATCGACTTGTCCGGCCGGCGCGAGACGATCTCGGTTCCGCCGAAGTACTTCGCCGCCCGGTCGAAGATGTGCAGCAGGGTGAGCGGGTATTGCATCATCAGTCCGTCCATGATGCCTCCGGGTGCGGGGACGGTGAGTCTACACCCTTGAAATGCAGACCGTCTTGCGGCGTAAGATGCGCGCCCTTTCCGGAGGCCCCATGCACCTCGCGCTGGTCCTGGCTGCCGCGCTGTCCGCCGCTCCGTCGAAGCCCCTCACCGTCGACGAGATCGTCGCCCGCCACACCGAGGCCCTCGGCGGGGAGAAGAACCTCGCAGCCCTGCACTCGCTCAAGCTCACGGGCAAGGTGCTGTTCGGGGGCGGCGACTTCAACGTCACGGCGGAGTTCGCCTCGCTGCGCAAGCGTCCCGGCCAGATCCGCACCGAGGCCACCCTGCAGGGCCTCACCGCCATCGACGCGTACGACGGCAAGGAGAGCTGGAGCGTCGATCCCTTCCAGGGCCGCCGCGATCCGTTCCGCACCACCGCGGACGAGGCGCGCGGGCTCGCCGAAGACGCCGACATCTCCGGGGCGCTGATCGGGTGGAGAGAGAAGGGCTACCAGGTCAGCTATCTGGGCGCCGAGGACGTGGACGGGACGCCCGCGCACAAGCTGCGCATCGCCCTCAAGGGCGGCGACGTGCAGTACGTGTACCTGGACCCGGATTACTTCCTGGAGATCCGCCGCGTCAGCGAGCGGCACATCCGCGGCGCGGAGCGCGTCACCGAGACGGATTACGGCAGCTACGTGCTGGCGAACGGCGTGTACGTGCCCACCTCCATCGAGTCGGGCCGCAAGGGCGGGCCCAGGACGCAGCGCTTCACCATCGAGGCGGTGGAGGCGAACGGTCCGGCCGACGATTCGCTGTTCCGCTTCCCCGCCGGCCCGGGCACGCGCGCGCTCTTCGCTCCGGAGCATCCGGCGCCGCTCTCCGCCGAGGCGCCGCCGCTCAAGGGCGCTGCCAGGGCGCCGGTGATCGACGCCGGCGTCATCTCCGGCCTGAACGCGCGGAACATCGGCTCCGCCACCATGAGCGGCCGCATCTCCGCGATCGCCGGCCGCAACCTCGACGGCAAGTCCCTCCTCTACGTGGGCGCGGCGAGCGGCGGCGTGTGGAAGAGCCAGGACGGCGGCACCACCTTCCGGCCGGTCTTCGACAAGCAGCCGGTGCAGTCCATCGGCGCCATCGCCATCGATCCGAAGAATCCCCTGATCGTCTGGGTGGGCACCGGCGAATCGTGGGTGCGCAACTCCGTCTCCATCGGCGACGGCATCTACAAGTCGATCGACGGCGGCGAGAGCTGGACCAACATGGGGCTGCCGAAGAGCGAGCGGATCACCCGCATCCTCGTCGACCCGCGCAACAGCGACGTGGTGTACGCGTGCGCGCCCGGCAAGCTCTGGAGCGACAGCCCCGACCGCGGCCTCTACAAGTCGACGGACGGGGGCAAGACCTGGGACCTGATCCTCACCGGCCCGAACCTCTCCACCGGCTGCAGCACGGTGGCGATGGACCCGAAGAACCCCGACGTGCTCTTCGCCGGCCTCTGGGACTTCCGCCGCAAGGGCTGGACCTTCCGCTCCGGCGGCGACACGCCGGAATCGCCCAGCGCCAGCGCCATCTACAAGTCGGCCGACGGCGGTGCGCACTGGAGCGAAGTGACCACGGTGGGCGGCAAGAAGCCGTGGGGACGCGTCGAGGTGGCGATCGCGCCGGGCAACTCCAGCATCGTCTACGCGTTCGTGGAGTCGACCGCCTCGGCGCTGTGGCGCTCGGCGGACGGCGGCAGCACCTGGGAGCGGCGCGACGACAGCCAGTGGATGATCTGGCGCCCGTTCTACTTCGCGCGCCTGATCGTCGATCCCACGAACCCGGATCGGCTCTTCAAGATGGATGGCGCGCTGATCGCCAGCGACGACGGCGGAAAGAGCTTCACCCAGGTGGGCGGCTTCGGTTCCACCCACGGCGACTGGCACGACCTCTGGCTCGATCCGGAGAACCCGAAGCACATCGTCGGCGGCAACGACGGCGGGGTGTTCATCTCCTTCGACGGCGGCAACCGGTGGTGGAAGAACAACAACCTGCCGGTGTCGCAGTTCTACCACGTGGCCGCCGACGACCAGGATCCGTACCGGGTGTACGGCGGGCTGCAGGACAACTCCACCTTCACCGCACCGTCGGCGTACGGCGGCGGCATCAGCAACAACGTCTGGGAGAACCTCTACGGCGGCGACGGCTTCTGGACGATCCCGGATCCCACCGACCCGGAGGCGGTGTACGCGGAAGCGCAGGGCGGCTTCGTCGGCCGGGTGGATCGGCGGCTGCAGATCGCGCGCGACATCCAGCCCAAGGCCAACTACAAGGAGCGCCTCCGCTACAACTGGAACACCCCGCTGCACGCCAGCCCCACGCACAAGGGGACGATCTACATCGGCGCGCAGTTCCTCTTCCGCTCGCGCGACCGGGGCGACACCTGGGAGCGGATCTCGCCCGACCTCACCACCAACGACAAGGAGAAGCAGAAGTACGAAGAGTCGGGCGGGGTGACGCTCGACAACTCATCCGCGGAAGAGCACACCACCATCTACTCCATCAGCGAGTCGCCGCTCGACGCGAACACCCTCTGGGTGGGCACCGACGACGGCAACCTCCAGCTCTCGCGCGACGCCGGGAAGAAGTGGACGAACCTGATCCGGAACGTGCACGGCCTGCCGCCGTCCTCCTGGGTGAGCTGGGTGGAGGCGAGCCGGTTCGAGGCGGGCACGGCCTACGCCGCGTTCGATCGGCACACGCTCGGCGACATGAATCCGTGGGTCTATCGGACCACCGACTTCGGCAAGAGCTGGGCCCGCATCGCCGGGCCGGAGCAGGGCGTGAAGGGATACGCCCACGTGGTCAAGGAGGACCCGGTGCGCAAGGAGCTGCTCTACCTCGGCACCGAGCTCGGGCTGTTCATCTCCGTCGACGCCGGGAGGAGTTGGGCGGAGTTCAAGGGCAACGACTTTCCGGCGGCGGCGGTGCGCGATCTGCAGATCCATCCCCGCGACGGGGATCTGGTCCTCGCCACGCACGGCCGGGGGATCTGGATCATCGACGACCTGACGCCGCTGCGCGCGCTGTCGCAGCAGACCCTCTCGCAGGAGGCGACGTTCCTTCCCTGGCGGGCGACGCAGCAGCGGATCGTGGGCCAGGGCGGCTGGGCGGAGGGAGACGCCACCTTCACCGGGGCCAACCCGGCGAACGGCGCGGTGATCACGTACTACCAGCGCACCCGGCATCTCTTCGGACCGATCAAGCTGGAGATCCTCGATCCGCAGGGCAACGTGGTGGACACCGTGCCGCCGTCGAAGCGGCGGGGACTGAACCGTGTCGCCTGGACCATGCAGGTGAAGCCGCCGCGCGTGCCGCGGGCGGCCGCGGTGGCGTTCGCCGGATCGCAAGGGCCGCGGGTCGTGCCCGGGACCTACACGCTGCGGCTCACCAAGGGCGAACACGTCTATCAGACGAAGCTGGAGATCGGGCTCGACCGGCGCGCCCCGTGGAAGCTGGCGGACCGGCGCGCGCAGTTCGACGCGGCGATGAAGGCGCACGCGCTGTTCGGGGAGATGAGCGACCTGGTGGATCGCATCGATGCGGCGGCGAAGGCGCTGGGGGAGCGGATCAAGGCGCAGCCCGGCGATGCGCAGCTCAAGGGGCTCGCCGGCAAGGTGGAGGCGGCAAAGAAGAAGATCGTGGCGACGAAGGAGGGCGGGGCGATCACCGGCGAGGAGCGGATCCGGGAGCACACCGACCATCTGTATTCGGCGCTGTTGTCCTGGGAGGGGAAGCCGGCGAAGTACCTGCTCGATCGGACCGAGGCGCTGCGGCGCGAACTGGGAGATGTCCGGACCGGGTTCGAGGCGCTGCAGCCGCAGATCCATGCGCTCGGTCTGCGCGTCGAGCCTGGGACGTCGTTATCGGAGTTGGCAGCGCGATGTGTCGTCTCGCACGGAGAGCGGTGCGGCGAGCGGAGCGGGGCGGCGGCGGAGTAGCGTTCGGGTTCGGGTTCTTGCTGACGCTCAGGGATTGGGGCTGGTGATGGGTGCGAGGTCCGGGTCGGGGGGGTTTGACCCGGACCTGCACTCCAATCTTCCCAAGCCCCAAAACCTGAAACGCCGAACCTGGACCACGACGCGCCGAAGGCGCGAGACTCGAACCCCAACCCGCGGACCCCGAGTCTGGCCCCAAGATCAAAGGGCGCGAGGCTTTTCGGCCCCGCGCCCTTCGAGTGTGCCCGGTGACCCGAAGGTCTTGCCCGAGAACGTCTCTTCCCCTTCGGAGGTTCCAGCCTCGCCTGCCGCTGCGCAGCCCGGGTTGACCCCGTGTTGCGCTCCCTCTCGTGAAGGTTCGGTGCTCCCCGGAGTCTTGTCTGCGGACGATGCGCGGGGACATTGGGTTCCCCGCTTCCGCCACGGCCTCGGATTTTCATCCGGGCCCACGCGGCCTCTCCCGTCCGCCGTCCACCTCATCTTCCGATGAGGTTTCATCCTCCCTCGAGCTTCCCGCCTCCTCCAGAGTCCTGCGGCCTGCGCGCTGCCCTTCGTGCCCGGCTGAACCTCGCGACCCAGCCGAACGGCCGAAGAGCGCCTCCCATGGGGTCCCTTTCCCTCATCGCGGCACCAGCAACCGGCGTCCACCACTCCGCGGGGAATCCCGACCCCGCGGTCACGTTCCGTCCTCGACGTTTCTCACGTCCTCGACGGTTTGCTCCGCCAACTGCCTTCGCGGGCTTGTTTCATCCCGCTGCCACGTCCAGGGTTTGCCCTTCAGGGGTTTGTCCCTCGCTGCGGAGCCGTACCGGGTTTCCCCGGCCGATTCATGCCCTCCTGACGTTGGGCGCACCCGCCTGCGACCAGCGAATGCGCCCCCGTCTTCAGGGCTTTGCTCCCCGCCTCGAGTGCGGTGCCATCCAGGACGGATTAGGTCCCGATCGATCCGCGCCCCTCGTGGGCTTCCCGCTCCTCCGGGTGCTCTCCCCGCACAACCTGGCGATGCCTTCGCATCCCCTCCGCCCTCGACCTCCCCCGCGAAGAACCCCTCGCGGCTGGCCCCCGGCGTTTCCCGGCTGCGCGGATTGGCTTGCCTGGAATCAGGCTGCCGACCCGCTCGAGCTTTCTGGCCTGAACCCCCGTCCCTCCTTTCGAAAAGTCGGGTTCGAGGCCACGTTTCCGACGGTCCACCGAGCCGCCGGACACGCAGGAGCCTAGAGCACCGCGCGTGCCAGCTCGCCTACGATCCAATCCACTGGAATCACTGGATTCGTCGATCCGCCCGAAGCGCACGATCTGGACACGTTCCTGTGCGCTGGCTGGGGATTGATCGGGGAAGATTGTGGTTCGGTTGTGAACAAGGGGTGGGGCCGTGTCGACCATGCCCTGTGGATTGGTCAAAGTTTGGACGATTGACCAGCTTCTGGGCGCATCGTACAGCGCAGCATCAGACGTTGGGATCAGGCTCGAGCGGGAACGCGGCGCGCATGCTCTCGGGAATCCGCACCGGGCGGCCGCGCGCAAGGTCGACGTACACCCAATCGGTCGAAGCGCGGCAGACCAGCTCGCCGTCCCGGAAGATCTCGGTCCTGCGCACGCTGTTCGCCACTTTCATGGTGGCGACGCGGGTCTCGACCCGCAGCTTGTCTCCGGCGACCGCGGGCCGCAGATACTCGATCTGGTGCTTGCGCACCACCCAGACCTGGCCGCGTGCGAGGTAGGCCGATTCGGAAAACCCCAGCGCCGTGGAATGCGCCAGCGCGGCATCCTGGATCCAGCGCAGATAGACCAGATTCGAAGCGTGGCCGAGGTTGTCGATGTCGCTTCCGACCACCTCCACCTGGAAGACGAAAGGCATTCCCCCGTCTTATGCCGCCTTGTCGTGCGCCGCGTTCCATTTCTCGCGCGCCTCGCGCTGTTCCTTGGCGGACAGCTCGGATCGGTGCTTGTCGCAGATGTACCCGAACCGCGGCCCGCGCGAGGTGTTCTTGCAGCCCTCCACCCGGCAGCGCATGTCCAGACGGCGGCCGGTGCCTCCGCGGGCGAGGCGAGCGGCCTGCTGGTTCTCCTTCGCGCGCTCGACGAGGATTCGCTTCTGTTCGCGGACAGGTACGCTGCGCGCGTGCTCGCGGCAGAACCAGCGGTTCCGCGGACCGGCGCCGGCGTTCTTGCACCCCGGGAAGGGGCACATCCGGATGCCGCCGCCCAGCCGGGCGCCTCGACCGGCGGCGGAGCGCGCGAACATCTGCTCCGCGCGCGCCGCAATCGCGGCCGCAAACTGCTCAATGAAGCTGTCCAGCAGGCCATGGATGGGTTTGGTCATTCGTCCTTCCGGGTTGCTGCGCGCGGGAGCGGCTCGACTTCTGGCCGGTGTGGCTCGATTTCTGGCCGGTGTGGCTCGATCTCTAGCCGATTCGACAATGAATTGCTAGAACCTGCGTCTTAACAAAGAGCACCATGGATCTTTTCTCTTTGCATCGAGCGCACGTCCAGCAGCTCTCGCAGCGCGCCGCCGCGGTGCTGGAGCGCAGCGGATATTCAGCAATTGCCGTGCACTCGGGCACGCCGCTCAAGCGGACAAGAGAGGATGATCAGTTCTGGCCGCTGCGGGTCACCCCGCACTTCCAGCACTGGCTGCCGCTCGCCGAGCCCGGCTGCCTGCTGATCGTCGCGCCGGGCCGCAGGCCCGTGCTCGTCCGCCCGGCGGTGGCGAGCTTCTGGGAGGCGACGCCGCCATCCGAGACCGATCACTTCTGGGACTCGTTCGAGGTGCTCGAGCGGGTCCCCGCGCTCCCGGCGGGCCGGGTGGCGTTCGTCGGCGACGACGCGGAGGCGGCGGCGGCGCTGGGAATCGCGGAGGTGAACCCGCCGGACCTGGTCCGCGCCCTCGATGCGCTCCGGGTGCGGAAGACGCCGTATGAGGTGGAGTGCCTGGCGGAGGCGAATCGACGGGCGGCGCGCGGCCACGACGAGCTCCGGCGCCTCTTCCGCGACGCCGATCGAAGCGAGCTGGACCTGCACCTCGCATTCCTCGGCGCCACCCGCCAGGACGACGCCGAGACGCCGTACAAGAACATCGTCGCCCTCGGCAAGCACGCGGCCACGCTGCACCACATCAGCTACGAAAAGCGCGCCCGGCCCGCGCAGTCGCTGCTGCTCGACGCGGGAGCGTGCTTCGCCGGGTACTGCTCGGACATCACCCGCACCTGGGTGAAGGGCGGAGGCAGCGCGGCTTCCACATTTGCCCAGCTGGTCGCCGGCATGGAGGCGATGCAGCAGCGGCTCTGCGCGGCGGTGAAGACGGGGCTCTCGTACGAGGCGCTGCACGACGAATCGCACCGGCAAGTCGCGTCGATCCTGCAGGACGCCGGGATCTCCAGGCTCCCGCCGGACGAAATTGTCGCGCGCGGGATCACGCGCGCCTTCTACCCGCACGGTCTCGGCCACTCGCTCGGCCTGCAGTGCCACGACGTAGGGTGCGCCCTGCGTCCGCCGCGCGCGGACAACCCTTTCTTACGCAACACCACCGAGATCGCGCCGGAGCAGGTCTTCACCGTCGAGCCGGGGCTCTACTTCATCGAGGCCCTGCTGGCGCCCTTGCGCAGCTCAGCCGACGTCGACTGGAAGCTCGTCGACGCGCTGGCCCAGCTGGGAGGCATCCGCATCGAGGACGACGTCGTCGTCGAGGAAAACGGCATCCGCAACCTGACCCGCGAAGTGCTCCCGCAAGGCGGCGGCCAGGCCTGAACCCGCGGCGTCAGACCGCTGCTGGCTCCTCGTTCGCGGCGACGAAGGCGACCGGTTTGTAGAGCGCAGCGACGATGGCGAACAGCACGGACCCTGCGGCCATGAAGGCGGCCCAGAAGAGGAAGTAGCCGGTGCGCGAGGCAAAGGAGACGTTGCGGGTCACCAGGCTGGTGAGGAAGGAGCCGCCGCCGATGGTGAGGAACCAGAGCGACATGATGGTCCCTTTCATGCTCTTCGGCGCCTGGGTGTAGGCGAACTCCAGGGCGGTGACGCTGACCAGCGTCTCCGAGATGGCGATGATCAGGTACTGGATCGCCTGCCACCCGATGTGCGGCCTCTGCCCCGCCTCGATCCAGCTCTGGATCATCGCGGCGGAGAGGAACGCCGGCGCGGCGATGAACATCCCGGCCGCCATCCGCCGGAGCAGGGTGAGGCGGAGGCCGGCGCGCTCGATCGCCGGGTACACCACGTAGGCGAAGAGCGGCACCATGATCAGGATCAGGATCGCGTTCAGCGCCTCCATCTGCGCCGACTCGATGTGCCAGCCCAGCACGTCGCGGTTCATCTGCTCGGCCTGGTTGAACCAGCTGCTGCCGTACTGGAAGTACAGCGCCCAGAAGGCGAGGATGGGCGCGAAGACGACGGCGATGCGGAACACCGAGCGCATCCCCTCCACCGCGGGCTCGCCGTGCTTCTCGCGGGCGGACAGCGCTCCGGAGGAGATGCGCGTCCGGAGCACGGCGCCGAAGCCGTTGGGATCCCGTCCGGAGGGCGGCACCCTCACATACGAGCGGCGGCCGGCGAGGTAGATGATCAGCGCTAGCGCCATGAGGATTCCGGGCACGCCGAACGCCCAGGCGACGGCGGTGTTCTCGCAGAGCCGGATGGCGCCGAAGGCGCAGCCCGCCAGCAGCCAGGGCGTGGCGATCTGCGAGGCGGCGGAGCCGATGTTGATCGCCACGTAGAAGAGCGAGTAGACGCGGTCGAGCAGCCCCGCCTGCTCCTGGCTGAACTGATCGCCGACGAACGCCGAGAGGTTCGGCTTGATCCCGGATTGCCCGATCACGATCAGCGTCATTCCGATGAAGAGGATCGCCGCCCGTGCGGAAGGGGCGAGATCGCCGGCCGCGAGCACCGCGTGCCCGGCGACATACCCGAAGCTGAGCCAGAGGATGGTGCGGTACCGCCCGAAGAACCGGTCCGACAGCCAGGCCCCGACCACGGTCATCGCGTACGCCGCGGCGACGAAGTCGTGGTAGACGCCCTCCGCCCGGTTGCGCTGCCAGCC
>JBGQLA010000054.1:0-17500 GCA_041499865.1 Deltaproteobacteria bacterium
GTCGGTGAGGATGCCGGTGTGCACGCCGTTGCCGGCGCCGGCGATCCGGTTGAAGTCGGCGTAAGGGATCAGGCTGATGAACGAGTTGCGCAGGACCTCGAACTCGGTGTCCACGCCGACGGCGTAGATCGCCTGGTGGCTCAAGTTCACCGGATTGCCCTGCGCGTCGGACTGCAGCGGGCCGCTGACGCCGACGGGGGCAGTGCGATCGGTCGCGCCGCTGAACCCGATCGCCCATCCGCGGAGGATGGGAGTGTCGCCGAAGGGACGCACGTAGGCCCGGCCCGCCATCAGCGTCGGGTTGCCGACCCAGTCGGTGAGGGTCTCCACGCCGGCCCAGTCGGAGTTCACGTCGAGGGCGAGGCCGGCTTTCGGGTGATCGAGGCTGAGCGAGTTCGAGTACCGGTTGACCAGCGTCCCGTGACCCACGGAGGCGCCCCACAGCTGGCCGGCGAGGACGTAGAGCGGCTCGCGCTTGTTTCCGTACCGGATGTAGCGGACGAACTTCGTATAGTCCTGCGCTTCGTCCCAGTCGCGGCGGCGGAGCACGCCGGCGTAGGTCTTCGACTCGCGCGTGGTGGCGCCGAGGCAGCACTGGTCGTTGTTCCAGATGAGGAGATTGAGCGGCAGGGAGAGCCCGAGCCCCACCGGGCCGAGGCTGAACTGCGTGTTGATCACCGTCGCGGCGTACGACCCTTCGCCCTGGATGTTGTTCACGGCGAGCCCGATGAACGCGCCGTCCTTTCCGCCGAAGAGCAGCGACGGATCCGCGAAGGCCTGGCCGTTGCCGGCCGATGCGTTCGGCTGGTTCTGGCCGCCCATCCCGCTCGTTTCCGGCGGCTTCTGGTCTTGCGCGGCGGAGGCCGCTGCGATCAGGAGCGTGGCGGCGATGGCGCGCAATCGCATGTGAGGCTCCATTCGGAAGAGGCGATTCGACGGTACCGAACCCCTCTTGCTGGAGCGAAAAAACAACCCATCCGGCCACGCGCCGCGCGTGCGCGAACGTGGGTGCGGCGCGCCGGATCAGCGCAGCCCGCGCTGGAGGATCAGCGCGCGGAACAGCTGCGCGAAGCCCGCGGGCGCGCTCGCGTCCGGCCAGCGGTTCGACCCGAGGGGCGGCAGCTCGAGGGCGAGGATGCGCGAGAGCAGGGGAAAGCGGCGGCGCACTTCCGCGTCCGGAGCCGCGAACACCTCGCAGGTGGCGAGGCGGCGGAGGCGCCAGAGGTCGGTGTAGCTCGCACAGCGCACGGTGAGGTCCGCGCCGAGCAGCGCGTGGAGGGGAAGCTCCTCGGCGACGAGCCCGGACTGCGCAGCCGCGGCGCGAAGCTGGCGGAAGTCGATGGACCATTCGACGTGCTCGCCCTGTCCGAAGCCGGCGAAGAGGCGCACCGGACCGGGATCGAAATCGCCGCCGAACTCGGTCAGCACCGCGGCGCCCCCGGGCGCCAGCACGCGGCCCAGCTCCGAGACCAGGCGCACGGCGCCCGCGTTCTTGCCGTTCTCCACGGGCAGGTCGGCGATCACCTCGTTCGCGAGCACCAGGCCGTCGAGGGAGCGGGAACGGAACGGCAGCTCCAGCGCATCCGCCCGGACCGCGCTCCAGCGAACGTGTGCTCCTCCGTGCTGCGCCGTCTCGAAGACGCGCCGCCGCTGCGCGGCGATCAGCGCCGGCGAGAGGTCGAGCGCGGTCCACCGCACGCGCGTGAAGGGGCCCGCGTCTCCTCGCCAGGCCGCCTCGGCGATGTGACCCGCGCCCCCGCCGATCTCCACCACCCCGCACCGTCCGGGTCCGATCCCGCGGGCCGCGATGCCCTGCAGCAGGGCCTCGCCGTAGCGCCGCCCTCCGAGCGCTGGATGGGGGAAGCGGAGGAGGTGCGAGATGGTGCACTCCACCTCGTCGAAGCGCCGCCCGGCGGAGAGACGGTCGGTGCGGTGGTGCGCGCGGTTCGGGTCTTCCACCGGCTGCTCAGCTCTTCGGCCCCGTCCGTGGGCGTCCGTCCCAGGGAGCGAGAAGCAACCGCGCGGTGAGCACGTCCATCATCCCGGAGATCTCGCGCAGGCCGGCGCTCAGCGGCCCCAGGTCCTCCTCGCCGGCGGCGAGCTGCGCGCAGTAGCCCGCCACCTTCCGTCGCGCCTCGGCCCCCAGGCTGCGGACGTCGTCGGGCAGCTCGCGCTCCATGCGCGCCAGCGCCGCATCCATCTCGTGCAGCCGGGCAAGGCAGGCTCTCCGCGCCTTGGACATCGCGCTGTTCTCGCACCGCTGGGGGTGCGGTCACAAGCGGCCTCGCGCGGGGGCGCCTAGAACGTCAGCACTCCGAATCCCACCGCGCTCGCCCCGAAGGTGGTGAATCCCACGATCTGGTGCGCGAGGGCGAAGTCGCGCTGGGAAACGGAACCGCCTTTGCTCGCGGTGACGAACCCGAGGACGATCTGCGTCACCATCCCGGCGGTCGCGACGCCCATGGCGATGCGGTGGAGCATCACCGTGTCCAGCCGCTTCGGCTTGTCCAGCGGGCTGGGAGCGAAGAGGGCGAGGGCGCCGGTGCCGGCGAAGATGGCGGCAGCGGTAAACGCGGTCCAGCGATGCCACTCGTACCACCGGCCGGTGTCTCCGCCTCCCCCATACTTGTCGATGTAGTTCAGCTCGCCGAAGATCACGGTTGCGCCCAGGCTGGCGAGCGTGAGCATCCCGCCGAGCTGGTGCAGCTGGAGCATCTTGCGCCGCGTCTGCAGCTCGCGCTCCAGCTCCTCCTGCCGCGCGGCCTGCGCGGGATCGGGAGCGGCGGGAGTGGGGAGGAGCTCGATGTCAGGCGGCGCTGCCTGCGGCTGGCCCGCGGGTTCGCTCTCCGCGGCGGGCAAGGCGGGGGCGCGCTGCAGCCACGGTGAAGCCGGCGTTTCCGGCAGGGAGAGCGGAGCCGGGGCGCCGTGCAGAGCGAGCACGAGCGTGCCCGTGAGCGCGATCATTTCGCTGCCTCGAACCGGAGATCCCCGGAGATGGTGGCGCGATCGTCCACCTTGATCAGCAGCAGCTGAGGCCGCTCGACCTTGAAGCGATCGAGGCTGATGGGGAACGAGAACGTCGCGTGCACTCCCGCGCCCGCGGGCTCCAGCTTGACGGGCACGTCCACCGCCTGCTTCTGCCCGTTCAGCTCCACCGTGGCACGGAGCGTGGCCTCCCGGGAGCCTTTCAAGGGCAGGGTCACGCCGGACATCGTACCTTTTACTTCCGCGTAGGGGTGGACGGTCTCGTGCGTCGCCTCGCGCATGTGCTCGTCGCGGTTGGAATTGCCGCTGTCAAAGGTGGACAGCTTCGCCCGGACCTGCACCCGGACGGTGCCGTCGGGCTGCGCCAGGGCACGGCCTTCCATCTGCCGCGAGGTGCCGCGGACCTCGTGCAGCTTGTGGACCACCGTGTAGGTCAGGGTTCCTTCGCGCAGATCGAGGAGCTGTCCGGCAGGGGCGGCGGAGAGGAGGAACGCGACCAGTGCGAGCATGGTGCCCCTTTCAGAGACATCGGACGCCTGCCGGGTTCCCGGGATTCAGGCCGTCAGACAGCCCGGCTAGAACAACCAGCGCACCGCGAGGAGGAAATCGAGGAGCAGCCCGGCCCTGCCCGGCGCGAATCCCACCCCCGGAGCGAGCTCGAGACCGAAAGTGACCGGCGCCTGGCGCAGGAGCATCTCCAATCCCAGTGGGACCCGGGCGCCGAAGTACACGTCGCCGTTGCAGCGGTTGTCGATGAACCCCGGCCCGCACGGACTGGAGAGGGCCCCGACGAACGGCCCGACGCCGGCGTAGGCGTCGAGCGCGAACTCCCGTTCCGCCGCCAGGCGCCGGAGGTTCCAGAGCCAGTCCGCGCCGAAGCGGAAGCCCGGGCCGTAGGCGAAAGCGATGTAAGCGTCCCAGGCGGTCGCGTTCACTCCCGCGGGCCCCCTCCTGCCATTGTAGTGCTTGAGGGTGACGCCGAACGGGTCGCCGATCGTCAGACCCAGCCCCCATCGATCGGACGGCGCCATCCGCTGTGCGGCTGCCGGAATCGCGGCGAGAAGAACGAGGGCGCAGACGAGAGCTCGCATCGCCGCCACCCTACCCCAGAGGCAAGCTCCCTTGGGCTCAGAGCGCGGTGGCTTCGCCCTTCCGCTCCGCCTCGCGCTGCGTCTTCAGCTTCTTCATCCGGCGCCGGATCAGCTCGCGCTTCAGCGCGCTCAGATGATCGACGAACAGCTTGCCCTGCAGGTGGTCCATCTCATGCTGGACGCAGACGGAGAGGAGCGTGTTCGTCGCTTCCCTCTCCTTCCGCCTGCCGTCGCGGTCCGTGTACTCGACGACGATGTGGCCGAAGCGGGTGACTTCCTCGTACTCGTCCGGGATGGAGAGGCAGCCTTCGGTGTACGTGAACTCGCCTTCTCCGACCTTGAGGACGGGATCGATCAGCCAGAACAGCCCCGCACCCTTCGGCTTCGGCTCCTCGCCTTCCGCCGTGGGGCGCTGCTCGACGTCCATCGCGATCACGTTCAGGTGCACGCCGATCTGCGGCGCCGCCAGCCCGACGCCGTTGGCGTCGTACATCGACTCCGCCAGATCGTCGCAGAGCTTGCGGATCTTCGCATCGACCTCGCCGACGGGCTTGGCCTTGTGCTTCAGGCGGGGGTCGGGCCAGATCACGATCTCGCGCAGTGCCATGCTTCCTCGTTCCTCCAGGGTGCAGCCGGGCTGCAGGAATACGCAGTATATTCACAGCCGAGGGCCACCGCCAGAATGGGATTCCGCAGCGCGGCATCCGATTCAGAGCAAGGCCACCGGATCGACGTCGATCGCCAGCTGCACGCCGCTGACGGCGATCGAGGCCTGCAACGCCCGCGCGACGCGGTGCAGGGCGGGGTGCTCCGGGGCGCGAAGCAGCAGCTGCCACCGGTACTTGCCCCGCACCTTGGCGATGGGCGCCGGCGCGGGGCCCAGCACCTCCACCGCCGTACCCGCCGAGGCGAATCGCCGCGCCGCCGACGCCGCGCGCTCCGCCGCGCCGCGGACCCGAGGCTCGGAGTTGCCGCTCAGGCGCACCGCCACGAGGCGGGCGAACGGCGGGAAATGGAGCGCCTCGCGCCGCTGCAGCTCCGCCGCCGCGAAAGCGTCGTAGTCGAGCGAGACCGCGTCCGGCTTGAACGCCTGCACCACCACGCGCCCCGGAGAGAGACCGCGCCCCGCGCGCCCCGACACCTGGGTGAGGAGCTGCACGCACCTCTCCGCCGCGCGGAAATCCGGCAGGTGCAGCGGGCCGTCCGCGTCGAGCACGCCCACCAGGGTCACCCCGGGAAAGTCGTGTCCTTTCGCGACCATCTGCGTGCCGACCAGGACGTCCAACTGCCGCCGAGCGAACCGGGCGAGGACCGCCGCAGCCTGGCCGGGGCCGCCGGCCGCGTCCCGATCGAGCCGCGCCACCCGCGCCGTCGGAACCAGCGCCTCGAGCTGTTCCTCGACCTTCTCGGTCCCGCCGCCGAACGCGGTCAGGGTCGTCGCTGCGCAGGCCGCGCAGCTCCTCCGGAGCGGCTCGTCGTGGCCGCAGAGATGGCAGCGCAGCCGCTCGCTGCCCGCGCGGTGGAGCACCAGCGCGACCGAGCAGTTCGGGCACCCGACCGCGGCGCCGCAGCTGGCGCAGAGCAGGGTCCGGGTGTGGCCGCGCCGGTTCAGGAACAGGATCGCCTGCTCACCGCGCCCCAGCGTCTCGCGCAGCGCGGCGGCGAGCTCGGAGGTGAGCAGCTCGTCGGAGACTCTCCGCTTGACGATCCGCAACTCGGGGAGCGGGCGGGCCTCCACCCGCTCGGGCAGGCGGAGCAGGCGAAGCTTTCCTTCCTGGGCGCGCCGCAGGCTCTCCAGCGACGGCGTGGCGCTGCCGAGCACGGCCACGGCTCCCGCCTTCTGCGCGCGCACCAGCGCCAGGTCGCGCGCGTGATACCGGAGCCGCTCCTCCTGCTTGTAGGAGGGCTCGTGCTCCTCGTCGACGACCACGATCCCGAGCCGCCCCACCGGCGCCCAGATCGCGCTGCGCGCGCCCACCACGATCCCGGCGCGGCCGTCGCGCACGCGCTGCCACTCCGCGACCCGCTCCGGATCGGAAAGGCCGGAATGGAGGACCGCCACGTCTTCCCCGAAGCGCCCCCGGAACCGCCCCGCGAGCTGCGGAGTGAGCGCGATCTCGGGCACCAGCGCGAGCGCGCCCAGCCCTGCGGCGCGCGCATGCGCGATGGCCTCCAGGTACACCCAGGTCTTCCCGCTGCCGGTCACCCCATGAAGCAGGAAGGGCGTGAACGCGCGCCCGTCGACCGCCGCGACGATCTCGCGGAGCGCCTGCGCTTGCGCCGGGGTCGGGTCGTGCCGCTGGTCGCCCCAGGGCGCCTCGGCGATCTTCGCGGCGCCCGCCGGAACGCGATCGAGCCTGGCCAGCCCGCGCCCGGCCAGGGCGCGCAAGTGGGGCCGCGCCCGGGGAAAGGCGGCGGCCACTTCCTCCACCGGGACGGGCCCGCCGCGCGCGAGCAGCCACGCGAGCACCTCCGCCTGCCGGGGGGCCCGGCGCAGGCCTTCCGGCGAAGCTCCCGCGACCGCCTCCGCCGTCTCCACCAGCTGCTGCGCGACGCGCGGCCGCGCTTCCTCCCGGACCTGGATCAGCAGGCCGCGGCGCGACAGTGCGGCGACCTGGGCGCGCGCGAGCTTCGCTCCCGACGCCACCTTGCGCAGAGAACGCCGGACCGCTTCTTCCTGCCCAGGAAGATCGAGCTGCCCCGCTTCCAGCATCGCGCGCCCCGCGTCGGTGAGCCGCGGGACCAGCGTGTCGCGGACGTCGAGTCCCGGCGGGAGCGCCGCCTTCAGCGCGGGCCCCAGCGGAGCGAGGTAATGCGCCGCCGCCCAGCGCGCGAGCGCGACGATCTCCGCGGTGAGCAGCGGCGCCTCGTCGAGCACCCGGATTGCGTCGCGCACGTCGGGTTGGGGCTCGCCGGGACCGAGCACGATCCCGGTCTCCCTCCGCCGCCCGAGCGGCACGACCACGCGCCGGCCCGGCTCCGGAGCGCCCAGCTCCGGCGCAATCCGGTAGGTGAAGACGCCGTCCGCGGCGGGGACGTTCAGCGCGACGGCATACAGCTCAGTCGGCGGAATCGTCTTCTTCTTCCTGCGAGGGCGTCCCGCGGACGCCCTTCGACTCGAGCACCTCGAAGCGCGCCGCGAGCTGCCCCGCGTTCCACAGCTCGATCGCGCGGGGGAACCAGTCCGCGGCGGCGGGGTTGCCGTACTCGAGCAACCGCAGATCCGCGCCGCCCTGGGCGATCAGGCGGGCGGGGGCGTAGGTGTCCTTGTAGAGCCAGAGCTGCGGAGCGGAGGTATCGCGGCCCCCGGCGCCGAGCACGTACGCGACCCGGTCGTCGAATCGCGCCAGTCCGGCGCCTGCGCCGACGTCCGCTCCGGCGGCCAGCGCCGCGAGCCGCAGCGTCGCCGGCGCATCGGCGGCGGGGATGCCGCGGTAGGCGAGGAAGGGGCAGGCGAGCTGCAGGAGCCGCAGCGCCGGACCGGAGGTGCCCTCGGCGACGCCCTCCGGATTCTGCGCGGTGCCTTTGACGGAGAGCGAGAGCCCGCCGTCCCCTTCCAGGCGGCAGTGGAGGGGAAACCGGAGCACGAGCTGCGCGTTGCGCTGGGCCTCGCCGCTGACGGTGAGCGTGCCGGAGAGGGTCACCTCGCGGGTGCGCAGCGTGCGCGCCCGCGCCGCGGCGTGCTTCAAGAGCGAGCTCGAGGAAGGCACGTAGGCGAGCAGGACCGCGAGGACGATCCGCATCACTGCACCACCTTGCGCAGGTACGCGAGCAGGCCGTCGCGCAGGTCGGCGCGCTTGAGCGCGTAGGCGACGTTCGCCTCCAGGTAGCCGAGGCGATCGCCGGCGTCGTATCGCTGGCCCTTGAAGCGCACTCCGATCAGCCGGCCCTGTTGCGCCAGCACCGCCAGCGCGTCGGTGAGCTGGATCTCGCCGCCCGCGCCGGGCTTCACCTGCTCGAGGATGCCGAAGATGTCCGGAGGCAGCAGGTACCGGCCGATCACCGCCAGATTCGACGGCGCCGTTCCGCGCGGCGGCTTCTCCACCATCCGCTCGACGAGGACGTTGCCGTCGGCATCGGAAGCCCCGGCAGCGACCCCGTACATCTGCGTCTGGTCGTCCGGCACGGGCATCAGCGCCACCGTAGCCTTCCCTGTCTTGCGGGAAACGCGCGCCAGCTGCCCGATGGCGGGGTCCTCGGAGTCGATCAGATCGTCCCCGAGCAGCACGCCGAACCACTCGTCTCCGACCGCCGGCTTCGCCGCCAGCACCGCGTGGCCGAGGCCCATCGGCTCCTTCTGCCGGACGCTGATCAGGCGCACCATGTCGCTGATGCGGCGGATCTGGTTGAACAGGTCCGTCTTGTTCTTGCGCGACAGCGTGTCTTCCAGCTCGTAGCTGCGGTCGAAGTGGTCCTCGATGGCGGACTTGCCACGCCCGTTCACCAGGACGATCTGGTCGACGCCCGCCTTCACCGCCTCCTCGACGATGAGCTGCACGGTCGGGGTGTCGACGATGGGGAGCATCTCCTTCGGGACCGCCTTGGTGGCGGGAAGGAACCGGGTCCCGAGGCCGGCGGCGGGGATGACGGCCTTGCGCAGGGCGTGCTTCATGGCGCGCGCAAGGTAGCAAAGGGGTCTGACGCAGGCCAGAAGCTATAGTGTCGGGTGCATGCGTCTTGCACTTACCCTCTCTCTCTGCGCCGGCGCGGCGCTGGCCGACAACCGCGTCCAGGATCCCGGCGCGCCGTGGCCCACCACGGTGGATACACCACGCGCGACCGCGATGGGCGGGGCGAACGCGGCGATCGCCACCGGCAACGACGCCCTGGCGGTGAACCCTGCCGGGCTCTCGCAGACCCGCAGGTACCATCTGGAGTTCGACGGCCTGTACGACTCCCGCTTCCCGGCGCAGGCGGTGCTCGCCAGCCTGGTGGATTCCGCGACCGGTCCCGTGGCCAGCGGACTGCTCTTCTCCCGCTGGGCGAGCGGGCAGCCCTCGGGGCGGGGCGAGGGCTGGAGCGTGGGACTTGGGTACTCCGGTCCGGTCGGGCAGGGGCTCTTTCTGGGGGGCGAGACGAAGTTCCTCCGCTTCCAGACGCCGGACGGGCTGGTGCAGAAGTTTGCGCAGGACCTCGGCCTGCTCTCGCGGCGGGGGAACTTCTCCTGGGCGACGGTGCTGCAGAACATCTCCACGGAGAAGATCCCGCTCTTTCCGTTGACGGCCACCGCGGCGGTCGCCTGGGGCACCGACACCGACTGGCACCTGGCGTTCGACTATCGCGCCGATCTCTCGGACACGAGCCACGTGAAGAGCAAGCTGTCCGCGGGGGTGGAGCTGCTAGTGGGAGAGGCGCTGGCGCTGCGCGGCGGCGCCACCTGGGACACCACCGCGCACCAGTGGTGGATGTCGGCGGGCGTCGGCCTGCTCACGGAGAAGGGCGGCTTGCAGGTGGTGTGGAGGCGCCGGGTGGAGGGGCCCTACGACCAGTTCTTCGAGGGCGGCCTGACCATCTTCCTGGAGTAATTCGTATTGTGTCCCCGAAATCAGCGGGTGATGCGAGGGGCGACGAGTGGCTGGCCGGTGCCCGGATTGGGCACCACGTCGACGGCGGTGCCGTAGACCGGGGAGAGGACTTCGGGCCGGAGGACTTCGGCCGGCGTTCCTTCGGCGACGACCTGGCCGCGGTCGAGGAGCGAGAGGCGGTCGCAGGCCGCTCCGGCGAGGGCGAGATCGTGCAGGACCAGCAGCGCGCCGCCTCCGTCGCGCGCCTTGCGGCGCAAGGCGTGGACCAGCAGGACCTGGTGCGCGAGATCCAGCGCCGCCGTCGGCTCGTCGAGGACCAGCAGCGCCGCCTCCTGCGCGAAGGCGCGGGCGAGGAAGACGCGCTGCCGCTCGCCGCCGGAGAGCTGCGAGACCGGCCGGTCCGCCAGGTCCTCGGCATCGAACTCCTCGAGTGCGGCGCGGGCGCTCTCCAGATCGTGAGGGCCCTCCAGCGACCAGAGTCCGAGATGGGGCGCGCGGCCCATCAGCGCCACCTCGCGCGCGGTGAAGGAGAGGTCGTGCGGCGGGTTCTGCGGCAGGAAGGCCACCCGGCGCGCGCGCTCGCGGCGCGTGAGCTGCGCCAAGGGCGTCCCCTGCAGGGAGATCGCGCCCTGCTGGGGCGCAAGCAATCCGCAGCAGAGGCGCGCGAGCGTGCTCTTGCCGGCGGCGTTGGGGCCGATGGCGGCGACCACCTCGCCGGAGGCGACGGAGATCGACGCGCCGGCGAGCGCATCGCGGGAGCCTCCGGGATGGCGGTAGCGCAGGCCGCGCGCTTCCAGCAGGATCATGCGCGGCTCCGCATCAGGAGGACGAAGAGCGGCGCGCCGACGATGGCCGTGACGGCGCCCACCGGCGGCTCCGCTCCGAGGCCGCGGAAGAGCACGCGCGCCAGCGCGTCGGCGAGGATGAGGAATGCGGCGCCACCGAGCGCGGAGGCGGGCAGCACCACGCGGTGATCCGGCCCCGTCACCAGCCGGACCGCGTGCGGCACGATCAGCCCCACGAAGCCCACCAGCCCCGTGAACGCGACGGCGATCCCCACCGCCGCGCTGGCGGCGAAAAAGGCGAACAGGCGCGTGCGGGCGACGTCCACCCCGAGCGCGGCGGCGCCCTCGTCGCCGAGGGCGAGCAGGTTCAGGCGCCCGGCGAGCGCCACCAGCACCAGCGCCGGCACGACCAGCGCGATGCCGGCGCCGGCGAGCAGCGACATCGGCTCGTAGCCCAGGGTGCCCGCGAGCCAGAGCGAGACCGCCTGCATCTGGTCGGGCCGGAGCACCGCCTCCACGGAGAGGACCAGGGCGGAGGCGAAGGAGTTGAAGACGATGCCGACCAGCAGGGCCCGGGCGGGCTCCAGCTGTCCGCGGGCGCGGCCGAGGGTGAACACCAGCAGGGCCGCGGCCATCGCCCCGGCCACCGCCGCGAGCTGCGCCGGGAGGACGCCGAGGAAGGAGGCGGCGGAGGTGGCGACCGCGCCGATGGCGCTGCCGGAGGCGACGGTGACCACGGCGATCCCGATGGCCGCGCCGCCGGAGAGGCCGAACACGAACGGATCCGCGAGCGGGTTGCGGAGCAGCGCCTGCAGGGCGACGCCGGCGACGGAGAGGGCGGCGCCCACTTCCGCGGCCAGGAGCACGCGAGGCACGCGGAGGCGGAAGAGCACGGTCGCGTCGGGCTCGCGCCCCTGCAGGGCAGCGCGGAGCGAGAGCTCGCCGGCGCCGGTGGCGAGGCCGACCGCGGCGGCGACCACCACCAGCGGCGCGAGGATGGCGACGGCGAGCGCGGCGCGGGCTGCGGCGGAGCGCCTCATCTTCCGAGCGCCGCGGCGAGGTCGGCGAGCGCCTCGGGCAGCCGCGGGCCCGGATGCATCAGGGCCGTCGAGCGGAGGGTGGTGACGCGGGCCTTCTCCAGCCCCGGGATGGGCAGCCGCCCCGGCGGCGCGGGGATCCCGCAGAGCACGATCACCTCCGGGGCCGCGCGGACCGCCGCTTCCGCGCTCAGGCGGAAGAAGGGGAGCGCGTTCGCGCCGGCGGCGTTCTCGCCACCGGCGTCCTCCAGGAGCTCCCCGGCGAACCCCCGCGGGCCCGCCACCACCAGCGGATCGAGCCCGAACACCAGCAGGGCGCGGGTCCGCGGCCGGCCCTTTGCCCGCGCGCGGGCATCCTGGCGCGCGCGCTCCAGGCTCTCGCGCAGCTCGCGCCCGCGCTCCGGCACGCCGAGGAGGGCGGCGATGCCGGCGATGGCGTCCTCGATGTCCGCGATGCTCGAAAGGGGAAACGTCTCCACCGGAATCCCCAGGCGGGCCAACGTCTCCACCGGCCCGCGGTTGGCCGGCGCCGGCTCGGCCAGGACCAGATCGGGCTTCAGCGCCAGCACCGCCTCCGGCTGCGGGTCGTTGTACCCGCCGATGCGCGGCAGCGCCCGGGTGCGCGGGTCGTCGTCGAACCGCGTCACTCCCACCAGCCGGTCTTCCGCCCCGACCCCGAGCACGATCTCGGACAGGGCCGGGGCGAGCGTCGCCACCCGCCGCACCTCGGCGGGCGGCGGCGGGCCGAGGTGCTGCCGCGGGCCGGCGGCGAGGAGGAGGACGAGCGCGAGGATCATTTCACGCTCACCCAGGTTGCCGCGGCGATGGTGTTGGTGCCGCGGTTCGAGACGATCGCCTGCAGGTCGTCGAGCGGCAGGATGTTGTAGGGCCCCGAGCCGGGACCGAAGTTCGCTTCGCCGATCACTTTGGGGCCCCCCTGCGCGTCGAGATCGATGCGCTGGGCGGTGTTGTTTCCGGACGCCACGGTGAAGAGGATGTGGCCGAAGGCGCGGACGTCCTGGAGCGCGGCGGTCTCGCTGGAGAAGGTGAGCACCTTCTGCGCCGTCAGGCCGCCTGCCGAGGACGTGACCAGCGAGAGGGTGTTGTCGCCCGCGTTCACCACCGCGATGCGCCCGTCATCCAGGCCCGCGAGCTCGGTCGGATTCGGCCCGACGGTCGCATGGGCGAGCACGGCGCCGCTGTCGGGATCGAGCCGGTACAGCTCGCCGCTGATGTCGGATCCGCAGAGCGCGTACAGGCCGCCGCGGATGGCCATCACGTCGGCGACGTACGAGAAGGCGCTCTTCGCGCAGTCCACTGGAATGGGGGCCGCGGGATCGGCGGTGAAGCTGGTCTTGTCGATGCTGAACACGGTGGTGGTGAACGCGTCGCCGGTCCAGATCTTGTTCGCGGTGACCGCGACGCCGTTCGGGACCCGCCCGCCGGGGATCGCCGCGCGGCGGGTCACGATGTTGGCGAGAGGGTCCACTTCCACGATGGCGCGGGCAGTGTCCGCGCCGCTGAAGTTCCCGGAGCACGGCGCGTACAGGCGGCCGTCCGCGGACGCGCGGACGAAACCCGGGTTTTGGCATTGCCGCCCGTCGCTGCCGCCGAGGTCGATCAGCGTGATCGCGCCGGTGCTGGCAACGAAGGTGGCGAGGAACCCGGGCCCGGCATTGACCGGGAAGGTGTCGGTGTCGCGCTGGTTCGAGAGCGTCACGTAGACGCGCCCCGCCGCCTGCTCCAGCCCCTGCGGTCGCGCCTTGCCGGGCTGCGCCGGATCGTACGGCTTGAGCTGGCTCCCGTCGGGCAGGGCGATGCTGGCGACGGGCGGCGGCGCCTGGTACCTGCCCCCGCAGGCGGCGATCAGGGCGAGCAGGGCGGGCAGGGCGAGCAGGGCGGGCAGGGCGAGTCTCTTCATCGGATCCTCCTTCGGAGTCAGAACCGGGCGCGCGCGATCACCGCGATCGACAGCCCGGGAAGCGGGTACTGGAACAGGTCTTCGTAGGTGCGGTTGTCGAGGAGGTTCTTCGCCTCCAGGTCGATCCACAGCGGCCCGGCGGCCCGGACGCCGATGCCCGCGTTGACCAGGACCTGGCTGCCGACGAACGCGGTGTCGAAGGCGTTGCGCGGGAGCGCGGAGGTGAAGCTCACCTCGCCGTAGCCCTCCAGCCGATCGCCCTGCCGGGCGAGGCGCGCGAAGAGCCGGTGCGGCGGGCGGTAGGCGAGCTTGTGCCCGTCGCGCCGGTTCACCGCGTCGAGAAAGCTGTAGGAAACCGAGGCGAGGAACCGCGCCGGGAGCGGAACGATGGCCTGGAGCTCGAGCCCGGCGATGCGCGCTTCGCCCACGTTGAAGGGCTTCACACGCGCGGGCGGAAAGAGCTGGTAGAGGATCAGCTCGCGGTAGCTGGACCAGAAGGCGGTCGCGGAGAGGGTCAGCAGCGCCGTGCGCCACTCCGCGCCCGCGTCCACCGACCAGGCGTGCTCGGGCCGCAGATCCGGATTGGCGGCGATGCCGCCGCGTTCGAGGTAGAGCTCGCTGAACGTCGGCGCGCGGAAGGAGAGTCCCCAGCCCGCGCGCAGCGTCAGAGGATGCTTCGCCGCGGGCTTCCATTCCGCCGTCAGCCCCGGGCTGAGGCCCGCGTCCTCGCCGACGCTGTCGAAGCGCAGCCCGGGGTGGAATGAGAAGCCGGCCGGAAGCGCGAGGTCGTCCCGGATCGAGGCGGAGAACACGTCGCGCCCGTGCGGGCCGGTGCCGTTGCCGTGGATCCGGTCGGAGCCGGCGGTGAGCAACGCGTGAAACGCGTTGGCCTCGCCGAGCGGAAACGCCAGCTCGCCCTCCGCACGCAGGTTCGAGGAGCGCTGGTCGTCGCGCGGGCAGTCGGGTGCGCCGTCGTCGCAGTCGCCAAAAGCCCGCAGCCCGCGAAGCTCGACGCGATCGAGGCGTCCGGAAGCGCGGACGGACCAGCCGACGTCGCCCGCGGCGCCGCGCAGGCGCATCCCTCCGACGCCGCTCTGGTCCAGCTCGCGGGAGCGCGGGGTGGGAGAGGAAGAAGGTCCGGGGAGCCCGCGCAGTCCCGCCGATCCCTGCAGGAGCAGGTCGAGGCCCAGATCCGAACCGAGCTCCTGCGAGAGCCGGAACAGCCCCGACCCGCGCGTCGCATCCGCGTTCTCGCGCGTGAACCCGTACCTCGGCGAGCCGGGGATCTCCGGGGTGAGCTGGCGCGCGTACTCGAAATTGCCGTCGGTGCGATCACCTTGCAGCGCGACGACGGCGTTCCCGTTCCCGACGGGCATGGCCGCGTCGAGCGCCAGCCGCGCCGTCCCGAACGAGCCCGCGGAGACCTCCGCTCCACCGCTCCAGCTTTCCCGCCCCGTCCGCGGGAGAAGCTCGAGCGCCCCGCCCAGCGCCCCGGCGCCGAACTGCGCTCCGAGCACGCCCCGGCTGACCACCATCCGCTCCAGCAGGGTGGCGGGGAGCGTCGAGAGATCCACCGCGCCGCCGCCCGGGCCCTGCAGCGGGATCCCGTCGAGCAGCACCAGGGACTGGTCCGCGCTCGCGCCGCGCAGCGAGAGCGTCGCCGCCTGCCCCGGGCCGCCGAGCGCGTGAACCGAGACGCCCGGCGCGGCCAGCAACATCTCCGCGACCGATCGGACCTCGCCGCCGAACTGCGCGGTCTCGATGGCCGTCCCCGCCGTGGCCGGCGCCTGCGGCGACCCCCTCGGCCGCTCGCCTTGCACCTCGATGGTCTCGCCCGGCCCCTGTGCGCGCGCGACCTCCCCCAGGAGGAGGGCGAACGGCAGGAGGTAGCGCCAGAGGGCGCGGAGCGGCGGCACGGATTCCCCCTCTTTCTCTCGAAGAGGTGAAAGCGCATGTGCGCCGCCAGGCAGGTTTCCTGGCTCCCGGGTCTGCAGCGCCCTCGCGCTGCGCGCCGTCCCGCCTTCCCCGCCTGCATCGGCGAGTGGCTTCTGGGACTGGCTGCCCGGCTACAGTGGCGGGACCGCGCCGGAATCGGACCGGCTTCCCTCGAGGCCCCCTTCCGGGGGCGCCACGGCGGCGGACTTCGATTGCTTGCGCCGAATACTCCCTGCCCGCGCCTTGGTCAAGGCCGCAGAGGCCGCAGGGTCGTATCCCCCTGGACGGTGAGCCGGGACCGCAGGCGCTGGACCAGCGCCCGCAGCCCTTTGATGCGGCCCACCTCGTCCACGCTCGCGAACGGCTTCTTCGCCCGCCGCTCGACGATCAGCTCCGCCCGCCGCTTGCCGATGCCGGGAAGCAGCCGAAGCTCCGCTTCCGTGGCGCGATTGAGGTTCAGCACGCCGGTCATCAGCGGCTTGTTCGACTTCTTCTTCGGCTTCGCTGGCTGCGCCGCAGCCGTATTCCCGACTTCCGGCCTGGGCACGGCCGGATTGGTCGCGACGCAGAGGAGCGCCGCCAGCAGTGCCGGGTGCATGGGAGCCTAGGCTTCCGCCGCGGGCAGCGTCTCCACGCTCTCCACCGCCTCGTCGCCCGGCCCCCCGCGCTCCTTGCGCGGCTCGCGCTCGCGGTCGTCCTCGCGGATCTGGATCTTCCCGTCGCGCGGGAGCGAGTCGAGGAAGATGTTCATCGACCCGTCGCGGTTGTGGAACGCGCTCCCCACGCGGTTCCAGAACCGCCTTCCGCCCCTCTCCACGATGTTGTACGCCGCCCACGGCCGGGCGCGCCCGCCGCCGCCAGACTGCTGCTGGTTCTCCATGTCCCCTCCTGCGCCCCGAAGGCGCTCGCGGAGGAGAGAGCAGGCGGCGTGCCAACGATGCTCCCTCTGGGGAACGCAGGAGCCGTCGCAGAATCGGACGCCGATTTCCGGACCTGCGGTCCGCCCCGCGTGCAGCCGGCCAGGTGCCTAGTGGGGCATGCCCAGCGTCGGCGGCAACGCTCCGGAGACGTCGATCTTCCCGAACTGCGCCTCGTACTTCGCCACGTTGTCCTGCAGCGCGTGCAAGAGCCGCTTCATGTGCTTGGGGCTGTTGATCACCCGCGCGCGCACCACCGCCTTGGGCGCCTGCGGCTGGACGTAGATGAAGTCGATCACGAACTCCGTCTCGTTGTGGTTGAGCATCGCCATGTTCACGTACATGCCCTGGGCGGTCTGCTCGTCGATCTGGAGCTGGATCTGGACCTGCGACGGAGCGGCGGGAGTGTCTGCGGCCATGCGCGCCTTCTCCCACTTGGGCCTGGGGCGCGCAAGCCGATTGCGGCCGTCCGGCGAAGCTGCTACTCGCGCGACGCATGGCCGGACCCGCGGACCCGTTCGCGCTGGGCGATGGACCCGACGCGTGCCTGCTGCTGCACGGCCTCACCGGCTCGCCGGCGGAGGTGCGGCCGGTGGGCGAGGCGCTCGCCGCCAAGGGATTCCGCGCCGTGGCCCCCCTCCTTCCCGGCCACGGCACTACGCCGGAAGACCTGTACACCACCACCCGCGGGGATCTCCTGCGCGCGGCGGAGTCCGCGCTGCTCGACCTGCACGGCGCCCGCCGCATCTTCCTCTGCGGCCTCTCGGCGGGAGCGCTGCTCGCCATCCACCTCGCGGCGCGCTCCTGGAGCCGCGAGGGCCTGCCGGACTTCTCCGCCATCGCCCTGCTCGCGCCCGCCATCGAGTTCGCCGGCAGCACCTGGATCTTCGCCAACGTGCTCGGGCGGCTCCCGGCGCTGCCGTTCATCCTCTCCAAGGGCCGCCGCGACATCGCCGCCGGAGAAGCCGACGAGCGCGAGAACGGGGATGGCTCCTACGCCGCCATCCCCCTGCGCTGGGCCGGCGAGCTGCGCGCGCTTTCGCAGGACGCCGCGCGCCTCGCGCCGCGCGTCCACGCGCCTGCGCTCCTCCTCCACGGCGCCCTCGATCGCACCGTCTCACCCGACGCCTCGCGCAAGCTCTCGCGCCTGCTCGCCTCGACGCAGGTGGAGGTCCGCTTCCTTCCCCGCAGCGTCCACGTGCTCCCGCTCGACGTAGAGTCGGAGGAGGTCTGCCGCGCGGTGGTCACGTTCTTCCAGGGAGTCGCCTGATGGCCAGGTACGTCCTCGCGATCGATCAGGGCAC
>JBGQLA010000055.1:0-17391 GCA_041499865.1 Deltaproteobacteria bacterium
GAAGCGCGAGGATCTGGGGCCCGCCCTGGGCGTCCTGTTCGAGGCCTGCGCCGCCCCGAAATCGGACGTCCTGGTGCCCATTCCGCTCCATCCGCGGCGGCTGCGGCAGCGGGGGTACGACCAGGCTCTGCTGCTCGCGGCGGGCGCCGCGAAGCGCTTCCGGCTGCCGTTGGCGCCGCTTTTGCGCCGTGTAAGGGAGACGGGGCAACAGGTAGGACGCGACCGCACCTCGCGCGAGCGGGGCGTTCGCGGCGCCTTCGCCGCCGCCGGCGAGGTGCTCGGCGCCCGCATCTGCCTGGTCGACGACGTCCTGACCACGGGCGCGACGGCCTCCGCGGCCGCTGGCGCCTTGCTGGAGGCCGGTGCAGCCCGGGTGGAAGTGCGCACGCTCGCACGCGCGCCGTGAGAGTCAACGCCCGCCTCCCCGGGGGTCTGGTGGGCGCGCGCTTGACGCGTTACAGCATTAACGGCGCCCCTGCGGAATGGGGGAAGCTGACCCGCCGTTGCTTCGCGGTGGGTGGGCTTTCTCCGCTCGCCCCTCGGGAGCCCGAACGCATGCACAGCCTCTTCCTCGCCGCCGCGCTCGCCATCGCACCCGCTCCTCTCGGGGAGAGCACGCCCGCGCTGCAGGCGCGGTTGCTCGGCGAGCTGGACCGGCCGCAAGCCATCGCGGACCTCTTCCGGCTGTACGAGCGGCGGGACGAGAAGGGCGACCTGGGGCCCCTGGTCATCGTGCTGGAAGGCGCCGGAAAGTCCGCGAAGGCGCGGCCGGACGTGAAGGCGCTCGCCACCGAGATGCGCGCCGAGCTGGCGGTCGCCCAGGGGCAGCTCCCGCGGGCAGCCGCGCTCTTCGACGAGGTCACGCCGATCCGCGCCTGGAGCTTCATCGGGCCCTTCGAGAACGAAGGCCGCGCCGGCCTTCTCACCGCCTACGGACCGGAAAAGGACGGCTACGACCCGAAGGCCGTCTACCCCGGCAAGGAGCACGACGTCGCCTGGCGCGCGCTGCCCGCGGGACACTCCCCGTACGGGTTCGTCGACCTGGCCGCCGCCGTCTATCCGCGTTCCGACGTCGCGGTCTACGCGGCCACCGTGCTCCGCGCCGCGAAAGCGCACGGCGCGCTCTTCCACCTCGGGGCGAGCGGCGCCACCCGGCTCTGGCTGAACGGCAAGCTCGTGCAGGAAGACCCCGCCGTCCATCCCTCGCGCTTCGACCAGAAGACGTTCTCCGGGGAGCTGCGCGCCGGCGACAACTTCGTCCTGGTGAAGATCGCCCACAACCACGGTCGACTCGGGTTCTCGCTGCGGGTCGCGGACGCGAAGGATGCGCCCCTCTCCCAGCTGGCGAAGTCCGCCCGGGCGCCGGAGGCGAAAGCGGCGGCGTTCGCGGCCGCGCCGGAGCCTGGCCGCAAGCACCCGGCCGCGGCGAAGCCGGTGGATGCCCTCGACGAGCTGCGCGCGGCGGCTGCGGCCAATCCGCGCGATGCCCGCGCGCAGGAGGACCTGGCGGTGGTGCTGCAATGGCGGCGCCCCACCGACGATGCCGAGCGGATGCCGCTGCGGGCGATGGAGCGGGTGATCGACGTGGCTCCGACCTCGCCGGAAGCGGCGCTGCGCCTCTCGCGCCTCGAGGACCGCGACGGCAACAAGCGCCGCGCGGCGATGGAGGCTGCGCTTCTGGCCCATCCGGACGACGCGGCGCTGCTCGATGCGCTCGCGCAGTACCGCCTGGACCGCGGCGAAGGCTGGGTGGCGCTGGAGCTCGCGCGCAAGGCCCGCGCTTCCGCGCCCCACTGGGTGGACCCGATGCTCACCGAGGCGCGGGCGCTCGACGCCGTGGGCCTCTCCGCGCGCGCCGCGCTGACGCGCATCGAGGCGGCGAAGGCCCACCCCGATCTGGCGCGCGCCCGGCGCGCCGCCGCGGGCGCGTACCGCCGGCTGGGCCGCACCGGGGAGGCGATCGCCGAGCTGAGGCAGGCCCTCGCGCTGCGCTTCGACGACGCGGAGGCCCGCAGCGAGCTGGTGGGGCTCACCCTCGACCGGTCCGACGTCGACGGCGCCCTCAAGCTCCTCGGCGAGACGCTCGCGATCGAGCCTTCCACCCTGTACCCGAGGCTGCGCGCCGCCGAGCTCCTCTCGGAGAACGGCCGCACGAAGGAAGCGGACGAGGCGTATGCCCGGGCGCTGGCGCTCGCGCCCGACGATCCGGAGCCCCACGAGGAGCTCGGCCGCCACCGGCTGCAGGCGGGCGACGATTCCGGCGCGCTCGCGGCCTTCGCCCGCGCCCTCTCCCTGCGGCCGCAGAATCCCGCGCTGCGCGAGCTGGTGCGCGCCATCCGTCCGGAGGAGCGCTACGCGGCGCCGTACCTCTACGAGGCGAAGAAGCTGGCGAAGATGGCTCCTCTCCCCGGAGAGGACGTGGAGGTGCTCGCCGACCTCTCGGTGGTGAAGGTGTTCGCCAACGGGCTCTCCTCGCGCACCCGCCAGGTCGTGCTGCGCGCCCATTCCCCGCGCGGGGTGGACGCGGCGCGGGTGCAGAGCGTGCAGTACTCGCCGGACCGGCAGGTGGTGAAGGTGGAGCGGGCGCGCATCCTCCGCGCCGACGGCACCGTGCTGGAGAGCAAGTCGGAGGGCGAGCGCAATCTCTCCGAGCCCTGGTACGGCCTCTACTACGACGTCCGCGCGCGCATCGTCTCCTTCCCCCAGCTGCAGCCCGGAGACGTGCTCGAGCTGGTCACCCGCACCGACGACTCCGGCTCGAACTTCTTCGCCGACTACTTCGGCGACTTCTCCTACCTGCAATCGACGCAGGTCCGGCGGATCTCCGACTACGTGCTGCTGGGGCCGGCCGGGCGGACGTTCTATGCCAGCGCCACGCCGCTGAAAGGGCTCGTCCACACCGAGGGCAAGTCCGTGGACGGAGGCAGCTGGCGGCGCTGGATGGCCAGGGACGTGCCCAAGCTGGTGCCCGAGCCCTCCATGCCGGGCTACAGCGAGGTGCTCGCCTACGTGCACGTCTCCACCTACAAGACCTGGGACGACGTCGGGCGGTTCTACTGGGGCCTGGTGAAGGACCAGCTGAGGGTGACCGACGACATCCGCGCCGCGGCGGCGGAGGCCGTGAAGGGGATCCCCGAGAGCGACGAGGCCGCGCGCATCCGCGCCGTCTACGACTTCGTGGTCTCGCGCACCCGCTACGTCGGCCTGGAGTTCGGGATCAACTCCTTCAAGCCGTACCCGGTGGAGACGATCCTCGCCCGCCGCTTCGGCGACTGCAAGGACAAGGCCTCGCTGATGCACGCGATGCTCGAGTCGCTCGGCATCGACTCGCGCCTGACGCTCCTGCGCATGAAGCGGCTGGGCGCCATCGACGAGGCGCCGGCGTCGCTGGCCGTCTTCAACCACGCCATCCTCTACGTGCCCGGCCAGCAGCTCTTCCTCGACGGCACGGCCGAGTTCCACGGCTCGGGCGAGCTGCCCGGCGACGACCGCGGCGCGGAAGTGCTGGTCGTCGAGCCGGAGGGCGGATCGAAGTTCTTCCGCACGCCCGACGCGATGCCGGCCGACAACCTGGACGAGACCCGCATCTCCGCGAAGCTCCTCGCCGACGGCAGCGCCGCGGTGCAGGTGAAGGCGAGCGCCCGCGGCTCGGGGACGGCGGAGCTCCGCCGCGTGTTCGAGCCGGCCGACGAGCGGAGGGCGCGCGCGGAAGAGCAGCTCGCCCGCGCCGCCTTCCCGAACGTCAAGGTGACGGCGGTGAACGTCTCCGATCCGCACGACATCGAGAAGCCGTTCGAGACGCAGATCACGGCGACGGCGACGCGCTTCGCGGACCCCAAGGGGAGCGGGCTGCAGTTCGTTCCCTTCGGGCAGCGGCAGAGCTTCGTGGAGGCGTACGCGCAGCTCTCGAAGCGCTCGCTGCCGCAGCAGCTGCCGCTGGCGCAGCGTACGACCATCGAATCGCAGGTCGAGCTGCCCGCGGGCTGGGGCGCGACCATGCCCGACGGCGTGCGCGAGAGCGGGCCGCACGGAGCCTACGAGATCGCCTATGGAGTCTCGGCCGGCAAGGTCGTCGCTCGCCTGACGCTGACGCTGAACGGCGGCCTGCTGCAGCCCGGCGACTACGCCGCGTTCCGCGCCTTCCTCGGGCGGCTCGACGGCGCGCTGCACCGGCGGGTGGAGGCGGCGCCGCTCGCGCAGACGGCGGCGCGCTGATGCGGCTGCGGATCTCCGCAGTCCTTCTCCTTTTGGGGTGCGCGCTCGGAGGCCGTCGCGACCTCGCGCCCGGCGTGAC
This sequence comes from Deltaproteobacteria bacterium, assembly GCA_041499865.1. Taxonomy (GTDB): domain Bacteria; phylum Myxococcota; class Myxococcia; order Myxococcales; family 40CM-4-68-19; genus 40CM-4-68-19. The sequence continues at coordinate 4,295 of JBGQLA010000055.1, forward strand.
GCCCGAGGACGCGCAGCGCAGGCTGGAAGCGGCGGAAGCGCGCGCGGACAAGGACCCCGCGCAGCTCGCCCGGGCGGGTTGGCTCCGCTACCTGGTCGCCTCGGATCCGCGCGGCGCATCGCGGAAGCTGGAGGCCGCCTCGCGCGCCGGCGCGCCCAGCGAGCGGGCGCTGGCGCTCGCCGGGCTGGGAGAGATCGCGGAGGACCGGACCGATTCCAGCGCGGCGGCGCGCTACTTCGTCGAGGCGCTGCAGGCGGCGCCCACCGATCCGGTCGCGGAGCTCGCGGCGCTGCGGCTGCTCGACCTGGAAGGGGAATCGCCACGGATCGACGCCAGCATCGTGCAGGCGGCGCAGGCGCTGCGCGCGCCGGCGGCGCCGCGGGCGGCGCGGCTGTTGCGCGAGGCGGCGGCGCGCAGCTCCAGCCGGGCCGCGGGCGCGGCGAAAGATCCCTCGGTCGAGCTGGAAGCGTGGCGCGCCGTGGGGGCCGTGCAGCGCTGGCGCGTTGGCGGCCCGTTCGCGGCCTTCCGCCTCTTCGATCTGCGCCGGGTCCTGCCCCTCGACGGCCCGGTGCCGGCGGTCGCCGCGCAGAACGACCGCGCGCTGCTCTTCCCGGACGGCGACGTGGGCCTCGATCTCGAGCCGCCGGAGGGCGACATCTACTACGCGACCAGCGACCTCCAGCTCGAGCGCGGCGGCGAGTACCTCCTCTGGGTGGAAGGCGCCGCGGCCCTGGAGGTGCGGCTCAACGGAGCAGCCGTGATCTCGCGCGTGCCGTACCCGGTGGAGAGCCCGCGCGCGCAGACCGCGGCCGTTCGCCTGCCTCCCGGCCGCCATCGAGTGCTCGTGCGCTGGAGCCGGGCGGAAGGCAATCGCTTCCGGGTCACGCTGGCGCGGGCCGACGGAGACGTCTCGGATCTCACGAGCGCCGCGCCCGCCGGGCTGTCCGGAGCGCGGGCGGCGGCGTCTTGCGACCTGGGCCAGGCCTGCGTCGCGCCCGCGGCTTTCCGGGACCCGACCGACCTGCGCGCGACCGCCACGGCGTGGCTGGAGCGCGACCCGGGGGACGCGCTCGCCGCCTGGCTGCTGGCGCGGGCGGCGATGGGCGACGACCGGAGCCTTTCGCGCGCGGCGGCGGAACGCGCGCTGCTCCTCTCCGGCAGCGGCGCCCCTGCCCTGGCGCTGCACGCGCAACTCTTGCTGCACGACCCCGAAGTCCCCGATCGCATCGGGCGCGCCCGCGCGCTCGCCGATCTCGGCGAGGCCACGCGCAAGAACCCCCTGCTCATCCGCGCCCGACTCACCGCGGCGGCCCTGGAGCGGGACTCCGAGCGGTTCGACGACGCGGCGCAGGACCTCGACAAGGCGGAGGCCGCGCTGCGCGAGGAAAAGGCGCCCCTTCCCGCCCGCGTGCTCGCAGCCCGGGCGCGGCTCCTCGAAGCGCGTGGCAATACGGCCGGGGCGCGTGCGCGCGCGCAGGAGGCGCTGCAGGCGGCGCCGGGCCGCTGCGACACGCTGCAGCTCCTGCTGGATGTGTCGCGGCGCGGCGGTTCGCTCGCGGACCAGCGCAAGTACGCCGAGGAGATGCTCGGCTGCGGCGAGGGGCTGTCGATCGCGGCGCAGGCCTCGCGCAGTCGCGGGGATCTGGAGCGGGCCGAGGAGCTCCTGAAGCTCGCGGCCACCCTCCGGCCCGCGCAGCCCTCCCGCCTGGAGCAGCTCGCAGACGTGCAGTCCGCGCGCAAGGAAGTCCCGGCTTCGGTGGCCTCGCTGCGCGCGGCCGCTGCGCTCGCGCCTCGCAGCCCCGAGCCGTTGCGGCGCCTGGCGGGGGCGCTGGAGCTGCAGGGGGAGCCGAGGGCCGCGGCGGACGCGCGCCGCGCCGCGCTCCGGCTCGGTCCCGGCGACCTTCAGGTGCGGCAGCAGATCGCCCTGGACGAGGGCGTGCGGCTGATGTCCTGGAGCGACCGCGACGGCGCCGCGATCGCGGCGGCGAAGGCCTCGAAGGACGCGCCGCCGGGCGCGAGCGCGGTGCGCCTCCTGGACTCCGGCGCCGTGCAGATGTTCGCGGACGGCGGCGGCGTGGAGCGGGTGCACACCGTGGCCCGCGTGCTGGACAAGAAGGGCATCGCCAAGTTCGGCGAGGCGCAGATCCCGTCCGACGCCCAGGTCCTCCAGCTGCGCACGCTCAAGGCCGACGGCCGGGTGCTGGAGCCGGAATCGATCCCCGAGAAGGAGGGGATCAGCCTCCCCGGGCTGGAGCCCGGCGACGCGGTCGAGATCGATTACCTGCGCGGCATTTCCCCGCGCGGCCCCGACATGCCCGGCTACACGCTGGGCACGTTCTTCTTCCGCGACGACGAGACCCCGATGACGGAGTCCACGTACGAGGTGCGGACGCCGTCGCTGCCGGAAGTGGACGCCCACAACCTGCGGCTCCCGGCCGAGGCCCTGACGCGCGAGGGAGACGAATACCGGTTCCGGTACTCCGCGCGCGACGTCAAGCCGCTGCCCGTCGAGCCGCACCAGACGCCCGAGAACGAGACCATGCCCTGGGTCCAGCTCGGGACCGGCGCCGGGCAGAAGGAGCTGTTGCTCTCGCTCGCGGACTGGGCGGTGTTGCGGGCGCGCGGGGGGAGCGCGACGCTGGAGCTGGCGAAGCGCGCCGGCGGCTCGGGGGCCCCGGACACGGCGGAAAAGATCTACGCCGCGGTGGCACAGGCGGTGCGGGGCCGTTCCACCGGAACCGAATTCCAGTCCAGCGCGGCGCACGTGCTCGCCCAAGGGCGCGGCAACCGGCTGCTGGTGATCAAGGCGGCGCTGGCCTCCGCGGGGATCCCTTCGCACGTCGTCTTCGTGCGGACGTTCCTTTCCGATCCCGCTCCCTACCGCTTCCCGCGCGGCGACCTGTACGGATACGCCGTCCTGCGCATCGATCTGCCCGGAGGCGCCGCCTGGCTGGACCCGTCGTACCGCCTGGCGCCGTTCAACCAGCTGCCGGCGTTCGTGCGCGGCCAGGATGGCTGGGTGCTGCCCGAGCCGGGCGAGGAGCCCGCCCAGACCCGCCTCCCGCAGACGTTGCCGGAACAGCGCGAGGGGCGGCTGCTCCGGGTTGATCTCACCCTCGACGCGGAAGGCGCCGCGAGCGGCACCGGCCGCGACGAGCATCAGGGGTTCGAGGCGGCGGCGCTCAAGGACGGGCTGGAGCGGCTGGATCGGGAACAGCGGAAGCAGGCGGTGGAGGCGATGCTCGGACGCGGCCTGCGCGGCGTCACCCTGGAGTCGCTCTCCGCCGAGCGCGAGTCGGAGCTGGGCGGTCCGGCGACGCTGGTCTACGGCCTGCGCGTGCCGCTGGCGCGGAAGGACGGCGCCCAGCTCTTCGTCCCCAGCTCGATCGCGCCTTCGCGCCTGGCGCGGCGCTGGCTGCAGACCGCGGAGCGGCAGGTCCCGCTGCTGATCGATTCGCCGGAGATCCTCGCGCAGCAGATCGCCATCGCGCTCCCGCAAGGCCGCTCGCTGCGCGGCGCGCCGAAGCCGGTCTCGATCGCGACGGAGTTCGGGACGTACTCCTGGAGCGCGCGCCAGGAGGGCGGGAAGCTGCGGATCGAGGAGTCGATCTCCATCCCGCAGCAGCGCGTCCGCCCCGAGCGGTACGCGGCCTTCGCCGCCTTCGCCCGCGACGTCGATCAGGCGCAGGCGCAGGAGCTGGTGCTCGCGCCCTAGCACGGCGCGGGGTCGCGCCGGCTGTCCCCAGAGCAGGGAGTCCGCGCGCTGCCGTGAGACTGGATCGGCGCGGGGTCGCGCCGGCTGTCCCGCAGCGCCGCGGTGGTCCGCGCGCCGCCGTGGGAATAGCTCAAAAGAAGCGCAGCGAGACTTCGCTGTGCAGGTCCAGGCCGCGGTCGTTCAGGCGCAGCACCGCGCCGTCGAACGAGCCCAGGCCGTCGCTGACGATGCGCTCGATCGCCGCGCGGTGCTGCTCGCGCACGGGGAGGTCGAGATCGCGCTCCAGGGCGGCCATGTCGAGGCCGGAGGCGAGCCGCAGGCCGGTGAAGATGCGCTCGCGCAGGTGCTCATCGGGCGGGACCCGCTCCGAGGACGCCTCGCCGGTGCCCGCGCTCTCCACCCGTTCCATGTAGCGCTCCGGAGACCGGTCATTGGCGTAACGGAGGGCCGCGCGCCCTTCGCGGCGGAAGCCGCAGGCGCCGCAGCCCGCGGCGGCGTACTCGACGCCGCGCCAGTAGAGCGAGTTGTGCACCGCCTCGAAGCCCGGGCGGGCGTAGTTGCTGATCTCGTAGCGCGCGTAGCCGCCCTTCCCCAGCTCGGCGCGGACGGCGTCGCCCATGTCCGAGACCGCGTCGTCGCCGGGGAGCGTCAGCTCGCCGCGCTTGACTGCCTTCGCCATCGGCACCTCTTCGGCGAGGCCGGTGAGCGTGAGCGCGTAGCAGGAGATGTGCTCGGGGCCCAGCGCCACCGCGGCGGCGGCGTCGCGAGCGGCCAGCTCCGGCGTCTGTCGCTCCGCGCCGTGGATCAGGTCCAGGGAGACGTTCCGGTACCCGGCGGCGCGCGCCGTCCGGAAAGCGCGCACCGCGTCGGGGCCGCTGTGCTTGCGGCCGAGCGCGACCAGCTGCGCGGGCGCGAACGACTGCACGCCGATCGACAGCCGGTTCACCCCCAAGGCGCGGAACGCCGCGAACCGCTCTTCGTCGGTGGTGCCGGGGTTCGCCTCCAGCGTCACCTCCGCGTCGGGCCGCACGCGCCAGAGGGCGCGGACTTCGTCCAGGACGCGTCCGAGCTGCGGGGGATCCCACAGCGAGGGGGTGCCGCCTCCGAAATAGACCGAGACGGCCTCGCGGCCGGGAAACTGGGCGGCGCGGGCGCGCAGCTCGCGCACCACCGCCCCGGTGTAGCGCTCCTGCGGGATCACCGCCTCCGCGCGCGAGGCGAAATCGCAGTACGGGCACTTGGAGAGGCAGTACGGAAAATGGATGTAGACGCCGAACTGCATCAATCCTCGTGGAACTTCGCCCGCAGCGTCTCGCGCTGCGCGTCTGCCACCCAGGCCTGCAGGGCGGGCCAGGCCCAGATGGCATCGCAGTACGCCTTGGCGGCGCCGGCGACCGGGATCGAATAGGTGCGGAAGCGGGAGACCACCGGCGCATAGAAGGCGTCGGCGATGCACGGCTCCTTGCCGAAGAGGAAGGGGCCGCCGCTTTGCCGCAGGCACTCCTCCCAGATGGAGACGATGCGGTCGACTTCCGCCTGGGTCTCCGGGCGCAGCGGCTTGTACGGGTATTGCTGCACGATCTTCATCGGGCAGTCGTTGCGGAGGTTGGCGAACCCCGAGTGCATCTCCGCCGCCACCGAGCGCGCCCGCGCGCGCTGGGCGGCGTCCTTCGGCCACAGCCGCTTCTCCGGGAACTTCTCGTGCAGGTATTCGGAGATGGCGAGCGAGTCCCAGACGGTGAGGTTGCCGTCGATCAACGCCGGCACCCGGCCGCTCGGCGAGTGCTTGCGGATGTCCTTCGCGGTGTCCGGCATGTCGAGGGCGACGACGATCTCCTCAAAAGGGATGCCGGTGTGCTTGAGCGGCAGCCAGCCGCGCAGCGACCACGACGAATACTTCTTGTTTCCGACCACGATCTTGAGCATGGGACCCTCTTGCTACTTGGATAACGAGCGCGGCGAGGGCGCGCGCGAGGATTTCGCGCGGGCGAGCTCCTGCTCGAGGAGCTGGTTCTCGCGGCGAACCTGCTCCAGCTCGGACGCCAGGCGCTTGAGGCGATCTTCCAGCGCGCCCATCTGCTCGAGCCGCGCCCGCAGCGCGCCGGCCTCCGACCGGACGGCGGCGCGCTCCCGGCCCAGCGCGTCCACCACCGACTGCAGCTCGCCCGCGCGGCGCTCGGCGCGCCCGGCCCGATCGGCGAGCTCGTCGAACTCGGCGCGCATCCGGCGGAGCTCCGCCTCCATCGCCGGCTCGCGCGTGCGGCCCTGCTCGACCGCGGCGGCGAGCTTGGTCTCGCGGTCGCGCGTTTCCGCCATCAACCCGGTGAGGGCGGCGATCTGCTCGTTGGCGTCGTCCAGATCCTGCTTCAGGTGCGTCTCGCGGGAACGGAACTGCTGCCGATCCGCTTCCAGCTCCGCCTTGACGCGCCCCTCGGATTCGGTCGCGGCGGCGAGGAGCTGCTTCACCGAGGCGTGCTCGTCGGTCAGCGCCCGCAGTTGGTCGAGCACGGCGGCCTTGCCCGCGTTCGCGCCGTCGAGCTGCGCCTCCGCTTCGACCGAGCGCTTCTCCGAAGTCGCCACCAGCGCCCGGGCGTCCTCCTCGCTTGCCGCGAGGCGATCCTGCTCCGCCCGCGCGGCGGCCGCTTCCTTTTCCGCCGCCTCGGCGCGCGCGGCGGCCGCCCGAGCCGCCGCGGCCAGCTCTTCGTCGCACGCCGATCGGACCGACATGGACGCTTCCAGCATCGCGAGCTGCGTCCGGGCCGCTTCGGCCTCGGCTGCTGCCGTATCCGCCGCCTGGCGAAGCTGATCGTGCTCGGCGCGCAGCGCGGCCCCCTCCTCCTGCGTTTTCCGGGCCAGCTCCGCCATGCCGCGTGCCGCTTCGACGAGCTGGCCTTCGGCCGCCTGGAGCTGGGTGCGCGAGCGTTCGCGCAGCTCCTCGAGCTCCCGGCTCACCGCGTCGAGTTGCGCCTTGTACTGCTCGGACCGGGTCCGTTCGGCGTCGAGTCGCAGGGATTCACGCCGGATCCGCTCCGATTCGGCGCGAAGCTCCTCAATGTTGGCAGGCGGGCGTCCCGACACAAAGCCGAGGATATCACGAGGTGTCCGCGTGCTAAGGTGCCCCCCAAAAATGAAGACCGACAAGAACCTTATCGATGCAATTGCCCGTGGAATCGTCGTTTTCGACGGGGCCATGGGCACGACGCTGCAGCGGATGCAGCTTGCGGGCGACCTCACGGTCCGCGATTTCGACGGCCGGCAGGGGTGCAACGAGGTCCTCTCGTTGACGCGGCCGGACGTAGTCGCGGGCGTCCACCGGTCCTATTTCGAGGTCGGGTGCGACGTCGTCGAGACCAATACCTTTGGCGGCAGCCGGCCCAAGCTCGACGAGTTCGACCTGGGCGCGAAGCTGGTAGAGGTCAACGAGGCGGCGTCGCGCATCGCGCGCGAGGAAGCCGACCGGGCGCAGCGCGCCGACGGACGCCCGCGTTACGTCGCGGGCTCGCTGGGCCCGAGCGGCTTTCTCCCTTCCTCGAGCGATCCCGACCTCGGCCGGGTCCGCCCGGCGGAGCTGGTGGAGATCTTCCGCGAGCAGTCGGCGCCGCTGCTCAGGGGCGGCGTGGACTGCATCATCGCGGAGACCGCGCAGGACCTCCTCGAGCTGCGCTCGCAGATCTTCGGCGCGCGCAAGGCGATGGAGGAGGTGGGCCGGCGCGTGCCGGTGATCGCGCAGATCACCCTGGACCCGAGCGGGCGGATGCTGCTCGGCACGGAGCCGCTCTCCGCCGCCGCCCTGATCGCGGCCTGCGGCGCCGACGTCATGGGCCTGAACTGCTCCACCGGTCCCCGGGAGATGGTGGATCCGCTGCGCGCGCTGGCGGAGCACGCGCCCTTGCCGCTCTCCTGCCAGCCGAACGCCGGGATCCCGGAGAACCGCGAAGGAGTGGCGGTCTATCCGATGCAGCCCACGGATCTGGCGGAGCACCTGGCGCGGTTCGTGCGCGACTTCCGGCTCGCCATCGTGGGCGGTTGCTGCGGGACCACGCCGGCGCATCTCAAGCTGGTGGTCGAGGCGACGCGCGGCACCGGGGCGGCGCGCAAGCCCCCGCGGCGCACTCCGATGCTCTCCAGCGGCCTGAAGGCCGTGGCCCTGCACCAGGAGCCGAGGCCGCTGATCATCGGCGAGCGGGTCAACTCGCAGGGCAGCAAGAAGATGAAGGAGCTGCTACTGGCGAACGACATCGCGGGCATCCTGGCGGTCGCCCGCGAGCAGGTGGAGGGCGGCGCGCACGCGCTGGACGTCTGCGTCGCGTTGACCGAGCGCGGAGACGAGCTGGAGACGATGACCCGGGTGGTGCGGGTGCTCTCCGGCCAGATCGAGGCGCCGCTGTGCGTCGACTCCACCGAGGCGGAGGTGGTCGCGAGCGCCCTGGAGTGGCTGCCGGGCATCGGCATCGTCAACTCGGTCCACCTCGAGCGCGGCTGGGAGAAGATCGACAAGATGTTCCCGCTGCTCAAGCAGTACGGCGCCTGCACGGTGGCGATGACCATCGACGAGAAGGGGATGGCGCTGACCCGCGACCGCAAGCTGGAGGTGGCGCGGAGGATCTACGAGCGCGCGCTGGAGGACGGCCTGCAGCCCTGGCAGCTCCTCTTCGACGTCCTCACCTTCACGCTGGCGACCGGGGACGAGCAGTACAAGAACAGCGCGGTCGAGACCATCGAGGGCATCGGGCTGGTGAAGGAGAAGCTGCCCGGCGCGCTCACGGTGCTGGGCGTGTCCAACGTCAGCTTCGGCCTCTCGAAGCAGACCCGTCCCATCCTGAACTCGGTCTTCCTCACCCACTGCCTGAAGGCCGGCCTGGACGCCGCGATCATCAACCCGCGCGACATCCTCCCCTGGAACGAGATTCCGCCGGACGCGCGCGCGCTCGCCGAGGACCTCGTTCTCGCCCGCCGCGACGACGCGCTGACGCGCCTGATCACGCATTTCCAGGGCAAGGGGCCGGCGAAGGCGGCGGTGGTGGAGGAGGGCCACTTCGACACGCCGGAAGCGAAGCTGCACCACATGATCGTCGACCGGCAGCAGAAGGGGCTGGTCGAGACCCTGGACGAGTGCCTGAAGACGCGCTCCGCGGTCGGGGTGATCAACGACGTGCTGCTGGGAGCGATGAAAGAGGTGGGCGACCGCTTCGGCGCGGGCGAGCTGATCCTGCCCTTCGTGCTCCAGAGCGCCGAGGTGATGAAGAAGGCGGTCGCGTACCTCGAGCAGTTCATGGAGAAGAACGACACGTACTCGCGCGGGACCGTGGTTCTCGCCACCGTCTTCGGCGACGTGCACGACATCGGGAAGAATCTGGTGAAGACGATCCTCTCCAACAACGGCTACACCGTGCACGACCTCGGCAAGCAGGTGCCGGTGGACAAGATCGTGAACACCGCGGTGGAGAAGAAGGCGGACGCGATCGGCCTCTCGGCGCTGCTGGTCTCCACCTCGCGGCAGATGCCGCTGGTGGTGCAGGAGATGGACCGCCGCGGCCTGAAGCTGCCGATCCTGATCGGCGGCGCCGCCATCAACCGCAAGTACGGCTGGCGGACGGCCTACGTCGAAGGCACCGACAAGCTCTACGAGGGCGGGGTGTACTACTGCCGCGACGCCTTCGAGGGCCTGGATACCGTGGGCCTGCTGCAGAATCCCGAAGAGCGGGCGAAGCTGCACGAGAAGCTGAAGCGCGAGGCGTACCTGCACCGCAACATGGTGATCGCGGGCGCGGAGCGGGCGGCGGGCGAGCAGCTGGCCGCGGTGACCGACGTGGCGCCGCGCAGCGTGGCCGAGCCGCCGAAGGTCTCGCCGCCGTTCTGGGGCACCCGCATCGTGCCGCCCGAGGACCTGGCGCTGCGCGACATCTTCGACTGCCTGGATCTGATCGAGCTCTACCGGCTGCAGTGGGGCGTGAAGCCGAAGTCGCGCGAGGCGTACCAGAAGATGATCGCCGACGAGTTCGCGGGCAAGCGCCACGAGCTGCAGGAAGAGTGCATCCGCAACGGGTGGCTCACTCCAAAGGTCATCTACGGCTACTTCCCCTGCTCGGCGAAGGGCAACGATCTGACGGTGCTCGACCCCGAGTCGCGCAAGCCGATCTGGAAGTTCAACTTCCCGCGCAAGACGGAGACGCCGCGCAAGTGCCTGGCGGACTTCTTCTCCGAGGACGACGTGGTCGCCTTCCAGACGGTCACCGTCGGCGACCGGGCGACGAAGCTTTGCGCGGAGTGGGAAGCCGCGGGCGAGTTCACCCAGTCGTACTTCGTGCACGGGCTCGCGGTGGAGACGGCGGAAGCGCTGGCCGAGTACTGGCACCGCCGCGTCCGCGCCGAGATGGGGCTGCCGCCCGATCAGGGCAAGCGGTATTCGGCGGGCTACCCGGCCTGGCCGGATCTGGCGGACCAGCAGGGCGTCTGGGCCATCCTCCATCCGGAGCGGATCGGGATCACGCTGACCGAGGCGCACCAGATGGTGCCGGAGCAGAGCACCAGCGCGATCATCGTCTGGCACCCGGAAGCGAGCTACTACTCCGTCCGCTCCGCCGGCAACACCCCCTGAGCGGCAAACCTCACCGGGGCGAAGTGACGTTCACCTCGCCCCGGTGACTTGCAGGTCTGCAGATCAGTCGTCGTCGCGATCGTGGCCGTCGTGGTTCCGGTCGTCGTGCGCCCTGCAGACGAAGTTCGCGGCGTCCGTCGTGCTGCCCTTGCCCTTGTGCTCCGCGAACTGCGGGAACGGGCACAGCGGGCGGGTCATCGCCACGCCCTTCGTCGGGTCGTCCGCGTTGAACTTCGTTGCCGTGATCCGCTCCGGAACAACCCCGTGCTCGACCCACTGGATGAGGGGCGCGACGGTGTCGAACACGTTCGGGCCGGGGCCGCCACCGCAGTGCAGCACGCCGGGCGCGAGGAACAGCCGGTAGAACTCCTGCGTCTCGCGCAGGGCCCGGTCACCGCGGCCGGAACGGGCCACGACGCTCTCGAAGTAGTTGATGGAGCTGCGCGGGGCGATGGCCGGATCGTCCCAGCCGTGCCATTGGACCAGCTTGCCGCCATGCGCGCGGAAGCGGCTGAGATCGGAGTCGGTCGAGTTGATGGTCCCGGCGGTGGTGTTGTCCGCGAAGGACACGTCGGAATCGAAGTTCATGTTGCGGTAGTCGAACGCCGGATCCTCGCGGACGATGTAGGTGAAGAACTGGTTGCCGAAGAAGGCCTGGATGGTCGGCGACCCCGCGATCGGGAACGGGCCGGTGATCCATGCCGACCAGCCGCCCGGCGCGGCCTCCGCGCCTGCCTCGTACCCGGGGAAGATGAGCTGCCCGGTCCGGGGATTTCGCGGGCCGGCGTAGATCTTCCGGACGGCGGCGACCTGCGCTGCCGTCAGGCAGGCGTCGGTCTCGGCGCCGCTGCACTGGATGACAGCCGGATCGAATCGGCACTGGCGCGGATCGTTCAGCAGGCCGTCCCTGATGCCGTCGAGCGCATCGCACTGCGCCAGCGCCGCGGCCTGGATGGCAGCGAGCTTTTGCGGACCGACCGTGCTGGCCGGGTTGGCGAACAGCGCCTGCTCGTTCCAGATGAAGCCCGTGAACAGGTGGGTCCAGTCGTTCGCCGGCGCGCCGGCCGAGATCCCGTCGAAGTCGTCGGGGAACCGCTGCGCTTCCATCAGCGCCTCGCGGCCGCCGTCCGAGCAGCCGACGAAGTACGAGCGCGCAGGGCCGCTGCCGTAGAACGCGGCGATGACCGCCTTCGCGCTGTCGGTGGTCTCCTTCAGCGCACGGAAGCCGAAGTCGATCACCTTCTGGTGGTGTCCCGGGGCGAAGGTGGCGTCCCCGCCGACGTGGCCGTCGTCGGTGCCGGCGGCGGCGGAGCCGCCTGCGAGCGCCGCCGCCAGCGATCCGAACGGGACCGCGCCGGCGAAACCGCCGTTCCCTGCCTGCTGGTACCTGCCGTTCCATCCCGAAGCGGGAAGCCAGACTTCCAGGCCGATGTGCGAGTCCGGGCTCGGCGTCGAGACGACCACGACCCGGCAGAACGCGGGAAGGTTGTTGAAGACCTGGAGGTTGGGCGCCGTGAACGAACCGGCGGGAACGGACTGCGCCAGGGTGACGGTGGCGTGCGGCAGCGAAAGCCCGGTCAGGCTGCTGCAGGTCGCTGCGGTTGCCGGCGCGGCGGAGAGCGCGGTGGCCGCGATCGCGGTCACCAGAAACGTGCTTCGGAGCATTGTCTCTTCCTCGCTGTGGGCGCGATGCGGGCGCATCGGCGACGCGGACGTCACGCCCTGTCCACTCGCGAGATCAAGACGCGCCGAGTCGGATCGTGGCTCTCTGCGACGTCCGTCGCACCTGGAACCCGGCGATTCAGCAACCGCCGAACGACGTTGTCGGCGATCAGCGGCCCCAGCTTGGCGCGATGAGCCTCGCGACCTCTTCGGGCGCGTCGAGGTGGACGTGGTGCCCGGTGTTCGGGACCGTCTGCACCGTCATCTTCAGATGCGGAAAGCGGACGCGCAGGTCTTGCTCATGCGGCAGCATCCCCGTCTCCCCGCGGATGGCGAGGATGGGCACGGTGGCCTGCGCGCAGATGATCTGGATCACCGGCTCGCTGATCGGCAGCGGCGAATGCGCGCGGAGCAGCGGATCCCATTTCCAGGCCAGCGCGTTCTCCTGCTCCGGATCCGGCGCGATCCCGCCCTCCGCCAGCAGCCGGGCCGCCTTCTCCGAGAGCGAGGCGTTGTTGCGCAGCAGCCGCTGCGCGGCGTACTCGACCGATTCCACCCGCCGCCGCTTGCGCGGGATGTGCCGCAGATCTTCCAGGTAGCTGCCCAGCCGCGCCGGGATCTCGTGGGTGGAGATGCTCAGAGGCACCGCGTCGATCAGCGTCAGATGAGAGACGCGCGCCGGCCGGGTCGCCGCGTAGATCAGGCCGGCGGTCGCTCCCATCGAGTGCCCGACGATGCGCACCGGCTCCTGCGGCGAGAGCACCTCGAGCGCGCCGTCCAGGTCCGCGATGTAGTCGACGAAGTGGTAGAAGCCGCCCGGACCGACCCATTGCGAGTCGCCGTGGCCGCGGAAATCGAGGGCCACGGTGCGTCCGGGCAAGAGGGGCGCGAGCAGGTCGAACGACCCCGCGTGATCGAGCCAGCCGTGCAGGAGCACGGCCAGCTCTCCCTCTCCGCGCTCGACGGCGTGAAGCTTCAGGCCGCGGACGTCCAGCAAGCGGTGGTTCACGGTGGCGAGCGTATCAGCTTGACCGCCTTGGCGCCGTTTGCTACCCGCGCGCACATGGCGAACCCGCTCGTCGGCATCATCATGGGCAGCAAGACGGACCTCGACGTGCTCGA
>JBGQLA010000056.1:0-17294 GCA_041499865.1 Deltaproteobacteria bacterium
GCCCGGTTCTTCCTGCCGGGGGACATGAACTGGCAGGACCAGGGACAGACGAACAACTGCGGCGCCTACAGCTTCTCGACCGCGATGAACTACTGGTTCCCGTACACCAACAACGCGGGGGCGAAGAACGGCGCCTTCTACTCGGACACCAGCCGCGTCCCGAGCGTGGTGAACGGCGCGCGGACGCCGGGGAACATCGTGGACGCCGCGAAGAAGTTCAACATGAACGGAATCGATCATGACGCGGAAGAGCTGGACAAGGCGCGGGCGTTGAAGCTGCTCAAGCTCTGGGTGTCCGCGGGCGTCCCGGTGCTGATGCTGGTGAAGGAGGACTCGGCGGCCGGGTTCTTCGACAAGATGTTCAGCTACCACTGGAAGACGGTGGTCGGCTGGGACGGCCAGAAGCTGTTCATGAACAACTCCGGCGGCGATCAGGAGAACGAGATGTCGCTGCGCAAGCCGGGGTTCGACTACGAGCACGGTCCCGCCGGCAACGACATGGACCCGATCGACACGCACTATGAGAAATGGAAGCTGGCCGGCGGCGACATCGTCGATCTCTTCACCTCCGTCGACGAGTGCACCTTCATTCCCCTCTACCCCAAGGCGGCCGAGTACGCGGGTGATCGCCCGGAGTAGCGCGCTGGCGCTGGCGGCCGCGGTCGCCTCCTGCGGGTCGGTGCAGCAGTTCCGCACCCGGCTCCTCGACGAGGCCGGCCGCCCGCTGCCCGGCGCCGTCCTCTATGAGGAGACGTTCGTCCCCGGCTCTCCGCCGCGCCACGTGGACTTCGCCTGGGCCGTCGCGGACGCCGACGGCTGGGCGCCGCCGCGCGGCGACTCCCCCGCCTCGCTGCGCACGGCTTCGCGTTCCTGCTCGCTCCTGGCCATCCTGGTCCCGGGGCGGCTGCCATTGGTATCCATGGAACGCGCGCCTTGTGCATCCTCGAAGGCGCCGGTCGAGCGCGAGCTGCGGTTGCCGGAGCCGGGCGGTTCCCCTCCGTACGATTTCCGCTACATCGGCTTTCCCTTCCTCGAGGACGGGGAGTTGCGCGACAAGGCGCGTTCTCCCGACACCGGTCCGTTGCGCGCGGCGCTCCGGCGCGGCGCGCTGCTTCTGCAGGCGAGAGAAGGCTCGCTCGGCGGAGAGATGCTGCAAGCACTGGATGCGCTGGAGCGATCGCGCTAAACCCGGCGGGCCCCATGCGCCTCCCCATACTCGACCGGCTGATCCTCTCCGCGCAGAAGCCCTCCCGCTACGCCGGCGGGGAGCTGAACGCCGTGCACAAGGACCTCGCGAAAGCGCGGGTCACCTGGGCGCTGGCGTTCCCCGACACGTACGAGGTCGGGATGAGCAACGTGGGATTCCGGCTGCTCTACCACGCCCTCAACGAGCGCCCGGACGTGGCCTGCGAGCGCGTGTTCATGCCCTGGACGGACATGGAGGCCGCGCTGAAGGCGGAGGGGCAGCCGCTGTTCTCGATCGAGAGCCGCGCGCCGCTGCGGACCTTCGACGTGGTCGGGTTCACGCTGCAGTTCGAGCTCTGCTACACGACCGTCCTCGCGATGCTCGAGCTCGGCGGGATCGCCCTCCACGCGGCGGATCGGCGGCGCGACGATCCCCTGATCCTCGGCGGCGGCCCCTGCACCTACAACCCGGAGCCGGTGGCCGACTTCTTCGACGCGTTCGTGGTCGGCGAGGGCGAGGAGGTGGTGCACGAGATCAGCGACGCCGTCGCCGCCTGGAAGCGCAGCGGCGCTCCCCGGCAGGACCTGCTCTGGATCCTCGCCGAGATCGCCGGCGTGTACGTGCCCTCCCTCTTCCGCGTGCACTACGGCCCCGACCGCGCCATCGCCCGGTACGAGCCGCTCAAGCCCGGGTACGACAGCATCGTCCGCCGGGTGATCCCCGATCTGAACCTCGTTCCGCAGGCGGAGAAGCCGATCGTCCCCTTCATGCAGGCGGTCCACGATCGGCTGCCGCTGGAGATCCAGCGCGGCTGCACCCGGGGGTGCCGCTTCTGCCAGGTGGGGATGATCACCCGCCCCACGCGGCAGCGCGATCCCAACGACGTCCGCCGCATCGCCGAGAAGGGGCTGGAAGCGACCGGCTACGAAGAGGTGGGGTTCCTCTCGCTCAGCGCCGGCGACTACTCCTGCATCGACGGGGTGCTGGAGGATTTCTTCGACGAGTTCGGTCCCGAGAACGTGGGCATCTCCCTGCCCAGCCTGCGCACCGAGACCATGTCCGAGCGCCTGACCTCGCAGATCAAGCGCGTGCGCAAGAGCGGGTTCACGGTGGCGCCGGAAGCGGCAACCGAGCGCATGCGGCGGGTGATCAACAAGGGCAACGCCGAGAAGGACCTGCTGAACGCCGTGGACACCATCTTCGCGGCGGGCTGGGACCTGGTGAAGTTCTACTTCATGATCGGCTTGCCCACCGAGTGCGACGAGGACGTGCGCGCCATCGTCACCCTCTGCGCGCAAGCGCTGCGGCGGGGAAGGAAGCTGAACCCGCGGGCGGAGATCAACGTCGGCGTCTCCACCTTCTGTCCCAAGCCCTTCACGCCCTTCCAGTGGGAGCCGATGATCTCCCTGGAGGAGACGCAGCGGAAGCACGCCCTGCTCCGGGACGAGCTGCGCAAGCTCGGCCGCGGATACCGCGAGCTGCACATCAAGCCGCACGACGCGCGCCAGGGCGCGCTCGAGGGCGCCCTCGCCCTGGGCGACCGGCGCCTCTCCGCGGCGGTGCTGCACGCGTACCGCAGCGGCCAGCGGCTGGACGGGTGGACGGAGCAGTTCCGCCTCGCGGCGTGGCACACGGCGTTCGCGGAGGTGGAGCGCCAGCACGGCGTCGGGCTGGAGTTCTTCGCGCACCGGGAGAAGGGCGAGCGCGAGGTGCTTCCCTTCGACCACATCGACTGCGAGGTGACCAAGCCGTACCTGTGGAAAGCGCGGATGGCGGCGCGCAAGGAAGCGGCGGTCCCGGACTGCGCGTACGGCGAGGAGATCTGCACCGCCTGCGGGGCCTGCGACTACGAGGTGGTGGACACCATCGTCTATCACCCGGAGGACTACCGCCGCCTGCCGCCGCGCGAGCCCACGCCCGTTCCCGCCGGACGCACCTTCCTCCGCCTGCGCTATGCGAAGGAGGGCGTGGCCATCGCCCTCAGCCATCTGGAGACCATGACCGCGCTGCTCCGGACGTTCCGGCGCGCGCAGCTCTCCATCCCGCACTCGCAGGGGTTCCATCCCAAGCCCAAGGTGAGCTTCGGGCCGGCGTGCCCGGTGGGCACGGAGAGCCGCGCCGAGTACCTCGACCTCGAGCTCTTCGGAACGCAGGAGGCGGCGGAGGTGGCAACGCGCGTGGGCGCGAACCTGCCCGAAGGATTCCGGCTGCTCTCCTGCGAGGCCCTGGGACCTGGCGGCGAGTCGCTCAACCGGACCATCCGCGGCATCGAGTATCGCGTCGAGCTCCCGGAGGGCGCTCCCGACGCCGCGCAGCGGCTTGCGGAGTTCGTCGCCGCGGGCGAGGCGACCGTGCTGCGCGAGCGCGAGGGGAAGCAGCCGGTGCGGATCGATCTGCGGACGAGCGTCGCCGGCCTCGCCGCGAGCGGCCCGCGCGAGATCCGGTTCACGCTGCGCGCGGGCGAGAACGAGGCGGTGGCGCGGCCCGCGGAGCTGCTCACGGCGCTGTTCGGCGCCGAGCTGACGCGGCCGGGGGTGGCGCGCATCGTCCGCGAGAACGCGATCTTCGGGACCCCGGCGGCGTGAGCCGGCTGTTCTGGCTGCTCGTCGCCCTCTGCGCCGCCGCCCTCGCGCTGAGCGCGCCGTTCCTCTTGGCCGCGATCCGGGCTGCGCATCCGCCGCTGTCGCCGCTCGCGTTGTTCGCCGCGCAGGCGCTGCAGACGCTGCTTCTCTGCGCGCTCGCCGCCTGGGCCGGCGTTCGATTCGCGCCGCGCGCCGGCCTCGACGCCCCGTGGCTCCGCGCCTTCGCGGAGCGCCGCGACCGGCCGCCGGCGTTCGGCAGCGTCGCGATCGAAGCGGCTGGGCTTGGCAGCGTCACGGCGATCGTGGTCACCGCCGTGGCCCTGGCGCTCCGCTCCTCGGTTCCGGAGGCGCTCTGGCGGCCGGTTCCAGCCAGCTTCTGGGCGCGCACGAGCAGCGCCTTCTACGGCGGGATCGTCGAGGAGACGCTGCTCCGCTGGGGCGCCCTGACCGCGCTCGTCGCGCTCGCCCTGCGCCTCGGCGCGCGCGAGGCGTTCTGGACGGCGAACGTCGCCGCGGCGCTGGTGTTCGGCGCTCTCCACCTTCCAGTGGTCGCGTTCTCGCGGATCCCTCTCACCGCCGGCGTCCTCGCGCACGTGCTGCTGGGGAACGGCATCGCCGGCGTGGTCTTCGGCTGGATGTTCCGCCGCCGCGGCCTGGAAGGCGCGATGGTCGCCCACGGTGCGGCCGACGCCTGGCTGCAAGCGGCGGTGCCGGCGCTGCTTGCCTGATCAGCGCAGCGCCGCCAGCCGCGCTTTGGCCTCTTCGACTTGCGGCCGCAACCCGGGGTCGGGGTCCTTCCAGAGCTCGATGAAGCGCTTGTAATAATCGATTGCGCTCTTGCGGTTTCCGCGCTTTTCCTCGATCTGGGCCAGCCGCCGGAAGCGGGGCGCCATGAAGTCGCGCCGGTCGAAGCGGTTGCCGGTGAGGAACCAGCGCGCTGCCTCGTCGGCCCGGCCGAGCGAGAACAGCAGCTCACCCCGCGCCCAGCGGATTTCCGGCCAGGCGCTGGCGTACCAGGGGACGGTCATCGGCACTTCGCCACGGATGCGCTCGAGCGCTCCCAGCGCATCGCTGGTGCGCCCGCTGCTCCACGCCAACGTGGCCCTCACCCAGAGCGCCCAGTCGGCGCCGAGCGTCGAGCCTTCGGGGCCGACCGTCGCCGCGTCGAGTTCCCGGGCGGCGCCCTCGGCGGATGCGGCATCGCCCATCAGGGCCGCGAGGCGGCCGAGCAGCATCAGGCGCCTGTACTTGAGCAGGGGAAAGTTGTCCGGCCGGTCGACGAACGATTCCACGGCGCGACGATCCGCGGCGAGCCGCGCGGAATCGGCAGGCGCATACGGGACGAGCGCCGAGAAGCCGGCAAGCGAAAGGCGGGCATTCGGATCGTCCTCTGCCGCGAGCGATGCCGCCAGCTCCTCGCGCGCAGAAACGAGCCGACCGCGGGTTCGCGCGATCTCGGAAAGCCATTCGTGCCCGAGAGCTTGGTTGTACACGGAGCGTGCGGAGTCGAGCGTGGCTTTGGCGAGGCTCTCCGCCTCCGCCAGGCCACCCGGAATGTACAGCGCGTTGCCGAAGTACCATTCGAGATTGAAGTAGCCGCCTTCGGGCGTCGTCATGCCCAAACGCTGCTCCCGAAGCCGCGAGCTTTGCTCGCGATCTCCAGAGATGACCGCGCGCGTCCACTGCGCCCACACGCGCGTGGCCTGGTCGAGCGACGGTTCCTCTTTCAGCAGCCGATCCACGAAGGCGACCGCCTCTTCGAGTCTTCCCGCCACCAGACGATCGCGGAGACCGATGGGGTTGAGCGGCATCGCTCTGGCGAAGAGATCCATCGCCTCCACCCAGGGGACGCCATGGATGTGGCCGTACACGACGGGGACGTACGCCTGCTGCAGCAACAGATCGGGACCGTCGGGGTGCGCGCGCACGATCTGCTCGGAGAGACGCTTCGCTTCCTCGTACTTGCCGTGCATGAACGCACTCCACGCACGGATGCGAAGCTGGTCCTGCTCGGGGAGCTGCTTGCCGAGATCGAGAGCGCGCTCCGCCTCTTTGAAAGCGAGCTCGAATTCGCCGTTGCTGGCAGCGGTCTCGGAGAGGAGCTGATGCCCGAGCGCGAATGAGGGATCCGCGGCGATGGCGCGCTCGAACGCCGCCCGCGCCGCGTCTCCGCGGAGACGTCGGGCTTCCTGCAGTCCCTCGATGTATGCGCGCAACGCCGGGGCGGAGGTGGTGGTGACCTCGGCGAGCCGGATCATGCGTTCGCCCGCAGGCCTCTTTCCGCCGCTGCCGCGCAACTGGGCGCTCAGGTCGTCGACCAGGTCGAAGATCTTCGTTGCATCTCCTTCCACTTTCGCGTCGCGGAGGGCCGCGTCGTCCTGCTCGGCGTCGTAGAGGGAGGCGTGGATGCGAAGCCGCGAGCCGACCTCCACCACCGTCCCGAGCACGAACTGCTTAGCGCCGAATCTGGAGGCCAGCTTGCGGCCGCTTTCCGGATCCGCGTTCCAGCGTTCGCGGTTCAACGCCGAGAGGAGCGCGTGCGGATCGACCGCACGCACAGCCTGGCTGTTCATCGTCGTGCTGAGGAGGTCGACCATCCCTTCGCCCAGGTACGCGTTCTGTCCGGTGCCGCGTACCGTGAAGGGAAGGACCGCGACCACCTGCGCCCCCTTGGCTGCCGCCAGGCGGCGCGGGATGACGTAGAGCCGCACCAGCAAGAACATTCCGATCGCGCTCGCCAGCATCGCGGCGGCGATCGCGGTCACGCGCCGGCGCGAGCGGCGCCAGGCCGCGATGCGCTCCCCGCGGACGATGGCGTTCAGGTCGTCGAGGATTCCGCCGGCATCCGCGTAGCGGGCTGCGGGGTCTTTCTCGAGGCAGTGCTCGACGATGCGCGAGAGCGGACCGGGTGGCAGTGCCGGAGGAGCTTGGTGGAGAATGGCATGCCCGGTGTCGACGCCGTTCGCGCGGATGAAAGGCGACGTCCCCGACAGCATCTCGTAGAGGACCGCGCCGCAGGCGAACACGTCGGAGTGCGCGTCCGCGGGCTCTCCGCGCACCTGCTCGGGCGACATGTACGCCGGCGTTCCCAGCACGGCCCCGGTATCCGTGCGCAAAAGCGGAGGTCCGTCCTTCCTTGCCTCCGGCAGGAGCTTGGCGATTCCAAAATCGAGGATCTTCAGCCGGCCCTCGTCGGTGACGAACAGGTTCTCGGGCTTCAGATCGCGATGCACGATGCCCTTGCGGTGCGCCGCGGCCAGACCGCTGGCGAGCTGGATGCCGAGCTCGAGCACTTCGTTGGGAACCATCGGCCCGGTGGAGAGCGCACCCCGCAGCGTCTCGCCTTCGAGCAGCTCGGCGACGATGTACGGCTCGCCGGCGTGCTCTCCGACGTCGTAGACGGCGAGGATGTTGGGATGGTTCAGCGCGCCGGCAGCGCGCGCTTCCTGCTCGAAGCGCAGCCGCTGCTCTTCGCCATGCTGACCGGCCGGCAGGATCTTCAGGGCGACCGCTCGCCCGATCTTCAGATCCCGGGCGCGCAGCACCCGGCCCATTCCGCCGCGCCCCAGCTCCTCCTCGACCGAGTAGCGCCCGCCATACACCCGCCGGGGCATGGGCTCCGTGCGCACGTCGTCGCGCGCAACGCCTTCTCGTGGCGTGCCCCTGTCCGATCCGGCCAACGGACGCTCCTGCGGAGGACATTACCTCCGAAGGGCGGCGAGATGCGCGCGGGCTTCGTCGACCTGCGGCCGCAATTCGGGGTCGCAGTCCTTCCAGAGCTCGACGAAGCGCCTGTAGTAGCTGATCGCCTTGTCCTTGTTTCCCCGCCGCTCCTCGATCTGGGCCAGCCGCCGGAATCGCGGCGAGATGAACGGCTCCATGGCGCTCCTCACGATCTGGAACTGCCGCGCCGCCTCGTCGTCCTGTCCGAGCTGCAGCAGCACCTCGCCCTTCAGGTACGACAGTTTCGGCATGAACCAGTACCACCAGGGCTGAAGCGGGACCTGTCCGCGAAACCGCTGCAGCTTCGCCAGCGCATCCGCGGGCCGCCCAGCCTTCCATGCGGCAACCGCGCGCAACCACATCGCGTTGTCGCTCCCCTGGGTCGATCCAGCTGGGTATCCCCAGTCGCCTGTTTCCAGTTGGAGAAGGGCTCGCTCGAGGGCCTCGTCGTCGCCGAGCAATGCGTCGAGCAGCGCCAACGAGGACATCCGATTCTCGCGCAGTGGCAGCGCGGTGCTCGGGCTGGCGTCGAAGGCCGCAACCGCGGCGCGCTCCGCCAGGAGCTTCTCGCGGGGGATGGGCGCGAACAGGAACCACTCCTTCGAGCTTCCAGCCAGATCGAGGCGCACGCCCGGACTGTCCCGGATCGCAAGGGCGGCCTCGAGATGCTGCTCGCGGCCGTGACGGCGCCCGCGGACGAGCTCGTTCCACGCCCGCCCACGCTCTCCCCAGTGGCGGACCTCGGCGGGCCTGGCCGGGTCGAGCATGGCGTCCAGCAGCTCCTCGCCGAGCGCCAGACCATCTGGCAGCCAAGGGCTGCCCATCCACGCCCAGGTGAGAAACTCGGATTCGCCGCGGCGAAGCTCCTGAACGATCCGCGCCCGTTCCTGATCATCGGCAGCGAGCACCGCGCGCTCCCAACCATAGGCCAGGTTCCAGTTCGGCGAAGCATTGGCCGCCGTCACCTCCAGCAATCGGTCGAGGAGGGCAACCGCCTCCTCGTACTGGCCGGAGACTACGGCTCCGTCTATGAGTGCCCCGAGGGCTGGCAAGGAGCGTGGCTCGAGGACCAGCGCCTTCTCCGCAGCTTCTTTGAGCTCGCTGTACGGGCGCATGCCGGCAGAGATCTGCGTATTTGACAGCAATTCCCAGGTATCGACGTCGTCTGGGTGCATCCGGACGACCTCGCGCGCGAGCCGCTCCGCTTCTTCATATCTGCCGTGAGCGAAGGCATTCCAGGCCATCATCTGCTTTTGGGTCTGCTCCGGAAGCCTCCTGCCCAGCTCGAGGGCACGATCGAGCGACTCATAGTCAAAGACCCCGCTGGTTTCCGAGTCTTTCTTCGACACCTCGTAGTGTGCCAGCGCAAACGAGGGATCTGCGGCGACCGCGCGCTGAAACGCCGCATGCGCCTCGTTGAAGCGGCCCACTCGGGCCAGTCGCTTCCCATCGAGATATGCGGTGAGTGCCGCCGGCGATGACGTGGTAGCCTCAGCGACCCGCGTCATTCGATCCGCTTTTCGCTTCTGCGATTCATCGCCCGAGCGGATCCGCGCGCTCAGCTCGTCGATCAGCTCCAGCATCCTGGCAGGCTCGCCCTCGACGTTAACTTCGCGAACCGGCGTCGTGCCGGAACCCGCAAGGTAGATGGAGGCGTGAATTCGCAGCTTCGGGCCGGCCTCGACGATGCTCCCGAGCACGAAGTGTTTCGCGCCGAATCGCAGGGCCACCGCGCGGCCGCGCTCCGGATCTGGCGCCCAACCCTCGCGGACGACCATCGCCAGCAGCGCGTGCGGATCCACCGTGCGAAGGGACGGCGTCGCGAGCGTGGTGCTGAGCAGGTCGACCATGCCCTCGCCGAGATAAGCGAGACTGGTTGCCCCGCGGACGCTGAACGGCAGGATCGCAATCACTTCAGGTGGCGCCGGTCCCGCAGTGCGCGACTGCTGCCAGCGCCAGATCGCACCGCCAGCAGCGAGCAGCACGGCCGCGAGAACGAAAGCCGCCGTCCGCCGCAAGGTCCGCAAGCGGATCGAAGCCATTGCCCGCGGCAACGCAGCGACAAGGCCGGCGCTCGACGGGAGGCGCTGCGCAGGATCCTTTGCCAGGCACTGCGAAACGATCTGGGCGAGCCGCGAAGGCACCGCGGCCGGCAACGCCGGCGGCGGGTCGTTGACGATCGCGTACCCGGTTTCTGCCGGCGAAGGGCGCTGAAATGGAATCGACCCGGAGAGCATCTCGTGCAGGATGGTCCCGAAGGTGAAGATGTCGGAGCGGTAATCGGCAGCCACCCCGCGAACTTGCTCGGGAGACATGTACC
This sequence comes from Deltaproteobacteria bacterium, assembly GCA_041499865.1. Lineage (GTDB taxonomy): Bacteria > Myxococcota > Myxococcia > Myxococcales > 40CM-4-68-19 > 40CM-4-68-19. The sequence goes on from JBGQLA010000056.1 coordinate 9,812, forward strand.
CCGCGGTCCCGATCACTGCGCCGGTCTCGGTGCTCACGCCCGCGTTTCCGTCGCCGGCCAGCTTCGCGACTCCGAAGTCGAGGATCTTCAGCCTGCCTTCGTCGGTGACGAAGAGGTTCTCCGGCTTCAAGTCCCGGTGGACAATGCCCGCCTGGTGCGCGGCGGCGAGCCCCTGGGCGAGCTGCAGCGCGAAGTCGGCGGCCTTCTCGACCGGGATCGGACCCTCTTTCAGGAGAGCGCGCACCGTTCTGCCCTGGAGCAGCTCGGTCACGATGTACGGCTCGCCCTCATGCTCCCCGGCATCGAACACCGTGACGATGTTCGGATGATTGAGGGCGCCCGCGGCCCGCGCCTCCTGCTCGAACCGCCGCAGCTGCTTCCCCTCATGTGTTCCGGGCGCAAGAAGCTTCAGCGCCACCAGTCGTCCCAGCTTGAGATCTCGCGCCCGCAGCACGCGCCCCATGCCGCCGCGGCCCAGCTCTTCCTCGACCGCGTACCGGCCGCCGTAGAGTCCGCCCGCCTTGGATTCAACGGGTCTGTCTGGTCCTGCGCTCACCGCGCCTTCTCCAGCGCCGCGAGCCGCGCGCGAACTTCATCGACCTGCAGCCGCAATTCGGGGTCGCAGTCCTTCCAGAGCTCGACGAACTGCTGGTAGTACGCGATCGCCTTCTGCCTGTTCCCGCGCTTCTCCTCGATCTGCGCCAGGCGGCGCGTCTTCGGGGCCAGGAACAGATCCGCCATGTCGGCGACGGGCCCCTCACGGAGCGACTCGCGGAGAGTCACGCCCTGCAGCAGCTCGGTGACGATGTACGGCTCCCCGGTGTGCTCTCCTACGTCGTACACGGCGAGGATGTTAGGATGGTTGAGCGCGCCCGCGGCGCGCGCCTCCTGCTCGAATCGCCGCAGCTGCCGGGCGTCGTGCGCACCCGGAACGAGCACTTTCAGCGCGACGGCGCGGCCGAGCTTGAGATGTCGCGCCCGTAGGACCCGGCCCATGCCGCCGCGACCGAGCTCCTATTCGGCGGCATAGCGCCCGCCGTAGACCGGCCGCGCGGGCGGTTCAGTGAAAGCGCCATCGGGCAGCGTCGCCGCCATGGTTCCTCAGAACTTGTGCAAGATGCGGCCGTACACGAAACGGCCCACGAAGTCGTATGTGGTGGGATCCGCGTTCGGAGCGAAAGAGTTGTAGAGTTGCGGAGGCGGACGATTGAAGAGGTTGTTCACGCCGGCGCCGATCGTCGTCTTTCCGGCCGCCGTCTTGAACGCATAGCTAGCGAACAGATCCCAGGTATTGGAATGGGAGACTCGTCTCGAGTAAGTGGCGTCCATGAAGCAGTAGCCGGGCCCGATACCATCGCCCGGCTGCGGCTCCAGGCTGTCGTTCAGGACCCTGCGACCGCATTCGCGAAAAGACCCAATGTAGCGCGTGTTCACCGCCGCCGTGAACCCGGAGAAGGTCCAACTCGCCCCGGCGTTGAACTTCACTGCCGGGAAAACCCCGCCGAAGCCGCCGTTGACGAACGCGACGTCGTAGGTGCCGCGGCCCCGGATGACGGTGCCGTCGGGCTGCTCGACGTCATACCTGTGAAGCCACACGCCGTCGAATCCGAACGCGAACCTGCCCACCGCCGTCGGCAGCGCATAGCGGAGCGCGACATCGATGCCGTCCGTGCGGATGGCGCCGACGTTCGCCTCGACGGCGCTGACGTCGATCAATTGCCAGGTCGTCGGATCGCGTTGGACACGCTCGCAGAGAATGGGTCTCGCACCAGCGCTCTTCGGATAACATCTGTCGAGGATCAGCGCCGCATCCACGAACGGCGTGATCGCCTGATCGATCACGTAGTGGTAATAATCGACCGTGGCGGTAAAGTTCGGCAGAAACCGCGGCTCCAGCACGAGGCCTGCTGTGAAGATGCGCGCCGTTTCCGGCTTCAGGTTCGGATTGCCACCAGCGCTGATCCGGAAGGCCGTCTGCTGTCCGCCGTTGTTGGCTGCCGGTCCGCACGCTTGCCCGAGCGGGCTGTTCGGGTTGATCCCGGGACCCGCGCACGGATCGATATAGAAGGAATTGAAGAAGCTGATCTGCGGGTTGTAGAGATCGAAGATCGTCGGAGCCCGAAATGCCGTCGACCAGGTTCCGCGAAAGGTGACGTCATGCACGGGTTGCCAGCGGCCTCCAAACTTGAAATTCGTTCCGCGTCCTGAGATGCTGTAATCGGATAAACGGGCCGCAGCACTCGCCTCCAACAACTCGATGCCCACGATCTTGTCCACGATCGGCAGCGACAGCTCCACGTATCCCTCGTTGACGTGTTCCCTTCCTTTCAAGACGTCGGCCGCGATGTCGGACTCCGTCTCGTGGGCCTGGACGATGGAATCCGGAATGTATTCGTCGTACTCCGCCCGATACTCGTACCCGATGGCCAAGGCGGCCGGGCGCTCGGCAAGGAGCCGGAACAATTCTGCGGTTGCGTTGAATTGAACTCCCGTCAATTGGGTGGAGCCATGCCCGGTCCCCGTAAAGACCATCCTCGCAACCTGGTCGGCAGTGATCCCCTCCTCCCCGTGAAAGAGGTCGAGCGGGACGCATCCACTGATGTCGTGAGCTGCGTCCGTCCCGCAATGCGGCTTGCCGGCGGAATCGACCCAACTCGGGCCGACCGCGGCCTGGATCTTCGTATTGTGCTCGAGGCCGCCGAGCGTGACGGAGCCATGAGCGCGACTGTGGTTGAAGGACAAGTCCCAGAAGACGTTCTTGAAGAGGCCAAGGTCGCGCGGCAGCGTGCCGTCGAATCCGGCCACGATTCGAAAGGTGTTCAAGTCTTGCTCGAAGACCCGGTTGCCGAATGCGCTCACCCGGATCGCCTCGTCCATGACGTCGACGCCGAACGGATTGTATGAGTTGTCTTTCGAGATGATCACCCCCTCGTCCAGGGTGAAGATGGGCTGCGGCGCGAGCACCTGCCGCGAGTACCGGTTCACGTACGAAGCCTCGTAGTAGGCGCGCGTGCGACTCCCCAGCCAGAGGTCGCCGAAGGAGGTTGCCGTGATTCGCCGCGACGGCGTCACGTTGTAGTTGCGCGGCTGGTAGTTGTAGCCATCACCCGGTGCAATCGGGTCCGTTGGAAGAGGTACGCCGCCGTTCTCCAATTTCCGGAACGGGCGCCATCCATGAGGGCAGGGCACCGGATCGCCCGGGGTGCAGCGAATGAAATCGGTGATACCGGGATAGTCTTGCGCGAGTTGGCTGAGCAACAGCGAACCGTTCGTCATTTGATCCGGATCGAAGTTGATCCGTCCAGCAGGCGGGATACCGGAACCCATCAGCAAGCTGTTTCCGGTTTTGTAGTCGTACCAGCGGGGGATCGCGCTGAAGGCCCGGTCGCCCGCCCAGACGGTGCCCTGCTCGTAGAAGCCCGCCGCAAAGACGACGTTCCCGCGTTCCGTGCCCTGTCCGCTGATGACCGAGAAGTCATACACCTCGCCGTCCAGGTGCTGCGAGAGGCCCCCGTAGGCGCTCAACTCGGTGCCCTTGAATCCCTTGCGAGTGATGATGTTGACGACCCCGCCGATCGCATCCGAGCCGTAGACAGCAGACGCTCCATCCTGCAGCACCTCCACCCGGTCCACGATTGCCGTCGGAATGACCGAAAGATCGTTTCCCGCCGCGGGCCGCCTGCCATTGATGAGCACCAGCGTCCGCTGCACGCCCAGGCCGCGCAGGCTGATCTGGATCGAGCCATCCCCGCCGTTGTTGACCTGCGTGTTCAGCGCATTGCCCTGCGCCGGCAAAGTTTGCAGGAAGTCTCCGATGGAGATCCTCCCGCTGGTCTCGAGCTGCTCGCGCGTAACCATGGTCACCGGCGCGGGCGTGGTCAGGTCCTTACGCTTGATGCGCGATCCGGTGACGACGATCTCCTCCTCGATGTCCTTCTTCAGCCGCTCTGCCTCGGGTTCCTCCGCTGCGGCGAATCCCGCCGTGAGCAGCGCGGAAAACCATGCTGCGGCCATGCTCCGGATGCGGCGCTCGACCATGACGACCCCCCGGTCGACGGTCTTCACCTGCGATTTGCGCACCAACGGAACCCCCGCCCGCTGGTGCGTTCGATCTGCGCGGTTGTCGCGGGAGGAATGAACCGATTCAGCGGCGCCAGCCTGGCGCCGCCCGGGCAGCCGGCAATCCGCACCAAGGTCCCACTGCAAGTGAAAAGTCAATCGGGGTAGGGGTAGCTACTGCGTAGCGCCGCGCGGCGCCACAGCGGAGACCGCACGCGATTCCCCGCCGGATCGCCGCCCTGGCGGATTGGCGCTGGCACGCCGGGTGCCCTGGCAACTCGGTGATGATGTACGGCTCGCCGTCCTGCTCGCCGATGTCCACACCATCAAGATGTCTGGATGATTGAGGGCGCCTTTGGCGCGAAGCCGCGCAGCTGTTTCGAATCGGGCGGTCCCTGGGCGAGCACCTTCACCGCGATCGCCCGGTCGCGAGGCGACGGCCGAGTCAATTTCAGGCCGGGCTTCGGGCCCATGTCGAAAGCCGCCACCGCCGCGCGCTCCACGACCAGCCTTTCCCGCGGAATGGGAGCAAACATGAACCACTCCGTCGATGGTCTTGCCAGACGGAGGCGGAGATCCGGGTCGTCCTGGATGGCAAGAGCGGCCTCGGTATGCTTCCTGAAGCCGTCGGGGCGCCCCCTGAGGCGTTCGTTCCAGGCTCGCCAGAGCTCGCCCTCCACCCGCACCGCCGTTGGCCGCGCAGGGTCGAGCATGGCGTCGAGCAGCTCCTCGCCGAGCGCCAGTCCTTCTGGCGTCCATTGGCTACCCAAGAAGGTCCAAACGAGGAATTCCGATTCGCCCCGGCGAAGCTCCTGCACGATCCGCATGCGCTCTCTCTCGTCGCCAGCGAGCACCGCGCGTTCCCAAGCCCAGGTCAGCCCCCAATTCGTCGGCGTGAGCTCCAGCAACCGGTCGATGAGGGTGATGGCCTCGTCGTACTGACCAGCGATGACCGCCATCTGCGCGAGGCCTCCGAGCGCCCCGACGGAGCGCGGCTCGAGCACCAGCACTTTCTCCGCCGCCTCTTTCAGCTCGCTCGGTTGCTGCATCCCGGCGGAATCTTGCAGGGCGCCGAGCAACCCCCAGGAGTCGAAGTCATCAGGATGCGCTCGGAGCACTTCGCGCAGCAGGCGCTCCCCTTCTTCATACCTGCCGTGAGCGTAAGCATTGCAGGCCATCATCTGCTTGCGCGTCTGCTCGGGAAGGTTCTTGCCCAATTCGAGGGCACGCTCGAGCGATTTGAGGTCAAAGACCCCGCTGGTCGAACTGTCCTTCTGTGAGATTTCGTAGTGTGCGAGCGCGAACGAGGGGTCGGCCGCGACCGCTCGCTGGAACGCCGCATGGGCTTCGATGATGTTGCCGATTCGCAGGAGCCGCTTTCCATCGAGGTACGCGGCGAGCGCGGCCGGCGAAGAGGTCGTCGCTTCGGCGACGCGCGTGACCTGATCCGCTTTCCGCTTCTGCGGTTGACTGCGCCACCGGATCTGCGCACTCAGATCGTCGACCAGATCGAGCATCCTTGCGGTCTCGCCTTCGATGTTGAGCTCGCGAACCGGCCTCATGGTGGAGGCCGTATCGTAGACGGATGCATGGATGCGCAATTTCTGCCCGGCCTCGACGATGCTGCCGAGCAGGAATTGCTTCGCTCCGAAGCGCAAAGCCACTGCGCGGCCATGTTCCGGATCGGGCGTCCAGGTCTCGCGCTTGAGCATTGCGAGCAGGGCGTGCGGATCCACCGTGCGCTCCGACGATGTCGCCAGCGTCGTGCTGAGCAGGTCGACCATGCCCTCGCCGAGGTATGCGAGGTTCGCCGCGCCGTGTACGTTGAACGGCAAGATGGCGATGACCTCGCGTGTCGCCGGCGCGGCGCTACGGGAACGCTGCCAACTCCAGAGCGCGACTCCGGTCGCAGCGATGGCGAGGGCGAGCGCCAGGACTGCCGCGCGTCGCAGCGTCTTCAGCCGAATCGACGCCAGGGTACGCGGCAGAGCGAGCGCGAGCTCCGCACAGGATCGTACGCGTTGCCCGGGGTCCTTCGCCAGACAGCGCAAGGCGACTTGCGAGAGCTGCCTCGGCACCGCCGCCGGCAAGCCGGGAGGCGCATCGTTGAGGACGGCATATCCCGTCTCCACGGGTGAAGCGCGCGCGAACGGCGGAGCGCCCGAGAGCATCTCGTGGAGGATCACTCCGAAGCTGAAGATGTCCGACCGGTGATCGACGGCGACGCCCCGGATTTGCTCGGGCGACATGTAGCCCGAGGTCCCGATCACCGCCCCCGTATCCGTGCTCACACCCGGCGTTCCCTCACCGGTCAGCTTCGCCACCCCGAAATCGAGGATCTTCAACCGCCCCTCGCCGGTGACGAAGAGGTTCTCCGGTTTCAGATCGCGGTGAACGATGCCCGCCTCGTGCGCAGCGGCGAGCCTTCCGCGAGTTGCAGCGCCAGCGCTGCCGCCTTCTCGGGCGCGAGCGGTCCTTCGTGCAACAAGGCCCGCAGCGTCGCCCCCTGGAGGAGCTCGGTCACGATGTACGGCTCGCCACGGTCCTCTCCCGCGTCGAACACCGTGATGATGTTCGGATGATTGAGGCTGCCCGCGGCGCGGGCTTCCTGCTCGAACCGGCGGAATTGCCGGGCTTCATGGGCGCCGGGCGCGAGCACTTTCAAGGCGACGGCCCGTCCCAGCTTCAGATCGCGTGCCCGCAGCACGCGGCCCATTCCCCCGCGACCCAGCTTCTCCTCGACCGCATATCGGCCCGCGTACACCGTCGGCAAGGTGGATCCGGTGCAGTCCCGATCACGCCGCACATCGTCCATAGACGCTCGTCAGGTCGGCCCGACCAAAGTCCCGTGGTGATGAAAAGTCAATCCGGGGCCGCCGCCAGCGTAGCGCCACCCAGCGCCACAGTGGCGACGGCACGCGAATCGCCGCCGGATGGCCGCCCAACGCTGATTGAGGCTGGCACGCCGGGTGCTCTACGTCCGATTCGAACGCGATGCGCGCTTCCCAAACCCGGAAGGAGATACCCATGAAGACGTTCGCGAAGATCGCCGCCCTGCTCCCGCTGTTCGCCGCCGCCTGTGGCGGAGTGACCAACGCCAACCAGAACAGCCTGGAGAACGCCAACCAGAACGCAGCCGAGAGCGAGTGCTCGTACACCCTCCCGGCCAACGCCGACGCCTTGCAGATGCATCGCGCGCTCAACGCCGCGCTCGAAGGCGAGGTCGATCCCTGCGGCGGCGCCGTCGCGCGCGGGCCTTCCATGAGCCTCTCGCTCCAGCGCGTCGACGCGGCGCTGAACGCGGACGGCCAGCGCGTGTTCAGCATGGTCTTCCGCGTCGCCCCGAACGCGCACGCGTTCTAGGCACACCCGTTTTCCGGGGGACGGGGGGTGCGCTCGGATGGGCGCCCCCCGTGGTTTTGAA
>JBGQLA010000057.1:0-17271 GCA_041499865.1 Deltaproteobacteria bacterium
ATGGACAATTCGTGGGAAATCAAGGTGAAGGGGTTCCTCAAGCGTACTGGTGAGGAGATCAAGAACGAGACCCAGAAACTGGTCGATGAGATGAGCGATCCGGCCAATCACGAGAAGGTCCGGCAGAGCCTGCGGGACATGGGCGACTGGGCCAAGAAGACCGCCGAGGATGCGGCCGTGATGGTCGAGCAGGCGGCCCGCAAGGTGGAAGGGGCGATCCACAGGGCCAGAGCGGGGAAGGCCGGCGGAAAGACCGCAGGGCGCCGCGCTGGGGCCAAGACGGGCCGTTCGGGCGGCGGGAAGACCATCGGCCGCAAGAAGCCTCGGTAACCCGGGAGCGATCCCAGCGTGCCGAGGCGCAGCGGCGGCTGACGTCCAACTGGAACAGCCGGTCCTCTGCGTGCACCCATCCCGCAGGAAGACAAGATCGTGCTCGTTGCGCGCCTGGATGTGCGCGATGCCCGCACGGTCCCGCGTGATCCGGGCTGCGGCTCGCAGTCTGGTCTCATCCCAGTCAGTGCCGACGGGCCGAATGCTCGTCCGCGCCCTGCGTTCCTCGTCGGCATATGTTGGAGCCATCGGGTGAACGAACGGGGGCTTCGGTAGAAGCGACCGTTCCGTCGCCCGGACCGGCCGGGCGGCTCGGCGGGAAAGTCCGCGCCGCCGCCACTTGCCCCTAGAATCCCGGGCATGCGCAAGCTCGTCCTCCTCGCCGTGCTGGCCTCCCAGGCCGCTCTCGCCGATCCCTCGCCCTTCTCCAAGGAGGCGATCAAGAAGATGCAGGAGGAGGCCGTCCGCAAGATCTGCGACGACGGTCCGGCGGCGATGAAGGCGGCAACCGGCAAGCACCACGTCGTGCTCGCCGGTTGCCAGAACGTGCCGCGCGGGCTCGTCGTCGATGGCGACTTCCTCTACTGGGCGAACGAGCGTGCCGGCGAGATCATGCGGATGTCGCGGCGCGAGAAGCTGCCCGAGCGCGTCGCGGCGGACCAAGCGTGGCCGGCGGAGCTCGCGTTCTCGAAGACGCACCTCTACTGGGTGAACAGCGGCACGCCGGACAACAAGTACCTGGACGGCGCTGTGGTGCGGATGCCGAAGGCGGGGGGAAAGCCCGAGATGATCGTCAAGGAGCAGCCGCGCGCCTCGTCGATCCTCGTCGCCGGCGACACCCTCTTCTGGACGACGGGCGGCGTCATGGGCCGGCCCGGGACGGTGATGCGCGCTCTGCTCGACGGCTCCGAGGCCGAGGTGATCGCAAGCGGCGGCAACTACGGCCGGCTCACCCGCGACGCCTCGCAGGTCTGGTTCACCGACATGAAAGGGCAGGTCGGCAAGCTGGCGATCAACGGCGGGAAGGCGGAGATCGTGGCGACCGATCTGTGGACGCCCCTGCCGATCGTGGTGCGAGGCGGCGCCGCCTTCGTCGGTGTCCTCAATGGTCCCGCGATCCACCGGATCGCGCCCGGCATGGCGCCGGCGATGCTCGTCGAGACCGGGCGGCGCAACGGCTTGGTCCAGGCGATGGCGGTCGACGAGCGGCACCTCTACTTCACCGTCCCCGCGCTCACCTTCCCCGGCGAGGGCTTCCTCTACCGCGTCCCACTCGCCGGCGGCGAGCGCCAGGAGTTGTTGCGCGGCACCATCGGCGCGTCGGCGATGCTCGTCGAGGGCGGAGTCATGTACCTGTCCGACGCGGTCACCGGGACCGTCGTCCTGGTCGAGCTCTAAGGTGCGGTTGTTCGGGAGGGAGATTCAGTAGCCGATGGCTGGACGCTTCAATCCGGTAGATTTCGTCGCCCGACATGGAGTCGTTCTCGCGTCAGGCAAGGGGGCAGTGCCAAACCTGGCCGAAGCAGTCGCCGGCGGGCCCATTCGTGGGAGTTGGTGGGGTCACCCGAGAGGTTCCGAGATCTTCCTCGCGCTTGGCGTCCTGGACGACTCGCCCGATGTCTTGTGCTTTCGGCTCGTCGACGGGAAAGTCACGTTCGTCCACAAGCGACTGTGGCCAGCTCTGGTTCGGCTCGCGGCGGAGTTGGGGAGAGACCGGTTGACGGCAGTCAAGCAAGAGCACACGGAGACGGGAGCGCACCGCAACGTTCTGACCGCGTTCCCCGAGTGGGTGCCCGGAGACGTGAAGACGGCCGCGCTGGACCTGTCCGAGTCCGAGGCCCGAGCTCAATTGGGGCCTTGGGCGTCAGCTACCAAACCGAAGGCTCGGCGACGGCGACGCTGAGTTCTCGCCTCTGTCGCTTCACTGGGCACCCCGCTCGCTGGTTCGTCGGCTCTCTGGGTTCGAGAATCAAGGACTTACTCGACTTGTTCGTAACGCACACAGGAGAGAACGATCGCCTCCTGAAACACCTCTTCTCAATCTGCATCGGGGCCTGCGTCCAGCGCTCTGGCAGACCGCGCGCTACCTGCGCCGCACCCGGCGCGCTAACTTGTCGCCGTGAGCGCGCCGCGTACCAGTCTCGAGACGGTTCTCGCCTACCACCAGCGCACCAAACACTTCCCTGGCCGTTACGCCCGTGCGCTCGGCTACCTCGACTGGGCCACGCAGCCCAGCCCCTTCCGCCGTTTCCAGGGCGCGCCGCTCCTGCCGCTCGACCTGGTGCCGGTGGGCGGCGAGCCGCGGTACGAGCCCGCCTTCTTCCTCGGCGGCGTCCCGCCGACGCGGCTCGATCGCCGCTCGGTCTCACAGCTCCTGCAGGACTCGCTTGCGCTCTCGGCGTGGAAGGAGGCTGGCGGCGCGCGTTGGTCGCTGCGGGTGAACCCCTCAAGCGGAAATCTCCACCCAACGGAGGGGTACCTGGTTGCGGGCCCGATCGCGGGGCTGCACCAGCAGCCCGCCGTCTACCATTATGCGCCGCACGAGCACGCGCTCGAGCTGCGCGCCGAGCTGAGCGAGCCCGCCTGGGCGCAGCTCTCCGCGCACTTGCCGCCGGGCACGCTGCTGGTCGGGCTGACCTCCATCCACTGGCGTGAGTCGTGGAAGTACGGCGAGCGTGCTTTCCGCTACTGCCAGCACGACGCCGGTCACGCCATCGGGGCGCTGGCCGTGGCTGCCGCCGGGCTGGGCTGGGAGGCGCGACTCTGCGAGGGCGTCTCCGACCTCGAGCTGGCCGCGCTGCTCGGTGTCCGCGATCAGCACGGGATCGAGGCGGAACACCCCGAGTGCTTGCTGCTGGTCACCCCGCCGATGCCCGGTTTGCGATTCGAGGAGAGGCGGGCCTTCGCGCTGCCGGCCACGCTCCTCGAAGAGGTCGCCTCCGCCAGGTGGAACGGCGTGCCGAACCGACTGAGCAAGGACCACCATTCCTGGCCGGTGATCGACGAGATGGCGCTCGTCACCGGGAAGATGGGATCACCCGGCGACGCTCTCCGGGAGCCATTCCACTTCGACAACGTTTCGCTGGCCGCCGGAGCCGCACCGCTTCCCTTGCGCCGGATCATCCAGCAGCGCCGAAGCGCGGTGGCGCTCGACGGCCGCACCGGCATCACTCGCGACGCGTTCTACCAGATCCTCCTCAAGGTGATGCCCGGCGCGAGCCAGGTGCCGTTCACCGCCTTGCCGTGGCGGCCCCGCATCCACCTGCTCCTCTTCGTTCACCGGGTCGAAGGAGTGGAGCCAGGCCTTTACGCGCTCTTGCGCGACCCCGCCCGCGAGCCTGCGCTCCGCGCCGCGCTCGACCCGAGGTTTCGGTGGGCGCGGCCTCCCAGCTACCCGGCCTCGCTGCAGCTTTTCCTTCTTCAAGCAGGCGACGCGCGCGAGCTCGCCCGGCGGACCAGCTGCGACCAGGAGATCGCGGCCGACGGCGCGTTCGCGGCGGCAATGCTGGCGGAGTTCCGCGGCCCACTCGAACAGCTCGGCCCGTGGTTCTATCGCCGCCTCCACTGGGAGACTGGCGTGGTCGGCCAGGTGCTCTACCTGGAGGCGGAGGCGTCCGGAATCCGCGCCACCGGGATCGGCTGCTTCTTCGACGATGCCACGCACCTCGCCTTCGGGCTCGCGGGCGACCGCTTCCAGGTGCTGTACCACTTCACGATGGGCGGGGCGGTCGATGATCCGCGGCTGCAGACCGCCCCGCCTTACGCACTCCCCTGATCCCGCATCTGCGCCAGACTCCTCCGTTTCGCAAAGTGCGTAGGCAGGCTTGTGCTCGGCCGCTTGCCTGAATTGACTCTCTGCTCGCCGAGGTGTCTGCTTCTTTCGACACGTGAAGCCGCGTATCAGACACGCAGCAGACGTGCCATGCGTGGAGGTACCCCATGCCATGGCCAGAGAAGTCGAGGCCGCTCGCAATAGAACGGCTGGAGGAACTTGACCGTCTTGAGAAGAAGGCCCGGCCCGGTCCGTGGGAGTTGGTGAAACAGCCGGACACCCGGGAGCGCGCCGTCAGCAGAGTGATTGCTGGCTTCTTTGCATGGAACGCGCCGACACCAGATGCGCAGTTGATCGTGCAGATGCGGAACGCGCTGCCGTCGCTACTCACCGAAGTCAGGCAGTTGCGCGCCCTGCGCGCCACTCGCCACGCGGGCAGGCGGATTCATGCGCAAGGCGAGTCGGAGCATCGGACCCGCAGGTCGAGCGGGGCCAGCGGCCGCTGATCTACGCGGACGGACGCGTCTCGTTGATGAATCCCGCGTAGCCGCATCGTTCCCCTTCGTCGGAATTTTGCACCGGTGCCCTGCGGCGGAGGCGTGTAGCACAGCCTCGCCCCGCTCTGCTAACGTCGACCGGTGTGGGAAGGAGATGCCGGCTGGAGACGGAATGCCCCTTCCCGGGGCTGGAGAAGTTCGGCATCGACGTCGGAGTTGCCCGTGCCTGGCTCTCCGCGCGTCCACTCGTAAGTCGGCCACCGTCTGCAATGGGGTGGGATGTCAGAGGAGGATCCATGTTGATCAAGCCATTCGGAATCGCCTTGCTGCCTTTCACGCTGGCGCTCGCCACGGCCGCCGGAGCGCAACAGACTCCAGCGCCTGCGGCCAAACCGGCGGCCCCCAGCGCGTATGCGATTCCTATCGGAGCGTCGATCGGGCTCGAGGCGGCCAAGAGGGCCGCGGTCGCCGCCTCCGCCGAAGCGCGCAAGAACGGCTGGTTCATGGCCATCGCGGTGGTGGATCCGGCCGGAACCCTCGTCTACTACGAAAAGGCGGACACCACGCAGCTGGGCAGCGCGGAGGTCGCCATCGACAAGGCGCGATCGGCGGCCCTTTACAAGCGGCCGACCAAGGCGTTCGAGGACGCGCTGGCCAAGGGCGGAGTTGGCCTGCGGGTCCTGGCGCTCAAAGGCGCCGTGCCCGTGGACGGAGGGGTGCCCCTCCTGGTGGACGGAAAGCTGGTCGGCGCGATCGGCGTGTCCGGCGATCTCGCAGAGCACGATGCCCAGTGCGCGACGGCGGGCGCCAACGCTGTAGCCGGGTCGAACCCGCCGCGCTGACGGGTCAGGGTCCCATTGGAGCGGCCCACCATATCCGCATTGAGGAACGCGGCGACCTTCGCTGCGGGAGCAAACGGATGGGCTGCGTACCAGGTGGAGCCGAGGAGGAAACGCTCCTCGCCGCTGGTGAGCAGGGCGTGGATGTCCGTCTGGGACGGGGACCCGCCGCCAGCTGACGAGCGACCTCGAGAACCGCGGCGACCCCGGTCCAGGGACTCCGTTTGTGCGTTCGTGTCACACCAGACAGACGCGCAGAGGCCACGCTCGCGTGCCTGGACTGAGGAACGCCAAACGGCGACCGATCGCGTTGCATCGCTGCAAAAGACGTTGCGGCAAACTCCGCGTCGCCCTACCCGAGCTGCGGAAGTTCGAGATCCGTGCTCCGCTCCCGCGGCGGCGTGCGCCTGATTGCCGGAGTCTTCTGGGCCTTGGCTCCTGGCGCGCGCTTCGCCGGGACCCCGGCAGAGCGCGGAGACCCAGGCACGGCGTGAGTACGAGTTGCTTCACGGCCCGCGCCCGCGGCGAGAGCGGAGGCAACGTGCAGAGACAACACAAGCGCCGCCGCAGCGGCGATTTTCCGAGCATCCATTTTGGTATCCCCCCGTGCCGAGACCGGTGAACAGCGCCGGCCTCCACACTTCGGTACCATTCGTATCGATTGCGCAGCAAAGGACGAAATAGGGGTTTCTTGCGCCTGAGTCGCAGGTCTTAGTGGTGCTGGTCGCTCCTCCGGGCGCGCTCGTGTGTCAGCCATCGCTCCCCAGGCCGTTCCCGAGGTTACGCCGGGACTGTTCCGAAGCAGAGATAAGCGCCTGCGTGTTGGCACGCCGGAGTCGGCTGTGAACGAAGGGCCAAATGAATTGTGGCGCTCACGGCCACATGGGCGGGCACCGCCGGCACCAGGTGTCGCAGCCGCTGGCGGTTGGACCATCGCAGTCTTGTACGACGCGCTGGCCCGCCGTGCGCTCAATGTTTCTATGGCGAGCTACTACGCCTGGCGCGGCGCTCCTCGCGCCCACGGTTTCGGAAAGCGATAGAGTCCGCCCTCGGAGACTCTGTGACCACAGCCTGGCGGCGCCGCACGACCCGGCTGGCCATTGCGACCGCCTTTGCGGCCTTCCCATGCCCGCGGCCATCCCGGCCGCCCGGAGGCGCCCATGAAGGTCCTCATCGCCGACGCATTCCCCCGCGAGCGGCTCGCTGACCTCTCCGCGCTCGGCCTCACAGTGGAGCACCGCGCCGACGTCTCCGTGAAGGAACTGCCCGCCGCCGCCGCGGACGCGAGCATCCTGGTAGTGCGCTCGAAGCAGGTCGGCGCCGAGGTGTTTGCGAGCGCCAAAGCGCTCTCGCTCGTGGTCCGTGCCGGCGCCGGCGTGAACACCATCGACGTCGGCGCCGCGTCCCGCAAGGGAGTCTACGTCGCCAACTGCCCCGGCCAGAACGCCATCGCCGTGGCGGAGCTGGCGATGGGGCTCGTGGTCGCAGCCGACCGGCGCATCCCGGACAACGTCGCGGCGCTGCGCGCCGGCCGCTGGGACAAGAAGGCCTTCTCGGAGGCGCAGGGGCTCTACGGCCGCACGCTTGCGGTCCTCGGGCTCGGCGCCATCGGGCGCGAGATGGCGCGGCGGGCGCAGGGGTTCGGGATGCGGGTCGTCGCCTGGTCGCGCTCGCTCGACGAGCCCCGGGCTCGCGCCCTCGGCGTCGAACGCGCCGCAGATCCGGCGTCGGCCGCGCGCGGCGCCGATGTCGTCTCGCTCCACCTCCCGCTCAAGCCCGAGACCCGGGGCATCGTCTCCCGCGCGGTCCTCGAGGCGCTCAGGCCGGGCGCCATCCTCGTCAACACGGCGCGCGCCGAGCTCGTCGATCAGGACGCGCTGCTCGAAGTGGCGCGCGCCGGGCGCATCCGCGTGGCCCTCGACGTGTACGCCGGCGAGCCGGAGAAGGGGCAGGCCGAGTTCCACAGCGAGCTCGCCAAGCTGCCGAACGTCTACGGGACGCACCACATCGGCGCCTCGACGGAACAGGCGCAGGACGCGATCGCGCGCGAGACGGTCCGCATCATCGAGGTCTACTTGCGCGAGGGCGCGGTCCCGAACTGCGTCAACGTGGCGCGGAAGTCGCCGGCCAAGGCGCGGCTCGTGGTGCGCCACCTCGACCAGGTCGGCGTCCTCGCGGGCGTACTCACCGCCATCCGCGAGGCGGGCATCAACGTCGAGCAAGTGCACAACACCGTCTTCGAGCACGCGGCCGCGGCGTGCTGCACCATCGAGCTCGGCGAGCGCCCGTCGCCGGAGCTCGTCGAGCGGATCCGCAGGCCCGACGAGGTCATCTTCGTCGACTGCGTGGACGTTTAGGGGGGTGGAGGACCGCCGCCCAGGTTGCGGATCAGGGCGAGCAGCAGCCGTGCCTCACGGGCGGTGGCATGCGCGCGGTGCAGCACGGAGATCAGATCGTCGACCACACGGTCGGGGTGATGGCGCTGCACCAGACCGGCGCGCCCTTCGCGCCGGACCATCTATGCGGTCATCGCGGCAGCCTGTCCCGACTCGCCCGGATTCTCTGGGGATGCCTCCGGTCCGGGGGCGCGTGCTGCGCAGCGATGACGCCGGCACCACCTGGGCGAGAGTCCAGAACCCGTTCTCCGCGGTCGCGGTACGGTGCCTCATGTTTCGCGCCTTGGCGCCCGTGCTGGCCGCTTCCACTGCCCAGTCCGCCGGCAAGCTCGATGCGCTCGTCTCGCGCATCGCGCAAGCCTACGGAGGCGAAAAGGCGCTCGCCCGCATCAAGGCTTTCCGCGAGACTGGTACGCTGGAATCGCCGCGCGGGGTGGCGAGGACGGTCCGGGTTTTCGCTGCGCCCGACCGCCTCAGGGTCGAGATCGTCTATCCCGGCGGCGGCGGCGAGGTGCGCGTCGTCGATGGCCGGGATGGCTGGCGCAACGGCGAGCCGGTCATGGGGCCGCCGCGCGATGCCATGGTGCTGCAGGCAGCGCGGCTCGATCTGCCCGGCCTGCTCCTGCGCAACCGCGAGAGGCTCGTCGATCTCGGGAACGTGAAGCGCGAGGGCAGGACGTTGCGCGGCATCGGGGTGCCGATGGCGGGCAACCTGAACGTGGCGATGATCGTCGGGCGACGAGAACCGCAGCTCCATCTTCGGCCCGCGGCATCATCGGCTCCCGCGAACGAGCAGAAGTGGCAGCCAACCTCTCGGGTACGACGTTGGTCGATCCAGCCGACGGTCGGGGCCTTCCTCGCATACCGACTCTGAGATACGAAGGATGCAAGACCAGGACGCCGATTCCGCCCCTGTGAACCAACCCATCAGTGTCACGAATGCGTCCGGCACGATTCGGCGCAGCGAATCATTTCCCGTTTGGAGCTCCACGACATCTCAGCGTTGCACGCGGCCCACCGCGGGGGCCGGGGTCCAGCTTCTCCCAGCGCGCCTTGTGCGCCTCCTTGGTACCAGGCGTTCGAGACGCAACCGGCGAATTTCATCCAGAGCGGCTTCTTCAGCCGGATCGCGGTCAGCGCGCCGGAGAGCTTCTCCAGGATCTGCTTCGCCTTCAGGTCCTCGTAGAGCCCGTCGTGTTCGGAATTCTTCGGCGGCTCATAGTCACCGCGGAACATCGACCGGACGGCTGCCGGGCCCGGCCGCGCTGCACCGAGCGCCGGGTTCACTGTCGCGGATACCGGCAGCCCGTTGCCGGTTGCCGCAACACCTCGCGCCAGCAACGAGGCGATCATGACAGGGATTCCCACCCGGAGCCTCATGCTGGCTCGGATTGCACGCTTCGCCCCAAACAATGGTGCCGGTCCACTTCGAGGCGTCCACTCGACCTGGTGCCGCTCGGCGGGCATCACGCCGCGCGGTAGGCTCTTCGCCTCGACGGGCTACAATCGCTTGCTGCCCGACAAGGGGGTCTTCATGGGCACGGTTCTCTCCCGGCGCGATCTTGCGCGGATGCTCGGCCTGGGCGTTGCCGCCACGGGTCTGCGCCCTCTCCCCGCCGCTCAGCCGGCGCGGCGGAAGGCTCCCGAGCTCGTCCGGCTGAGCGCGAACGAGAACCCGTACGGACCGTCGCCCGCGGCGCTCGCCGCCATGCGGGAGGCGACGAATCTGGCGTGGCGATACCCGGACGAAGCCGCCGACGCGCTGATCGCGGATCTGGCGAAGCTGCACGGAATGCCCGCGGAGAGCTTCCTGCTCGGCGATGGCTCCAGTGAGATCCTGAAGCTCGCCGCCAGCGCATTCACCTCGCCGGAGCGGGCGCTGGTGATCGCGGAGCCGAGCTTCGAAGCGATCGCTGCACATGCGCGGGCACGGGGCGCCGAGGTGCTCGCGGTGCCTCTCGACAAGACCTTCGCGCACGATCTGCAGAAGATGTCAGTGGAGGGAGCCGGGCTGGTCTATGTCTGCAATCCCAACAACCCGACCGGCAGCATCACGGGGAAGACTTCGCTGCGCGCGTTCATCGAGGCCTCGAAAACAGCGGTCCTCGTCGACGAGGCGTACCACCACTATGCCGACTCCCCGGAGTACGAGAGCGTGGTTCCGCTGGTCACTTCGCACCCGAACCTGATCGTCGCGCGGACCTTCTCGAAGATCTACGGCATGGCGGGTGTCCGGCTGGGGTACGCCATCGCGCAGCCCGAAGCGATCAAGAGACTGTCGGTGCAGGCGGCGTGGGATTCGGTCAACGTGTTTGCACTTGCTGCAGGGCGCGCCAGCCTGCGGGATGCCGGGTGGGTCGCGATGGGGAGGAGGAGAAATGCGGCCACTCGCGGTCAGCTCGTCTCGGAACTGTCGCGGCTCGGGCAGGCGGTCATCCCCTCGCAGACGAATTTCGTGATGTTCGACGCTCGGCGCGAGGTGAAGCCGGTGATCGCGGCGCTGCACGACCGCGGGGTGGACGTCGGCCGGCTCTTTCCCGCGCTCCCGCACCATCTGCGCGTGACCATCGGGACGCCGGAGCAGATGAAGCGCTTTCTTGACGCGTTCGGAGCGGTGACCGGATGAGCCTGGTGCCCGAATCGACGACTTCGCTGAGGCGGAACGATCTCAGGTCCGGTGGTGTGAAACTTCAATGGGCGGAGCCGAGCTCGTTCGCGGCGAGCGCGCGTAGCGCATCCACGTCCATTCCCGGCGCTCCGAGCTCCGCAGCGACTCTTCGAGTCGCGCTACCGACCCGGCCAATCGTCCATCGGCAGCAGCATCGCTTCTCGCAGCGCCGAGCGGCGCAGGTGCGCGATCGCCTGATACGCGGAATCCGAAAGCATTTGCGCGCAGGCTGCGCGATTGGGATACCGCACGAGCACGATTGCATCCCAGGATCCGCCTGGTGGGGCGACGAGCGGCTCGACGCACTCGCCCGCATAGAGCACCTGCGCCCCGACCGACCTGACGATCGGCTGCGCCGCGACGGAGTACTGCAGGTAGAGCTCGCGCCCGCCCTCGGTGAAGCGGAGCAGCTGCACCAGGACGAACGGCCGCCCGGCGTCCGCCTCGAGGAAACGTTCGAGATCGCCGCTGTTCGCCTCGACGGCCACGGCGGACATCTACAGCCGCATCTCCTGATTGACAACCGCGCCAGCTCACGCAAGGGCACGTCAGATCTTCCGATCCTTCCCGGCCCAGGAAGGCTCCCGGAGCTCGCGCTTCAGGGTCTTGCCGGCCGCGTTGCGGGGAAACGACCTGCGCGAGCCGGTCGGTGCGCTCGCCCAACTCGCGCCAGTGAGGCGGCGCTCGCCGAAGACGACGGCCATCTCCTGCGGAGGGTAGCGCGCGAGATGGGCGATCAGGCTGGAGAGATCCATGGCCTCCCTCCTGTATACCCAGGTACTCTCCGGCGAGCGGGAGGAATTCCGATGTCCGACAACTTCAAGGTGGGCGACACCTTCACCCACGTGCGCACCTGCGATCGGTACCGCCCCATCTACTACGCGGGCGCCTCGGGCGACTTCAATCCCATTCACATCGACGGCGAGGTGGGCAAGGCGGCCGGCCTCGGAGGCGCGATCCTGCACGGGCTGTGCACGATGGCCTGGGCTGCCGAAGCGGCCGCCATCTACCTGGGCGACGCCGGAAGGATTCGCCGGGTGCGCGTCCGCTTCTCCCGGCCGGTTGCGATCGAGGACACCATCACCGTGGTCGGGAAGGTGGTCCGCGTCGAAGAGGGCCTGCTGGTCGCCGAGCTCACCGCCAGGAACCAGCGTGGCGAGGACGTCCTGCTGGGCGCCATCGTCGAGGCCATGGCCTGATGGCCCTCGATCCAAAGCACGTCGGCACCCGCTACGGTCCGTTCAGCTACGTGATCGGTCTGGAGAAGATGCGCGAATACGACTGCGCCATCCGCGGCGGGGTTCCTTCGCTCGGGCCTCCTCCGGTGCCGGGAGTCCCGCCGGCGCGGGAAGAGGTCGCCTTCCCGACCTTCTGCGTCACCTTCGCGATCGCGCCGTTTCACGCCGCGGTGACGGATCCCGCGCTCGGCATCGACCTCTTGAGGCTGGTGCACGGCGAGCAGGAGTTCGAGTTCTTCGAGTCAATGCGGGCGGGCGACGCGATCGCCACGACCGGCGAGATTGCACGGATCTCCTCCAAGGGCGGCAAGGACTTCCTCACGGTGGTCACCGAGTCGGCCAACCAGCATGGCAAGCTGGTCGTGCGCGGCACCTGGACCGCGGTGATCCGCCACGGGCCCTGAGGCGGCACTGCGGCAATTCGATGGACGTCTCCGGGCGGGCTAGGCAGCGAATTCGAATCGCGCGGTGAAATGGCGCAAGAACGGCGGCTCGTAGACGATCTTCAGCCCGCGCAGCTCTTCCTTCCGGCGGACGATCTCGGCGGCTCCTTCGATCACGTAGTCGAAATGGCTCTGCGTGTAGCAGCGGCGCGGGAAGGCCAATCGGACGAGCTCCATGGTCGCGGGCCGGAAGGTGCCGTCGACGGTCTTGCCAAACATCGCCGAGCCGATCTCGCAGGCCCGCACGCCGTCGTTGAGGAACAGCTCGATGACGAGCGCCTGTCCGGGGAGCCGCTCGGGCGGGATGTGGGGCAGGAACGCCTTCGCATCGATGTAGACCGCGTGCCCCCCGGGTGGCTGCACCGTAGGGATGCCGATGGCGTTCAGCCCTTCCGCCATGTAGCGGGAGGTCGCGAGCCTGTAGTCGAGGTAGTTCTCGTCGAGCACCTCCTCGAGGCCGACCGCCATCGCCTCCAGGTCGCGCGCGGCGAGGCCTCCGTAGGTCGGGAACCCCTCGGTGAGGATGAGCTGGTTGCGCAGGTCCTGCATCCAGTCCGAATGCCGGAGCGCGATCATCCCGCCGATGTTCACCAGGCCGTCCTTCTTGGCGCTCATGATGCAGCCGTCGGCGAGCGCGTAGGTCTCCTCCGCGATCGAGCGCGTGCTGCGGCCCGACTGGCCCGGCTCCCGCAGCTTGATGAAGTGGCTGTTCTCGGCGAAGCGACAGGCGTCGAGGACGAAGGGGATCCCGTGGCGCCGGTAGACCTCGGAGATCCCGTGCAGGTTCTCGAGGGAGACCGGCTGGCCGCCGCCCGAGTTGTTGGTGATCGTGACCATGCCGGCCGGGATCCGGCGCCGGTTCGCGGTGCAGAAGGCGTCCAGGCGCGCGAGGTCGATGTTGCCCTTGAACGGGTGACGGCTCGCGGGGTCACGGCCCTCCGCAATCACCAGGTCGACCGCCTCTCCCCCGAGGGCCTCGATGTTCGCGCGCGTGGTGTCGAAGTGGTTGTTCGACGGGATCGCCTGGCCCGGCTTGACGATCTGCGAGAAGAGGAGCCGCTCGGCGGCGCGGCCCTGGTGGGTGGGAATGACGTGCGGATAACCGGTCAGCGCACGCACCACCTTCTCGAAGCGCGCGAAGCTGCGCGACCCGGCGTAGGACTCGTCGGCCTGCATCATGGCCGCCCACTGCGCGGCGCTCATGGCCGTCGTGCCGGAGTCGGTGAGGAAGTCGAAAGTCACGGCTTGTGCCGGCACGAGAAAGAGGTTGTAGCCGGCCTCGCGGACGATGCGCTCGCGCTCGTCGCGGCGGAGGAGCACCAGTGGCTCGACCTGCTTGATCTTGAAGGGCTCGATGATCGTCCGCGGTCTCTTGTCGCTCATTCCGGCTCCCTCCCCAGCTGTACCAAATCACGGCGGGACGCGGACGGGAACGCCGTGCCCGGATCCAGGTGGCGCGTCAGGACCGCTCGCGGAGCGAGGCATACCCGCTGCACGGCGTCTTCCCCGAGACGAGCGAGATCGCGCGCCGCAGTTTCGCGTTGCCGTCGACGAGTCGAGTGCGGTTCTCAAGGCGCCTCTTCCGTGCGAGGAAGTCTTCCTCGACGAACTGAACTCGCCTGACAAGCGCTCTAGCGCAAGGAAGCGGCTTGCTCGGTGGCAGAACGTGCTTGAGGCCCGCGGGCTTCTCGCGGGGCCACTTCGTCCTTATCTTTCCGGTCCACAACATCAAGGAGGTAGGTAATGAGAACGCTTCTCATCGGCGTCGCCGCCGCAGGGTTCTTGGCGGCTGCTACAGGCGCGAATGCACAGCAGAGCTCCCCCACGGCCAAGGAGCCATCGGCTACTCCGGCTCCGTCGAGCCAGACATCGGCCACTCCGGCTCCGTCGAGCCCGACATCGGCTACTCCGGCTCCCTCGAGCCAGACATCGGCCACTCCGGCTCCCTCGAGCGCGACGGGGACCACGGCTAGTGCGAACAAGGAACTCTCGGGCGTGGTCAAGAAGATCGACAAGGACAAGCGCTCGCTCAAGATCTCGTCCTCGGCAGGTGTCGAGCAAGAAGTGAAGGTCGCCGCGACCGCGACGATCACGCGGGACGGCGCCCCGGCCGGGCTGGATCAGCTCAAAGAGGGCGACGACGTGCGCGCAAGCTTTGACCCGAGCTCGAACCAGGCGACCAAGATGGACGTCCAGTCGAAGCACATGATGGAGAAGGACAAGGGAAAGAGCGAGACCAAGCCCGAGAGCAAGGGCAAGTAACAGAACAGGAGCGCACGAAGGAGTGAGCGCGGCGTTCATCCTCGAATGGTACGAAGGCGGCGCAGGCAGCTGCCGATCGAGGGCGGCGCGCTCACTGCAAGTGCTGTCTACGGAACGAGCTGACGGGCTCAGGTAGCGACGGCCTGGCGCCCTCCTTTTGATCATGCAGGCTTGGTGTTCTCGCTGGCTTTGGCAGCACTGATCCGGCGCTTCGAACATTCCGTCCGCCTCACCGCACTCCCGTAGTTCTTGTTCCGACCAGGAACTTCGTCACCGCGGCCGCCAGTTCCGCGTCGTGGCCAACCCACAGATGACCGCCCCGCGCGAATCCGACGAATTGCGCGCCCGGGATGTGTTCCGCCGTGTATCGCGCGTTCGCGTACGTCAGGAAGAGGTCGTCCTCCACGCTGGCGATCAGCGATGGGGCCGCAATCTTCTCCAGCTCGTACCGTCGCAGCGACTGCGCAACGGCGCCCTCGTTGCGCAGGCCTTTCTCGCGCCGGCTGATCGGCTGGATCGAGTCGAGCATCGAAGACATCCGGTCGTCGGCGGATGCGGCCTTCACGTCGGTGAGCGGGGTCGCGAGGATCGACTCGATCAACGTATCGCGGAAGAGCCTGGTGGTCGCCCAGAACACGAAGTCGGAGTTGAGTGTGTGGCGGATGACGAACTGCTGGGTCCGCGACGGGGCCGGTGCGGACGCGTTGGCCGGGCGCTCGCCCCAGGTCATCGGGACCAACAGCACCATCGCAGCGCAGCGCTCCGCGTGTCGGAGGCAAAACTGCAGCGTCGACGGAGCGCCGGCCGATACGCCCAACACCGCGACACGATCGACGTGCAACGCGTCGAGCAGGCAGGCGTGCGCGTCCGCCTGCGCCTCCGCCGACGCATCCGGCGGAAGCGGCGTGCGCAAGTAGCCGAACCGGGACATCGCGATCACCTGGAATCCGGGAAGCGGCGTGCCCAGGAGCAGGCCCTGATCGAAGCCTCCTCCCGCGCCGTGCACGATCAGCAGCGGCGGGCCCTCGCCTCGCAGCGCGTACTCGATCGGACCGCATTTCGTCTGCGCAACGCTACTCCCGGTCGAGACGCGTTGGCGTGCCGCGCTGAGAGCGCTGCGGTACGCGAGCGCGATCCAGGCCACGGCCACCGCCAGCGCCGAAACGACACCCAAGGCGATCCATCGCGAAGTCTTCATTCAGCTCCGCCGGACGCGACGAACGCGCCCGCGAGTTCTTCATCCCACCTTCGCCGCGCCGTTGCCACGGCCGTCGCCGTCGCGCTGCGGCTGCCGGAGCCCGACGCGCGACTTCCCGGCTGCCATGACGGTGGCGGAAGCGTCCATCGCGGCGCTGATGTCGTCGAGGACCATCTCCATGCGGGTGAGCCGCTGGGAGAGCGCGAGCACGTCCTCGCGCGAGGGCATGTTCAACCTGTTCATCTGCGCCAGGACCTGCGCGGTGGCCGCGGTCGTCACCTTGTGGGAAAGGGCCGTCGCGAGCAGCGCGGGCCGGGAGAGCGCCGAGCTGATGACGAAATACGGCCGCGAGCTGGTGACGCGCAGTTTCACCTCGGCCAGCACATTCAGCAGCCCGTCGCGACTCTCGCGCAGCGCCTTGATTGGATGGAACGCCTGCTCGCTCTCTTTGGACCTGGACTGGCTCATCGGTCGCTCCTGACTTGGGACCAAGGTGTGGGCTACCGCCGGCGCGCGCTGCGGGCGACACAAAGCCCGGTTGCAGCTCCGGCCTTCAGCCGCCCGGACATCGGGCGGCGAAGGCAAGACCGAGGCTACGCCTTGGGGGCGAAGTGCTCGGCGGCGCTCTTGGCGGAGGCCAGGATGAGCTTGCGCCACTCCCCGCCCATCTGCTCGGCGAAGGCGATCTGCTCCTTCGCGGCGCGGGTCATGCTCTCGACCATGGCGCTGACCTGCTCCAGGCCCTTGGTCTGCAGCTTGTTGAACTCGCTCAGGGAGGTCTCGAGGCGCGAGGACTGCTCGGAAACGACCTTCTCGACGGCGCTGCCGATCTGCTGGATCTTGTTTTCGGACATGGGGTGCTCCAAGGTTCGTGCGAGCCTCCATGGCCCGTCGCGTTTGTGCAATGCAGCATAACGCCATGAGACGAAACGTCAAGCCATATTTGCTGCAATGCACCATTTCATCGCCCGGAGGAGATGCTCCTCCTGCGCCCGAGCGCCAGCTGAGCTTTCGCGGCGCCTGCGCGACGCCATGACCAGCTTATGCATTCTGTAGAGGCCCCCAAGAACCCATCTTCCCCGGCCAGCACCCCACCTTCCGACGAACGGAGGGGAGGCCCAATCATGAACGCGCTCGTCGATCGCGGACACGGACCCGGCAATCCGCAGAACCCAGCGGACGCGGCAATGCGGAAGGGGGAACCTCCCCGATCGGAAGCGGTCCGGTGGCGGTCGTCTCCGTCGGGTTGACCAAGGAGACCTTCAGGGCCGGAATCGGACCTGAAGCGTCGCCGTCGCCGGCGTTGCCGGCCGCAACGCTCGGACTGCCGGTGCCAGCATGATCCCACCCACGGAGTCCACGATGAACCCAGAGATCGCGCATCCGCCGTTTGCCGAGGCGCAACCGGCGCAGCGGAACAAGCTCGCCGCGGCCGCAGAGGCGACACGGCGGATTGAGGAAGGGAATCGAACCAAGGCTGCCGCCAGGCTGGGACCGTCCACGTTGAATCTCGGCGGTCTCTTGCCGCGGCACGCGCGGTATCGCGGCAGCCATCCCGCGCTGGTGGTCGGCGGGCGGACCCTCACCTTCCGGGAGCTCAACGTCTACGTGAACCGGCTGGCGAACGC
>JBGQLA010000058.1:0-17057 GCA_041499865.1 Deltaproteobacteria bacterium
ACCGGGATCGTGCTCAGCGCGAAGGGCGGGGCGCTGGAGAAGATGCTCCCGCCGTTCAAGGCGTTCGTGGGCGGGCCGATCGGGAGCGGCAAGCAATGGTTCCCCTGGATCCACCTCGCCGACGAGGTGGCGGCGATCCTCTGGTGCATCGATCGCGCCCTGACGGGCGGTGTGAACCTGGCCGCGCCCGGCATCGTCACCATGAAGGAGTTCGCCAAGGCGCTGGGGCGGGCGCTGCACCGGCCTTCCTGGGCGCCGGTCCCGGCGGCGCCGCTGCGGATCCTCCTCGGGGAGTTCGCCTCGGCGCTCCTGGAAGGGCAGCGCGCGGTCCCGCGCAAGCTGCTCGATTCGGGCTTCCGCTTCCGTTTTCCGAACGTCGATTCAGCGCTGCGCGACCTGTTCCCCTCGGGCTAGGAGAGGGCTAGGAGCGGGCGGGGATTTTCCTCGCCGCGATGTCGGGGGGCCGCGCTATGGTGCCCCGCAATGCACGCCGAGTTCGCTCACCTGCACCTGCACACCCTCTACAGCCTGCTCGACGGCGCCATCCGGCTCCCGGATCTGATGAAATCCTGCACCGACACCGGCATGAAGGCCGTGGCGGTCACCGACCACGGAAACATGTTCGGGGTGGTGAACTTCTACCAGGAGGCGAAGAAGCACGGCATCAAGCCCATCCTCGGATTCGAGGCGTACGTCGCCGGCGAAAAGGGCATGGGCGACCGGAGCCAGCGGGTGGGCAACCACCTGGTTCTCCTGGCGCAGAACGAGGCCGGATACCGCAACCTCCGCTACCTGAGCAGCAAGGCCTTCACCGACGGCTTCTACTACGACCCGCGCGTCGACAAGCCGCTGCTCCAGGCGCACAACGAAGGCATCATCGCCCTCACCGCCTGCATGGCGGGCGCGGTGCCGCGGGCGGTCCGCCGGGGCGACATGGACGAGGCCCGGCGCGAGGTGCGCGAGCTCAAGGCGATCTTCGGCGACCGCCTCTATCTGGAGATCCAGAGCAACGCGCTGAAGGAGCAGCTTCCGGTCAACCACGGCATCTGCGCGCTCGCCCGCGAGGAGGGGCTCCCGCTCGTCGCCACGGCCGACAGCCATTACGTGCGGCGCGAGGATGCGAAGGCGCACGAGGTGCTGATGGCCATTGCCTCGGGGCGCACGTTCGACGATCCCCGGAGGCTGCGGCACGAGACGGAGGAGCTGTACATCAAGTCGCCGCTGGAGATGGAGGGCGCGCTCGAGGCGGTCACCGGCGTCGGGGCGGAGTGGAAGGAAGCGGTGCAGAACTCCTGGCTGATCGCCGGCCGCTGCAACGTCGAGCTCAACCTCAAGGACAAGCACCTTCCCAAGTTCCAGGTCCCGGACGGCGAGACGCTGGACAGCTACATCCAGCGGCGGGCGCGGGAGGGATTGGACCGGCGCTTCGCGGAGATCGCGCGCACCGGGCGGCGCATCGATTCCGACCTCTATCGCGAGCGGCTCGAGCGCGAGCTGGGGGTGATCCTCAGCATGGGATTTTCCGGCTACTTCCTCATCGTCCAGGACTTCATCAACTGGGCGAAGAGCAACGGCATCCCGGTCGGGCCGGGGCGCGGCTCCGGCGCGGGGTCGCTGGTCGCGTACTCGCTGCGCATCACCGACATCGACCCGCTCCCGTACAACCTGCTCTTCGAGCGCTTCCTCAATCCGGAGCGGGTGTCGATGCCGGACTTCGACGTCGACTTCTGCCAGGACCGCCGCGGCGAGGTGATCAACTACGTCACCGAGAAGTACGGCAAGGAGAACGTGGCGCAGATCATCACCTACGGCGCGCTCTCGGCGAAGAGCGCCATCAAGGACGTGGCCCGGGTGATGGGTCTGCCGTTCGCCGAGGTGAACGAGCTCACCCGCAACATCCCCAACCTGATCGACGGACACCCGGCAACCATCGAGAAGGCGCTCAAGGTCGAGCCGAAGCTCACCCAGATCCAGGAGCAGAAGCCCGTCTTCCGCCAGATCATCGAGTTCGCCCGGGCGCTGGAGGGCCTGACCCGCTCCACCGGCATGCACGCGGCCGGGGTGGTGATCGGCGAGAAGCCGCTCTGGGAGTACGTGCCGCTCTGCCGCGGGCAGAACGGCGAGCTCGTCACCCAGTTCGCCAAGGACGAGGTGGAGCAGGCCGGGCTGATCAAGTTCGACTTCCTCGGCCTGACCACCCTGACGGTGATCAACGAGGCGGTGAAGCTGGTGAACCGCCGGCTGCCCGAGGGGCAGCAGGTCGACATTGCGCTCCTGCCGCTCGACGACAAGAAGACCTACGACCTGATCTCGCGCGGCGACACCGGCGGCGTGTTCCAGATGGAGTCGAGCGGCTTCACCGAGATGGTGAAGAAGCTGAAGCCCTCCGTGTTCGAGGACGTGATCGCCGCCGGCGCGCTCTACCGGCCGGGTCCGTTGGACAGCGGGATGGTCGACGTCTTCATCAACCGCAAGCACGGCCGCGAGCGGGTGACGTATCCGCACCCGCTGCTCGAGCCCATCCTCAAGGACACCTACGGGGTGATCGTCTACCAGGAGCAGGTGATGCAGATCGCGCAGGTGCTGGCCGGGTACTCCCTCGGCCACGCCGATCTGCTCCGCCGCGCGATGGGGAAGAAGAAGGCCGAAGTGATGGCCCAGGAGCGCGGCGGGTTCGTGGAGGGCTGCAAGGCGCGCGGGGTCGCGGAAAGAGTCGCAAACGACATTTTCGATTTGATGGAGAAGTTTGCAGAATACGGCTTCAACAAGTGTATTCAGGGACTTACGTCGATTGTTGATGCATTTTCCGGCGAGCGGACGACAGTGGAAGCTCTTTACAAGAACCCGCACGCCTTCTTCATTCATGCGTTGGGCGAGGACGGAAAGCTCCGCTCACGTCGCGTGACTGACGTTGTCAGCAATGGGCCGAAGCCCGTATTCGAACTTCGAACAATGCTTGGTCACCGAATCGTCGCGACGGATAACCACCCCTTTCGGACGCTAGATGGTTGGAAACAACTCGCCAGTCTCAAGGTCGGGGATCGCATTGCGGCTCCGCGCGCTTTGAAGGCGGACGCGCGAGAACGTTGGCCGCGGCATGAGATCATCTGCTTGGCTGGTCTGCTCTCGGAGGGCAATACGTGCCACCCGAGCAGCCTCTACTTCTACAACAACTGTGAAGCTCTCATCGAGGACTTTGCCCAGGCGGCACGAGAGTTCCCCGACTCGGTAGCGCGCATCTATGCGCGCGACGACGGTCGCCGCCTTGAGGTGTGCGTCAATACTGGACGACGCGGTGCACAGGCTCGTTTCTACGGAAATGCCGCGCTAGCGATGAAACCCGTCCGTTCGGGCGCGTTCGAGTGGGCACGATCGATTGGCATCCTCGCGCTAAAGGCAAGCGAGAAGAAAGTGCCGGATTCCGTGCTCCGACTATGCGACGAAGATATCGAGCTTTTCCTCGGCCGACTTTGGGCGGGTGACGGCTTCATCGCGGGGCGCGGGAACAATCATGTCCCGTTCTATGCGACGTCCTCGGCGCAACTCGCAGGTGATGTGCAGACGTTGCTGCTTCGGCTTGGCATCGTCAGCGGCGTGCACCGCAAGGTCTTCAAGTACCGCGGGACAGAACGGCCAGCGTACACGGTTCATCTCGTCGGTGATGGGACGATCGAGACCTTCCTCGAGCGCGTTGCGCCTCACTGCCTCGGTCGCGAGGAGCAGGTCGAGCGATTGCGCGCTTATTTGGGCAGCGTCGAGCGCTGGACCAGCAAGGACACCATTCCACCGGAAGTGAGGCGTTGGGTTGGGGACGCGCGGCAAGCACTCGCGTGGACCTGGCGTGAACTGGAAGAGAAGAGCGGCGTTTGCACGCGCGAATTGACCGGCGACGGCAGCCATGTGAAGCGAGGTTTCCAGCGAGGAACGATCGCGCGGCTTGCGCGAACGCTGGGGTCCAACAAGCTCGCGGATCTCGCGGCGTCGGATGTCTACTGGGATCGGGTTGTTTCGATCCAGCCACAAGGAACCGAGGAAACCTACGACCTGACCGTCGAAGGCGACCACAACTTCGTTGCCGACGGCCTGATCGTGCACAACTCGCACTCCGCCGCGTACGGGCTGATCACGTACCAGACCGGCTGGCTCAAAGCGCACCATCCGGTCGAGTTCATGGCCGCGCTGCTCACCTCGGAGAAGGACAACACCGACAAGGTGGTGGCGCACATCGCGGAAGCGCGCGGCGATGGCCTCACCGTCCTGCAGCCCGACGTCAACGAGTCCGACCTGGAGTTCAGCGTCGGTCCGGATCCGAAGAAGCCCGGCAAGCAGCTGATCCGATTCGGGCTGGGCGCCATCAAGGGCGTGGGCGAGAACGCGATCGAGGCCATCCTCGGCGCGCGCACCAAGCCGTTCGCCGGCCTGTTCGACTTCTGCGCGCGCATCGACACCCGCAAGATCAACAAGAAGGTGGTCGAGGCGCTGGTCACCGCGGGCGCGTTCGACTTCACCGGCAAGCCGCGCAAGGCGCTGTTCGAGTCCATCGAAGCGGCGTTGCAGCAGGGAGCGTCGGCGCAGAAGGACCGCGAGTCGGGGCAGTTCGGGCTCTTCGGCGGAGGGGCGAAGGCCGCGGAGAAGGCGCCCGAGGAGCGCGTGTTCGGCAAGGAAGAATGGAGCGAGCGCGAGCGCCTGGCCTTGGAGAAGCAGGCCATCGGCTTCTACATCACCGGCCATCCGCTGGCGCGATACGCCGAGGACGTGAAGCGCTTCGCCACGCATACCTGTGGGTCGCTCGCCGCTGCCCGCGGGTTCGAGAAAGTGGCGGTCGCCGGCATCGTGCAGGGCTGGCGCGAGCGCCTGACGAAGACGGGGAAGAAGATCGCCTTCGCGGTGCTCGAGGATCTGACCGGCGCGCGCGATCTGGTGATCTACGACGACGCCATCCAGAAATACGAGCCGCTGCTGAAGGGCGACGAGCCCGTGCTGGTCCGCGGGATGGTGCGCCTCGCCGAGAAGTTCGGCGCCGAGGCGCAGCAGCAGGACGCGGAGCCCGCGCCCGAGATCAAGGTCGATGAGGTCTCGCGGCTCGCAGATGTGCGCGCGGCGAAGGCGACCCGGGTGGAGCTGAAGCTCTCGGCGGAGCAGGCCACCTCCGAGAAGCTGACGGAGCTGAAGACCCTCTTCGGCAAGTACCCTGGCTCCTGCAGAACGTCGCTCAGCATCGTGCTGCCGGGAGCCGCGGAGACGAAGATCGCGCTGAAGGGCACCCGGGTGGCTCCCAGCGACGACCTGCTCGCCGCGGTCGACCGGCTCTTCGGAGCCAAGGTTGCGCAGGTCCGCTGACGCGAACGCGCTGGCTTTCCTGGTAACGCACCGTCCCGTCCCGGGACGAGTTGCGGCGCGCGGGAACCCCCGGTCAGTGCGTCCGGTGCCGCCGGTCGTCGGAATCCTCGAGGTTCGTCGGGTCGCCGGCGCGCAGCTTCACCGGCTCGTCGAGGCCGACCGTCGTGTACTCGTCCGAGGAGATGTACTTCCACCGGATGGGGAACGGGCTCTCGCGCGCCGACTCCGCGCCGTCGAGCTGCACCTTGAACAGCGCGAGGTCGAGCACCAGGCTGGGCAAGGCGCGGCGGAAGCGCTGCACGAGGGCGCGCACCCGCGCGGGGTCCGCGCCCGCGTCGCGCAGCAGCTCGTCCTTCACTTCGACGCGCACCGGGAGCTGGCGAGCCGCGTCCTCCCCCTGCGCCCAGAGATCCTTGATCGCCGTGCGCGCCACCGGGTCCTCGTCGCGCTTGCGCGCGTCGGCCCAGGCCAGCTCCAGGTACTTGGGCCAGCGGCCCAGGGCGCGGAAGTCGTCGGGAATCAGCCCCAGCCCGAGATGGGCGCGGATGTTCCGGAAGACCTTCCCCAGCATCCCGTTCGGCTCCTCGGGCACCAGCTCGATCGGCTCCATGTCCTGCGGCACGCCGCGGGGGACCCGCTGCTCGCCGCGCGGTCCGCGGGAAACGCCGCCCGCGCCACCCGCCAGCGCGTGCGACAGCACCGAGAGCGCCATCAAGAGCTTCGCGTCGAGGTAGTGGAAGATGTCCACCTGCCCGCGGATCTCGTCGATCTCGTCGAGGTCGTACCCGGCCCATTCCAGCTGCGTCTCGATCAGCGGACATCCGAGATCGACCGCGAACCGGGCTGCGCGCGCCCGCAGGTCGTCGGCCGCTTCCTCGAACGCCCGGACCCGGATCGCGGGCCGCAGCGCATTCCAGCAGGGTGCGAGCGCCTTCTCGGCCGCCAGCGCCTTGAACAGGAGTGGAACCCGTCCCACCCGCAGCTTGCGCGTGACGAGCTCGTAGATCTCGATCGTCTGCCGATCGGCGTCCGTCTCGTCGACCACCGCCAGCCGATCGACCGCCTTGCTGCCCGCCTTGAACGCCATCCCAGGACTCCCAGCCCTCAAACCTAGTCGTTGCGGCCATTTCCACAACCGGCGCCGAGTGCGACTTCATCCCACACGACAGCCGCGCGAGGCTTGACCGCGACATCGCGCACGTCCACCCTGCGCGCGCGATGGTGACCCTGCAGGACGTTCTCGCCGCCCGCGATCGCATCCGCGGCATCGTCGCGGTGACGCCGTGCCCGCTCTCCGAGCCGTTCAGCGAGCTGTGCGGCGCGCGAGTGCACTTCAAGCTGGAGAACCTGCACCGCACCGGCTCCTTCAAGGAGCGCGGCGCCGCGAACAAGTTTGCGCTGCTCACGCCGGAGGAGCGCGAGCGCGGCGTGGTCGCCGCCAGCGCCGGAAACCACGCGCAGGGCGTCGCGATCAATGCGCAGCGCCTCGGCATCGAGGCGACGATCGTGATGCCCGAGACCGCGCCGCTCAGCAAGGTGCAGGCGACCCGAAGATTCGGGGCGCACATCGTCCTCTGCGGAAGCAACTACGACGACGCGTACGCCGAGGCGCGGCGGCTGCAGGAGGAGAAGGGCTACGTCTTCATCCACGCCTTCGACGACGACGCAATCATCGCCGGCCAGGGCACCGCGGCGCTGGAGATCCTCGAGCAGGTGCCGGAGGTCGACGTGCTGGTCGCCTCGATCGGCGGCGGCGGCTGGCTCGGGGGAATGGCGCTGGTGATGAAGTCGCTCAAGCCTTCGGTCCGGGTGATCGGCGTCGAGTCGTCCCACCTGCCGAAGATGCGCGCCGCGCTCGACGCCGGCGGGCCCATCGTGATCCCGAACGCCACCACCTTGGCCGACGGGATCGCCGTGAAGCGCGCCGGAGAGAAGACGCTGCCCCTGTTCCGCAAGTACGTCGACGAGATCGTGGGGGTGGACGACGAGGAGGTCGCCAACGCCATCCTCGCCCTGATCGAGCGCGAGAAGACCGTCGCGGAAGGCGCGGGCGCCGCCCCGGCCGCGGCCCTGCTCCAACACAAGATCAAGGGCCTGGTTCCTTCGACGAAGGTGGTCTGCGCGATCTCGGGGGGCAACATCGACCCCAACCTGATCGCGCGGATCATCGAACGGGGCCTTGTGGTGGAGGGCCGGCGGGTGCTGATCGCCGTCCGGGTTCCCGACCGCCCGGGCATGCTGGCGGGCGTCCTTTCCGCGGTCGCCACCGAAGGGGCCAATGTGCTCGAAGTGCATCACAACAGGGCTTTTTTACAGGGGGCCATCGGGGACACCGAGATCGAGCTGACCCTGGAGACCCGGGGGTCCGACCACATCGCTTCCCTGACCGGGGCCCTGCAGGCCAAGGGCTACGCGGTGGTGCGCCGCTGAGGAATTTCGGCATGCAGGAGCGCGCACCGCTGTTTAAACGATACAGTTCCAGCACGTTCCTTGTTGGCCGGGGCCGTGCTGGATATCCTCTTGTGAAGCCCGTCTGCTGAAAGAGCCGCCGCCCATGCGAAAGCACGCTCGCCTCGCCCTCCTTGCTCCCGCCGCCATCGCCGCATCGCTCCTGGCGCTCTCCAGCGATCGCGGCCCCCTGCGAGCGCGCGAGGCGCACGCCGCCGTCGACACCCAGAAGGACAAGAACTACGACCTGGCGAACCTCGACGTCTTTCGCAAGACCATCGTCCAGATCAAGGACAACTACGTCGATCCGAGCCGGATCAACCCCAAGGAGATGTTCACCGCGGCCCTGGAGGCCGTCGAGCGGCAGGTGGCGGAGATGATGGTCGAGGTCGGCGGGCCGCCTTGCGACGACCGCCCGGTCAATCGTGAGCCGGGCACCTCCGTGGCCGGTCCGGCCAACGGCGCGCCGCAAGGCGGGATCCTGGAAGCGAACCGCGCGCAGGCCACCGGGTGCGGCCACGCCAATTCCAGCATCCCCGAGAACCACGTGCGGGTGACGGTGGGCAACGCGGTCCGGGAGTTCGACTACAAGGACATCGACTCCATCTGGCAGATCCCGCTCAAGATGCACGAGGTCTTCGGCTTCGTGCGGGACAATCTGGTCACCCAGTCGGACCAGCGCGAGATCGAGTACGCCGCCATCAACGGCATGCTCTCCACGCTGGATCCGCACTCCTGGCTGCTCAAGCCCGACGTCTACAAGGAGATGAAGGTCCAGACCCGCGGCGAGTTCGGCGGCCTCGGGTTCGTGATCTCGATGATCGAGGACAAGCTCACCGTCCGCAAGGTCCTGAAGAACACGCCGGCCTTCAAGGGCGGAGTGAAGAAGGGTGACGTGATCACCCAGATCGACAACGACTCCACCGTCAGCATGGAGCTGCAGGAAGCCGTCGATCGCATGCGCGGCAAGCCCGGCACCAAGGTGAGCATCTGGGTCGCGCACAAGGGCACCGAGGCGCGCCGCCTGGATCTCACCCGGGCCCTGGTCACGTACGAGACCGTGGTCTCCAAGCTGCTCGATAACGGCGTCGGCTACGTCCGGCTGAGCGGGTTCTCGGGCACCACCACCCGGGACATGATGGGCGCGATCCGGGCGATGAAGCAGCAGAACGGCGGCGGGCTGCGCGGGCTGATCCTCGACATGCGGGGCAATCCGGGAGGGTTGCTGGAGCAGGCCATCCAGGTGAGCGACGCGTTCGTGGAGGAGGGCACCATCGTCACCACCGTGGGCGTGAACGGCACGCTGCGTGAGCCCAAGCTGGCGCGCGCGGACGGCGGAGAGCGCGAGTTCCCCATGGCGGTGCTGATCAGCAGCGAGAGCGCCTCCGCATCGGAGATCGTGGCGGGCGCGCTGAAGAACCTGAACCGCGCGGTGATCGTCGGCCGCCAGAGCTTCGGCAAGGGCTCGGTGCAGGTGCTCTACGACTTCAAGGATCGGGAGAGCGGCGACGAGAGCGCGCTCAAGCTGACCATCGCGCAGTACCTGACGCCGGGCGACGTCTCCATCCAGGAGGTGGGAATCGTCCCCGACATCGAGCTCGTGCCCGCGCGCATCGTCAAGGACCGCATCGATCTCTTCGCCCCGCCCAAGACCTTCCGCGAGGCGGACTACGACAAGCACTTCTTCAACGGCTTCGCCCACGACGAGGAGCAGGCCAAGGCAGGCCGCGAGCGCGTGCAGCAGAAGCCGATCGAGACCCTGCGCTTCGTCAAGGACGAGACGGCGAAGGAGCGCAAGAACCGCGAGCTGATCGAGGCAGGGCAGGCGCCGGAGGAGGACGACGACGATCCCTCCGACGAGGACGGCGTGGTGGTGGACTACCAGATCGAGTTCTGCCGCGACATGCTGCTGCACGCCAACTCCACCGACCGCCGCCAGCAGCTGCAGCAGGCCAAGCCCTTCGTCGAGCAGCGACGCGCCGCCGAGCAGGAGAAGGTGCGCAAGTCGCTGGAGGCGATGAGCGTGAACTGGGCGGCGCTGGGAGTGAGCGCTCCCCGCAGCCAGGCCAAGGTGCAGGCCGAGGTCCGCGTGCCGCGCACGCAGGCCGGCGGCACCATGGAGGTCGCGGTCACCGCCCACAACACCGGGACCGTGCCGCTCTCGCGGCTGCGGGCGTTCACCAAGAGCGAGAACGGCGTCCTCGACCGGCGGGAGTTCGTCTTCGGGCTGCTCCAGCCGGGCGAGAAGCGGACCTGGACGGTGCCGATCAAGATCCCGCGCTACGTTCCCTCGCGCCGCGACGACATCACCTTCAAGTGGGAGGACGAGGCGGGCGATCAGCTCGAGGAGGCCCGGGCGGAGAGCGACATCGCGGAGCTGCCGCGGCCCACCTTCGCCTGGAGCTACCAGGTCGCCGGCAGCGACGGCCTGCTGCACAAGGGCGAGACGGCCGAGATCATCGTCGACGTGAAGAACATCGGCGCCGGGCTGGCGTACGACGCGTACGCCGCGCTGCGGAACCTCTCCGAGGATCGGATCAACGTGAAGAAGGGGCGCACCAAGCTCGGGCCCCTGAAGCCGGGCGAAACGAAGACGGCGACCTTCGTGCTGGAGGTGAAGAAGGCGCTCGACGAGGCGGTGCCCGTGCGCCTGGAAATCGGCGACAAGGACCTCTACGAGGCGCAGCGCAACAAGCTCCTGCTCCCGGCGGCGGCGGCGGCCATTCCGCTCGCCTCCGCGTCGCATCCCGTCCGCGTGCAGGTCGACACGATGATCCTCGCCTCGGCGCAGGAAGCGGGCCTGAAGCTCGCTTCGGTGAAGAAGGGCGCGGTGCTGCCGGTGCACGGCCGGGCGGGCCAGTTCTGGCGCGTCGAGTGGCAGAAGGGCCGCATGGGGTTCCTGCCGGTCGCGGCCGCCAAGGAGGCCGCCGGCGCCAAGCCGAACCTCAAGACGGTGGCGGCGGTGACGCAGAGCGAGGCGCCGTCGATCAAGCTGGCGAACGTGGACACGTCTCGCGGCGGGGTGGAGACCGATCAGGACCACCTCACCCTGACGGGCAGCGCCGCGGACGTGAACGGCATGCGCGATCTGCAGATCTTCGTGCAGCACGAGAACGACTACCGGAAGGTGTTCTTCCGCACCGCCCGCAAGCCGGGCCAGCCGGCGGTGGGCGCGCCCGTGCAGCTCGACTTCCAGACGGACCTGCCGCTCAAGCCGGGCAACAGCACCGTGGTGATCATCGCCCGCGAGGACGATGATCTCATGACGCAGCGCACGCTGGTGGTGCACCGCAAGCAGCCGGTGGTGGCGCAGAAGCAGGGCGAGCGCGAGCGAGCGCAGCGATAAACACCTCGCGGAGCTCCGCTCCGCGAGGCCCCGTATCTTCTGCGGCCCTGTCGGTGAAGGCCGAAAGCCACACCCGGCTATAATCTACATCTCGTAGCGTCCCCGGAAGGCAGCCCCAGAGGGCCGGGAACTGGCTCTGACGTTGCAGTCACTCAAGGCGCATGCACCGCGCC
The DNA here is from genome assembly GCA_041499865.1 of Deltaproteobacteria bacterium. Taxonomy (GTDB): domain Bacteria; phylum Myxococcota; class Myxococcia; order Myxococcales; family 40CM-4-68-19; genus 40CM-4-68-19. The sequence goes on from JBGQLA010000058.1 coordinate 11,308, forward strand.
CTCAGTCTCGCCCGCACCGCCCTTGAGAGCACCGGCGACCTGGGCCTCGCCCTCTCCGTCTCGCTCCTCGCGCTCCAGTACCTCTGGACGCAGGCGAAAACCGCCCGATGAACGCCGCCGAGGCCGCGGCGCTCGGGCTCGCGCTCTGCGCCGCCCCGTGGCTCGCGGTCACGGATTCGAGCCGCTCGCGCCCCTTCGCGCCACTGTCCGACTTCTCGGCGCTTTGCGCCGGAATCGCGGCACTCGTCGCCGCCACCGCGATCGCAATCCAACTCTCCGCGCTGCAGGCGTCAGCCTTCGCCATCCTCGCTCCGCCCTCGATCGCCGCCGCCCCGTGGGCCGCGGGAGAGCTTTGCGCGGGCCCCTCGCCCCGCCAGGACCAGGCCTTCGCCGCCGCGCTGCTGGCCGCGTATCTCGCCGCCATCCTGACGGAAATCTCCTGCGCATCCCTGCTCCTGCGCTCGTTCCTCACCGCAGCCGCCTCCGTGGCCGCCTACCTCTGCACCCGGGGAAGCGTGCCATGAACCCCGATGTTCTCCCGGGCGTCTTCACCAGGAGGAGGCGATGATGCTCGCATCCCCGATCGAGTGGGCCTTCGGCGTGACCTTCGCCACGCTCTGCTCGACGGCCCTGCTGACCATCCCCCCAATCCTCGCCGTTCGCCGCCTGGTCCGAAGACGCGTCGCCGCTCCCTTCGCCCGGACCCGCCTCGAGTTCCACCTGGTGATGCTCGCGGCGCTGCTCGGCGGCATCGGAGCGCTCTTCACCTCCGACGCTCTCGCGTTGGCTCTGTATGCGGGCAACTCGTCCGACACCGCCAGCATCCTCGCCGCTTTCGTCGCGCCCGTGCCGCTCGCCGCGGTGCCTTGGGCGGCCGGTGAGATGCTCTCCGGCGCTTCACTGCGGCCGATCGCGAGCTTCATCGCCGCCGCCGCGGCCGCCGCGGCGAGCAGCTGGATCGTCTACGCGCTCCTCTGGTCCGGGCAGCCGCGCGCGGCGCTCACGCCGGGCACCGTCCTCGTCCAGCTACCCTCGGTCTTCCTGCCGGCGCTGCTCGCCGCCCAGACCTACCTTGCGCTCCGAGGCGAGCCGCTCCACGCGCTGCCGGCGGAAGCGGTGGCCCTCGAGCGCCTCTGACTTACTCCAGCTCGATCAGCGAGAACCGGTCACTGCGCGGCTCATCCTTCTGCGGCTTCTGCGGCGCCTGGGGAGCAGGCGCCGCGGGTTGCGATCCAGCACGCTGTTGCGAATCCGGCGCCGCGGGTTGCGCTCCGCTCCGCGGCTGCGAAGCCGGCGCCGCCGGAGCCTCCGCCTGGTACAGCGCCCGGTTGTAGATGCTCCCCGCCGCCCCCGGAGCACCCTCCCGCCGCTGCACCACCTGCACCGAGACTCCGGGCCCGGGCGGCGGCCCGACCGGCCTGCGATACTCCGTGATCGGCAGCACCCCTTGCCCTTCGATCCGCACGGAAATGTTCTCTCCATCGATGATGAACCGCTCCAGCACCGGGTCCGCCTTGGCAGCCTTCAGCCGCTTCAACATCTGCGCGAAGCTCTCTTCGCCGGCCGCGTCCGCCGCCAGCTCGCTGCTCTCGCCGGCGCGCGCGAGCGGCACCACTCCTTCGATCACGTAGGTGGTGAGGAGCTGCGCGCAGAGCTCGACCAGCTCGTCGCCGCCCATCGCCCGCAGCCGCGCCCGCACCTCGGCGGCGACCTGCGCGGCGGGATCCTGGTCGTTTCGCTCGCCGCTCATCTCCCGAGCTCCACCGGCAACCTGCACCCGATGGTGGTGGCGCCGGAGAAATCGGCCCCGGTCAGCGCCGCATCGCGCAGGTCGACGCCGATCAGCGTCGCCCGGGCGAACGAGGCGCCCATCAGATTCGCGCCGCGCAGAGAGACGTCGATCAGCCGCGCTCCGGAAAAGTCGACCTTCTCCATCGAGGCCGCGCCCAGCCGCGCATCGGCGAAGACCGTCCGCACCAGCAGCGCGCCGTCGAACTTCGCCCGGTAGAGCTTGGTGTCCTCGAAGCGCGCCACCGCGAGTTGCGCGCCGGAGAAGACGGCGTTCATCGCCTCGCAGCCATGGATCTTCAGCCGGCGGCCGCCGATCTGGCCGGCGTCGAGCTCGTTCAGATCGCAGAAGTAGAACTCCACCCGCTCCAGCCGGGACGCGCGCAGCCGCGCCTTGCGCAGGGCGCTGTGGGCGAACGTGGTCTCGCGGATCCGCGTCCCCGCCAGGTTGCCTCCGGCGAGATCGCTCTTCTCCACCACCGTGCGCAGCCAGTCGGAGCCGCCGGCGAACACCGTGGGCATGGCGCAGGATTCGATGCGGTCCCCGTTGAAGCCGCCCTGGTCCTTGAGGCGCTGCAGCGCCATCGGCGCCTGGTGCGCGGTGAAGTCCACGGGAGGGACGGTAACGCCAAGGCATCTTGCGCCGCAACCGCCTCGAATCTCCACGTGTTCGCAGTGGTCCGCCCGCACGGCGGGGGTTTGCCCACGCCGGAGCGCGCATGCTAGCCTTTTCGCTCCCATGGCTCCCGTCGAAGCCGACCCGTTCGGCGCGCACAAGAAGGCTGCCGCGGCGCCGGCCATGGCGCTGTCCAGCCAGCCCAAGGAGGTGGCCGAGGAGGTCCAGCGCCAGGCGCAGCTGCGCCGGGTGGACAAGGACATCGAGCACTTGATGCGCGCGCGCTACCCGCTGATCTACATCCTCTCCAGCGAGGAGAAGCGGGTGGAGAAGAGCATCGCCGACGTGCTCCAGTCGCGCGAGCGGGAGAAGAACTACAAGACCCGGATCTACACCTGGAGCGTCACCGAAGGCATGCGCCTGGGCAAGGAGCCGCAGGGCGACTCCAAGGATCCGCTCAAGGCCCTCCGCTTCGTGGTGGAAGCGAAGCACGACGAGCGCGCGGTGTTCATCCTCCGCGACCTCCATCCGTATCTGAAGAACCCGGAAGTGGTGCGGCTCCTGCGCGACATCGCCCGCAAGCTGAAGGAAGAGGTGAAGACCGTCTTCCTCATCTCGCCGCTGCTCGCCATCCCGCCCGAGCTGGACAAGGAAGTGGCGGTGGTCGAGTACCCGCTGCCGGAGCTGGCGGAGATCGACGCCATCTTCGACCGCGTCTCCCGCAACACCGGGGCGAAGATCCCCTCGGGGCAGGACCGCGAGCACGTGGTGGAGGCGGCGCTGGGCCTCACCGCCGACGAGGCGGAGGGCGTGTTCGCCAAGTCGCTGGTGCAGACCGGCGGCGCCTTCGACATCGACGTGATCCTCTCCGAGAAGGAGCGCATCGTCCGCAAGAGCGGGGTGCTGGAGTTCTTCCGCACCCACGAGAAGATGGACAACATCGGCGGCCTCGACGTCCTCAAGGGCTGGCTGCGCAAGCGGCAGAGCGCGTTCAGCGAGGAGGCGCGCCAGTTCGGCCTGCCGCGGCCGAAGGGCATTTTGATGATCGGGATCCCCGGCGGCGGAAAGTCGCTCACCGCCAAGGCGGTGGGGGCCGCCTGGCGCCTGCCGCTCTTGCGCCTCGACGTGGGGAAGATCTTCGCCGGCATCGTCGGCAGCTCGGAGGAGAACATGCGCCGGGCCATCCAGATGGCGGAGGCGGTGGCGCCTTCCATCCTCTGGGTCGACGAGCTGGAGAAGGGCTTCTCCGGGACGGGATCCTCGAACAACTCCGACGCGGGCACCGCCGCGCGCGTGTTCGGCAGCTTCATCACCTGGCTGCAGGAAAAGACCAGCCCGGTGTTCGTGATCGCCACCGCCAACAACGTCGACGAGCTGCCGCCGGAGATGATGCGCAAGGGCCGCTTCGACGAGATCTTCTTCGTCGATCTGCCCACCCTCCCGGAGCGCGAGGAGATCGCCGCCATCCACGTCAAGCGGCGCGGGCGCGACCCGGTGCAGTTCAACCTCGAGCTGATCGCGGAGAAGAGCGAAGGGATGACCGGCGCAGAGATCGAGCAGGCCATCGTCTCCGCCCTCTTCGACGAGTACGACCGGAACGGCAAGGCGGGCGTGCTCACCAGCGAGGGCGTGCTCCACTCGCTGGCGGAGACGGTGCCGCTCTCGCGGACCATGAAGGAGAAGATCGCGGCGCTGCGCACCTGGTGCAAGACGCGCGCGCGCCCCGCCTCTTCCGCCTGGCAGGGCGACGCCGGCGCCGAGGCCGGGCGCAAGATCGAGATCGACGTGGGAGGCAAGACCGCGTGAGCCACTTCACGCAGGTGGAGACGAAGATCAACGATCTCGTCGCCCTCAAGGCGGCCCTCGCCGAGCTGGGGATGGAGTTCGAGGAGGCGACGGAGACCCAGCTGGTGAAAGTGCGCGGCTGGAAGGGATCCACCCTCGCCGCCGAGGCGCGGATCAAGGCGACGAAGAGCTACGACATCGGGCTCCAGCTCACCGAGGAGGGCACCTACAAGCTGGTCGCCGACTGGTGGGGCATCGAGGAGGAGACCAACGAGGAGGCCGCGAAGCTCCAGCAGAAGGTCATCCAGTGCTACGCCAAGCACAAGGTGAAGGCGGAGGTGGCGAAGCAGGGGTTCACGCTCGACGAGGAGCAGGTCGAGGCGGACGGCACCATCCGGCTGGCAGTCTCGAAGTGGTAGCCGAGGTCAAAGGCGATGGCCGACAAGCAGAAGATGGAGATCACCATCCTTCCCAACGGGGAAGTGTCCATCAAGGTGCTCTGTGTTCCCGGCCCTTCCTGTGAGCAGGTCTCCCGGGCCCTGGAGGAATCGCTGGGCAAGGTGAAGTCGCGGGAGAAGACCGTCGAGTACTACCAGGAAGAGCTGGAGAAGACGGACATCACGCAGAAGAGCGGGACTTGATCCGGCTCACGCATCTCTCCGGCAGCTTGCAGGGAACGGCGTCGATGTCGCCGAAGGCCGTGATCCGCATCGGCCGCGCCCCCGAATCGGACGTGCGCTTCGACGCGCAGCGCGACACGCTGGTCTCCAACCACCACGCGGAGATCCGTTTCCAGGACGGCCAGTACGTGGTGGTGGACGTCGGCTCCACCAACGGTACGCTGCTGAACGGCAAGCTGGTCCGCACCCACGCGCTCCGATCGGGCGACAAGATCGCCTTCGGCGGCCAGGGCGGGCCCGAGGTGCGCTTCGAGATCGAGGAGATCTTCCGCTCCGCCCGCACCAACGGGATCGCCGTGCCGCTGCAGACTCCGATTGCCTCGGTGCACAGGCCGCCGCCGGCGGTGCGGGCGCCTTCGCAGGACGCCGCGGCGCTGGCCCGCGAGGCGCAGCTGAGGATCTCGCAGGCCCGCGCCCGGTCCGGCGGGCAGGCCTCGGGGCAGACGATGTTCATCATGGCCGACACCATGAAGCAGCTGGAGGCGGCCACCGAGAAGAAGGATCGGAAGAAGACGGGCCGGATCGTGCTGACCATCGTCGCGCTCTCGCTGGCCGGCTTCGGCGCGCTCGGATTCGTCATCTGGCAGCAGAAGAAGCAGATCGAGGAGATCCTCCACAAGAAGGACAACCTCGACAGGCAGATCGCCAGGCTGCAGGTCGCCATGCAGGTGGAGAGCGATCCGGAGAAGCTGGCTTCCCTCGAAGAGCAGCTGACGATGCTCACGGGGAAGGCGCAGGACGCGATCGGCGAGCTGCAGAAGAAGGACAAGGGCGAGGCGGAGAAGATCGAGCAGTCCGGCGACGAGCTGGACCGCGAGATCCGGCACATCCTCTCCAAGTTCAACGCGCAGACCTACGCGGTGCCGCCCATCTTCAAGGAA
>JBGQLA010000059.1:0-16998 GCA_041499865.1 Deltaproteobacteria bacterium
CGGCGGCGGTGCAGATCTGCCGCAAGCTGGGTGTGACGGCCATCGGAACGGCCTCGGCGGGAAAGCACGTGCGGCTGCGGGAGCTGGGGCTTTCGGAGGCGATCGACTACCGGAACATGGACTTCGAGGCGGAGGTGAAGCGCGTTACCAACGGCCGCGGGGTGGACGTCGTGCTCGACCCGGTGGGAACCTTCCGCAAGAGCTTCCGCTGCCTCGCGCCGGTGGGGAAGCTGATGATGTACGGCGCGAGCGCCACCGTCTCGGGAGAGAAGCGGAACCTCTTCGCGGCGGCCTCGGCGGTGCTGAAGATGCCCTGGTTCCATCCGCTGCAGCTCCTGCCCGACAACAAGGGGATCTTCGGCGTCAACATGGGACACCTGTGGGGCGAGGGAGACCTGCTCGCGCGGGAGATGGGGGAGATCCTCAAAGGGTTCGAGGCAGGCGAGTTCAAGGCCATCGTCGACCTGGAGGTCCCCTTCGCCCAGGCGCGGCGCGCGCACGAGCGGCTGCAGTCGCGGGAGAACTTCGGGAAACTCGTGCTGGTGCCGTGACCCCGCGCTGGTTCGCGGCGTTCATTGTCGTCCTCGTCGCGGCCGGCATCGGCGGCCTGACGGGAAGCTCCTGGCTCTTCGGGGCGGAGAAGTACGATCCGTTGTTCACGGAGGCGGAGCGCGCTTCGCGGCACGAGCTCTGGGGCACTTCGCGCGGCATCCGCAGCGACGAGTGGGCGGTCGAGACGCCGAAGGCGCGTGGACAGCAGCTCGCGGGCCTGCCGCTGGTGAACCTGAACGAGGGGCTCGGCGAGCTGGAGCGGAACGTGTACGACATCCCCGTTCTCGACTGGGGCCTGCCGCTCCGTCCGTCGACCTGGCCGTACCTCCTTCCGCTGCGCTGGTCGCACGGGGCGCGGTGGTTCTTCCGCGACGCGCTGCTCCTGGTCGGTCTCTACGCGCTGCTCAGCGCCTTCGTCGCGGAGAAGCGCGTCGCTGCAGTCGCCGCCCTCGCGCTGTTCTTCTCCAGCGGGTTCGTCTGGTGGCGGTCGACGACGATGATCGGCTTCATGGGGATGCTCTGCATCACGGGCGGCATCGCGGCGCGGGCGCTCCGCGAGCGGAAGCCGGTCTGGTTCCTCCTCACCGCGTGGGGCGCGGCGTGCAGCTTCTGCGTGTTCTACCCGCCGGTGTGGGCGCCGATGCTCTGGGTGGTTTGCGCCGCGCTGCTCGACCTGGGCATCCGGAAGGGGCGGCTTCGCCTGGCGGCATTGCTGGTCGGCGTCATGGCCGCGGGCGCCCTGGTGGGTCTCTTCTACCAATTGCCGTACCTCTCGCTGGTCGCCGGGACGGTCTATCCCGGGAGCCGCATCGCGGGAGCGGGCGAACTGCCCCCGGCGCGGCTGCTGGAGATGGTCTGGCCTTCGCTCACCACCTCCGCGCCGGTGCATTGCGGACCGGAGAGGGAGCTCAGCCGGGCGGTGAGCAATGCGTGCGAGGCGTCGAGCATCGAGGTGCTCCCGGTGTTGCTGCTTCCCGCGCTGGCTCTGGTGAGTGCGCGGGTGCGCCGCGCATTCAAGGAGCTGGTCCGGAGCAGCCCGGCGAGCGTCGTGGCCTTCGCGCTTCTCACCGCGTGGCTTTTTCTTCCTCTCCCTTCCTGGTTCGCCCGACTGACGCTCTTGCAGTGGTCCCCTGCCGCCCGTGCCTGGATGGCGTACGGAATCTCGGCTGCGCTGCTCGTCGCCCGCCTGCTGGCGACGCTTCTCTCGGATCCGGTGGGAGAGCCCTTTCGCTGGCGCGGATGGATCGGGGTGGCGGCGGTCGCGGCGTGCGCGCTCCTCGCGAAGGAGCACATCCGGCTGGAGCCCCTGACCGATTGCTATGCGCGTGCATGGGTACCGCCGATCGCGCTCGCGGCCTTGCTTCTCTCCGCCGGCGCGCTCCTGTCGGGGACCGCTCGGGGTGCGGCGGTGCTGCTCGTCGCCTGGGGCGCGTCCGTGGCGCTCGCGAACCACCGCGTGAACCCGCTGGTGGAGAGCGGGAAGCTCTTCGCGAAAGGCGAAGGCCACCAGGTCGTCGACGGCGCGCTCGCGCGCGCGCCGGGGCGCATCCTGGACTACTCGACGCACTTCGGCGCCTATCTCGCGGCGTTCGGCTGGCCCATGCTCGGCGGGACGCTGACCTCTCCCGATCTCGGGTTGTTCCGCTTCCTCGCGCCCGAAGTTCCCGGCCTCACCGAGGAGGTCTACAACCGGTACCTGCACTACAACTTCGAGCTGCCGCCGGCCCGGACGCGGATGCTCTCCCCGGACGCGATCCGGATCGCCCTGTCGCCCTGCAGCCGCCGTCTGGCCACCTTGGGAGTCAACCATCTCTTGATGTTCCCGGGATCTGCTCCGGAACCGGGCTGCGCGTCCGAGTGGACCTCGCAAGCCGCAGGCGAGCTGCGCCTGTGGTCGCGCCGGACGCCCTTGTGCGCGGTTGGCGTGGCGCGGGGAAGCCCGGCCAGCGCGCTCGAGTTCGATTATTCCTGTCCGGGCGAAGCCAAGGTCCACGCCGGGGTTGCCGCGCTGTCCATCGAAGTCCCGCAAGATCCATCCAGGTCCTGGGCTTTCGCGCTCAATTCGCGCGTCATCGCCGGGATCGACTGCTCTGGCGCCACTGCGCGCTTCCTGGATGCGCACCTGGTCATCCAGCCCCGGGGGGCCGCGCCTGCCCTCTGCCACGCCCGGTACCTGGACTCCGGAGCCGCGCTGCGCCGCCTGCTGCGGAAGTGATAGAGAACACGCATGCGCGCTCTCGCCATCGTCCCTGCGTACAACGAGGCGCGAGGCATCGGCCGCGTGCTGCAGGAGCTGAAGCGCGAAGCCCCGGCCTGGGACGTCTGCGTCGTCGATGACGGCTCGACGGATGCCACCAGCAGCATCGCGCGCGAACACGGCGCCGTGGTGCTGAAGCTGCCATTCAACCTCGGCATCGGCGGCGCGGTCCAGACCGGATACCTCTTTGCCCGGCAGCACGGCTACGACGTGGCGGCGCAGATCGACGCCGATGGCCAGCATGACCCGCGCTTCCTTGCCGGGGCGCTCGAGATCGTCGCTTCCGGAGCGGCGGACATGGTGGTGGGGTCGCGGTATCTGGAAGCGGGGGGCTTCCGGTCGACTGCGATCCGCAGGGCGGGCAGCACGTACCTGTCCTGGTTCCTCCGCGTGCGCTGCGGCGCGCGCACCAGCGATCCGACGTCCGGGTTCCGGGTCGGCGGCCGGCGCGCGATCGAGCTCTTTTCGGCGAACTATCCCTCCGACTACCCGGAGCCCGAGGCGATCGCGCTTGCGACGCGCGCAGGTCTCAGGTTGCGCGAGATCCCGGTCGCCATGCGGACCCGGCAGCACGGGATGAGCAGCATCGGCCCTGGGCGGACGCTCTACTACCTGATCAAGGTCTCGCTCGCGCTGCTGCTCCTGCCCGCCGATCGAGGCGGGCACGCGGAGATCACCGGATGACGCAGCCGCTCCTTCCGCTCGAGCTGCAGATCGTCGCCTGCGCGACGCTGCTCGCTTTTTTCGGATGGGTGCTCTACCTCGTGCGCTTCCAGCGCTTGAGCCTGCGCGAGAGCCTTCTCTGGCTGGTCTCCACCGCGGTGGTGCTGGTCTTCGTCCTTTATCCGCGGCTGCTGCAGGAACTGGCACGCGCGATCGCGGTGCAGGTGCCGTCGAACGCGCTGTTCGCCCTCGCCATCCTCTACCTGGCGGTCAACGTGCTCTCGCTCACCATCGCGCTCTCCAATGCGTCGACGCGGGCGCGCCGGTTGGGGCAGGAGTGCGCGCTGTTGCGGGCGGAGCTCGAGGCGGTGCGCGCGCGCGTCGACAAGCTCTCGCCGCCGTGACTCACAGCCAGGGCTTCCGCACCCGCGGTGGCCAGGCCAGCGAGAAATCTTCCGCATCCAGCGAGAGATTCGGGTTGTAGGCGGGATCGCTGCGCAAGGCCTCCCCCCAGCGCTCGTTCAAAAGCCGCTTCTCCGCCTCGAACCGCTCTTTCTTCGCCGGGGTGTCCTCCTGCCCACGCGTCTTCGACTCATGGTGGACGAGCGTGGCAAACGGCGTCCAGAGGTTCCGAAGGCCGAGCGCCCGCACACGGAGGCAGAAGTCCACGTCGTTGAAGGCAATCGGGAATGACTCGTCCATACCTCCCACGCGCAGATACGTCTCGCGCCGGATCAGCAGGCAGGCCGCGGTCACGGCCGAGACGTCATGCACGAGCTGGGCGCGGCCGAAGTAGCCGGGCTCGACGCGGTGCAGGAACTTGTGCGCGTGACCTGCCGCGCCGGAGATGCCGAGGAGGATGCCGCCGTGCTGCAGGGTGCCGTCCGGGTAGAGCAGCCGCGCGCCGACGGCGCCGATGCTCGGCCGCAGCGCGTGCGAGACCATCTCCTCGAGCCATCCCGGCTCGACGATCTCGAGATCGTTGTTCAGCAGTCCGACGACGTCGCCCCGAGCGGTCTCGCGCACGGCGAGGTTGTTGATCGCGGAGAAATTGAAGGGCGCGTCGAATCGCGCGACCCGCGCAACGCCCCGCCGTTCCAGCGCGGCCAGATAGTCGAGGGTGGCGGGATCGGTGCTCTGGTTGTCGACCACGATGAGCTCGAACCGGCGGTACGCGGTCTTTGCCAGCAGCGATTCGATGCAAGGCTCGAGGACGATCCTCGCGTCGCGCGTAGGCACTATCAGGCTGACGAGGGGAGGATCCTGCGGCAGTTGCCAGCGCACCCGGTACGCCGTGGGCAGCGGACCCGGTTCGACCGTCGCCGAGGGGCCGACGCGCTCCTCGAGCGCGCGCCGTGCGGCCGCTTCTGCATAGGACTTCGCGGTCGCGTCTCTTGCGGTGGACCCGGCGATCGACCGCCAATGGTACAGGACGAACGGCAGATGCCGGATGCGGCTGGTCCGCGAGGAGGCGCGCAGCACGAGGTCGTAGTCCTGGCTTCCCTCGAATCCCTCCCGGAAGCCGCCGATCTCCCGAAGCAGCGACCGCCGGATGGCGCAGAGGTGGCCGACGTAGTTCTGCGAGAGGAGCAGATCCGGGTTCCAGTCGGGCTTGAAGAACGGGGAGGAGAGCCGTCCCCGCTCGTCGACCTTGTCCTCGTCGCTGTACAGCAGGTCCGCGTCGGAGGCCGCGGTCGCGAGCACGAACAAGGCATGCTCGGCGAGCTCGTCGTCGTGATCGAGCAGCACCACGAAATCGCCCGTCGCGAGCGAGGCCGCGCTGTTCGAGGCGGCGGAGATGTGCCCGTTGCGGTCGCGAAAGGTGACGCGGATCCGCGGATCTTCCCGCGCCGCCCTTTCCAGGATGCGGCGAACGTGTGGGGAAGGCGAGGCGTCGTCCGCGATGCACAGCTCCCAATCCGGATAGAGCTGCTCGCGGACGCTGCCGATCGCGCGCGAGAGGAACGGCTCCGGCGCGTCGTAGACGGGGAGCACCACGGAAAACCGGAACCGCCCCGGAAGTCGCGCTGCGGCGGCGCGGATGGCTGCCCGATCCGTGTCCTCGAGGGCGGCGAAGAGCGCATGCCATTCCGGGTAGAAAGTCTGCTGCGCATCGCCGCCGCCCCGCTGCAGGAGGCGCTCGAGCAGCTCGCCAGTCCAGGCGGCGCGAAGGATCTTCAGCGAGGCCGCCGGAATCGTCCAGGGCTCGCGCAGCCGGCGCAGGAATGTCGGAGCGGCTCGCCGGAGCGCTGCTTCGGTCCGGCTCACCTCGCGAGCCACGATCGTGCCGACGTCCACCGGGGAATCGTCGGCGATCTCGAGGCCCAGCTCCGCCCCCGCGGGGACGTCGACGATGACAACGGCACGACCGCTTTCAGTGGCCGGCAACAGGTGCGCGTGCGCTCCCACCAGAAGACGCGCCGGCGCTCGCGACGGACCGCGCAGCTCCACGGCGAACTCGTGCCAACCCGCGCCGATCTGCCCGCGCAGCTCGAGCAGACGAAAGCGCTCCGCCGGGTGCGAGGGCGCGTCGGAGGCCTGAGATCGAGGCACCGCGGTCAGCACATGCATCGTGCGCCGGACCGTGCGCTGGAGGTCGCCGAGCATCGTCCGACTGTCATACCCGTACTTGCGGCGGAGCCGCCACGTCGCGTACAAGCGGCGCTCACAGCGCCGGCTGCCGCATGCCAGAACCAGAGACAAGGCGAGAGCTGCCTCGCGCCGGGGCAGGGACGGCGCAGATGCAGCCTTACGAGCGGCTGAAGGATGCCGGCTGCCTGGCGGCGCTCCTGGTCCCGGTCGGGTTGCTGATACGGAAGGCGGGTGCGGCAGGATTCTCCTGCGCCGCATTCGTCAACATCTTCGACGTCCGGCTGGTCAACTACTTCCTCGAGTGGGGATATACCTTCCTGCGTGGCGCCGCGGCCGCGGGCGCGAGCATCTGGTCGCCCCCCTTCTTCTATCCCGAGCGGAACGTGCTGGCCTACTCGGAGACGCTCTTCTCCGCCTATCCGTTCTACGTCCCGGCCCGGTTGCTGGGCGCGTCTCCGGCCGCGGCCCTCTTCTGGTTCGTCATCGTGCAGTACGCGCTCACGCCGGTCGTCAGCTATCTGTGCGCACGGAGGGTTGGAGTCGGCCGGCTGGGAAGTTTCGTGTTCGCCGCGTGCTTTGCCTGGAGCTGGGTCCGCTATTACCAGGTCGGCCATCTCCAGTTTGCCGCCGGATGGATCATTCCTCTCTTCTTCCTCTGCGTCTTCGAGTTCGCCCGGGAAGGGCGCTGGCGCTGCCTCGTCGCGGCGACCTGGGTCCTGGGATTCGCATGGTTCATGTCGCTGTACGTCGCGTATTTCCTGGTGCTGATCGCGGCCTTCGTCGCGGCGCTGGCGACGAGATGGAAGGAGAGCGCCCGCGCCGCGGCGCGAATTCGCGAGCTCCGCGGCTGGCGACCGCTGCTCTTCGCCTTGCTGGTGCTGCCGCCGCTCGCCGCGATCGCCATCGGCGCCTACCACTACAGGCTTGCCGGCGCGGTGGTCGGCAGCAAGAACCTCCCGGAAGCGCTGTACTACCAGGGCACTCTCTGGTCCTGGATCCGGCCGGATACTTCGAATCTCCTCTGGCGCCGGTTCGGGCTGCTGGTGCCGGGCGACAGCGGCGGCGCTCAGGAGAAGCAGCTCTTCCTGGGCTGGATCGCCTTGCTCTGCGCGGGTGCGTTCCTCGTTCGCGGCCGCGCCAGCGGCGATCATGGGCGGCTCAACTCGCGGCTCCTCTTTGCCTGCAGCCTCTCTTTGCTGGTGGCGATCGTGCTGGTCTCGCACTTTCCCCGGCCCTTCTCCGCGTTGAACGGCGTCTACCTGCTGGCGTTCAAGTTCCTGCCGGGCTTTGGCGCGCTCCGCGCGTCCGGCCGCATCGCCCTGGTGGTGAGCGCGCTCTCGTGCCTCCTCGCCGCCGCGGCGGTCGAGACTGTCTGGCGGCGCAATCGGGCTCTCGGATTGCTTCTCGGCGCTGGCCTGCTGGCGGAAGCGCTGCCGCCCCTTCCGCCGGTCGCCGACCGTTGCCAGGCGGATCGGCCCTGGGAGGCATTGCAGCGTCCGCTTTGCGCGAAAGCGCGGGCCAATGGCGTCGCGACCCTGTTCTTCGTGCCGGCCGAGCAGATCTCGCTAAACCGCATCTTCGATCAGGTTCCGGAGATGACCCTGGCGCTGGGATGCGGGCTGAACACGATCAACGGCTATACGGGAAAGACAGCCCCGCTGGTGGCGCCCGTTCTGCAGGCGGAGCCTTCGCGGTTTGCTTGCGCCGCCGCTCGTACGGCGTTGGACGCGGCGATGCGGGCGTCGGGCAAGGGCGCATTGATCTATGTGGAAAAGGAAGGGCCGCTGGGAGCGCCCGCTTATACGGTCGACGAGGTGGCGACCTGCTTCGGGCCATGCCTGCTTTCGCGCGAGGCGATTGCGGTCACCGGCCGCGCGGGAGAGGCGCTCGTCCTTTCGGCGTCGTCCTCCTGCGGTACTGCGCCTTGAGGCGCGTTCATGGTATGTGGCGCGGCAAAAGCTGAACGGGAGGGTCATGCCGCTATCGCTGTCCGTGCTGGTTCCGGTCTACAATGAGCAGTATCTGGTCGCGGAATCGCTTCAACGCCTCAAGGCCCTGGAGCAGACGCCGCACCTCGAGCGCATCGAGGTCATCGTGGTCGATGACTGCTCGACGGACGATACTCCCCGCGTGCTGGATGGCTTTCGCAAAGGTCTCGACCCGCAAGGCAGGATCCGCTGGACCTTCCTGCGACACGATCGCAACGGAGGCAAGGGAAAGGCGATCAAGACCGCCCTGGAGAAGGCCACGTGCGACGTGACCGTCATCCACGACGCGGACCTGGAATACCATCCGAAGGATCTCCTCCGGATCGTCCAGGTGTTCATGGAAGAGGACGCGGACGCCGTCTTTGGATCCCGCTTTGCCGGCGGCGACGTCAGGCGCGTCCTCAACTACCGGCACGAGCTGGGCAACCGCCTGCTGACGACCCTCTGCAACCTGGTCACGAACCTCAACCTCACCGACATGGAGACCTGCTACAAGGCCGTGCGTACCGACTTGCTGCGCTCCATCCCCATCGTCAGCAACGATTTCCGCATCGAGCCCGAGCTCACCATCAAGCTGGCGAAACGGCAGGTGCGGTTGTTCGAGGTTCCGATCAGCTATTCCGGACGGACGTATGCGGAAGGCAAGAAGATCCGCTGGGTGGACGGGTTCGCCGCGCTCGCCGCCATCGCCAGATTCGCGCTGAGCGACGCGATCTACGCGGAAGACGAATACGGCAGCCAGATCCTGGCGCGGCTTTCGCGGGCGCCGAAGTTCAACGCCTGGATGGCGGACACCATCCGCCCGTTCTGCGGGAGCTCGGTGCTCGAGATCGGGAGCGGCGTCGGCAACCTCACCCGCCAGCTGATCCCCCGCTCGAAGTACGTGGTCAGCGACATCAATCCCCTCTACTTGAGGACGCTCGGCGGGCTTCTCAAGGATCGCCCCTACATGGAGGCGACCTATTGCGACATCACCGACCCTGCCACCTTTCCGGTTACCAAAGGGCAGTTCGACACGGTGATCTGCCTGAACGTGATCGAGCACGTCGACGACGACCGCGCATCGCTGATGAACATCCGGAACGTGCTCTCCGATCACGGCCGCGCCATCGTCCTCGTGCCGAATGGACAGTGGAATTTCGGCTCCCTCGATCGCGTTCTCGGGCACCGGAGGCGCTACAGTGAAGACACCTTGCGCCGGCTGGCGCGCGACTGTGGATTCGAGCTGCGGAGCGTCGTGCGGTTCAACCGGGTCGGAACGGTGGCGTGGTTCCTGAACGGGAAGATCCTGCGGCGCCAGTCGTTCGGCCTCGGGCAGATCCTCGCCCTCAACTTCTTCACCCCTCTCTTCCGCCGGCTGGATGCGGTGCTGCCCTTGCCTCCGCTGAGCCTGATCGCCGTCCTCGAGAAGCAACCGCTCCCCGCGGCCAGCAAGGCAGCCTGAGAGCGACGGGGTCCGTCGGGGGCGACACCGGCCCCGCCGCCAGCGCGGCCGGCATTGGAGTGCAGGATCCGTCGGCGTTGAGCCTGTTCCGACGCTGGGGAATTCCGCTGGCGGTTCTCGTTGTCGCCCGTGCGGCGAGCGCGATCGTCGGCACCTTGAACGGCGCGACACCCTTCAGCACGGCTTCCGCTGGCCGCGGTCCGGGGGCGTGCCAAGCGGCGTTCGATCTGCGCCTCATGACGTGCGGAGGTGGCGATTCCAGCCCACCGAAGTGTGCAGATGATTGGCGGCGGCCAACGTCGTCGCAACGACGTTGAGGCGCGCTAGGTCGTATGCCCGCGCAGTTTCGAGAGAAGCCGGCGCGCACTTGTTCGTTGCTCCCGCCAGATCTCGGGCAGATAGCGTCCCCCAAGAGCGCTGGCGACCTTCTCCCGAGCCGGTTCGAGCAGGAGGCGCTGGACGGGAGGACCGAGGCGACGACGCGCTTTGGGCCGACAGATGGTGAACGCGAACAGCGGCGGGACCAACCCTTGATCGGTCATCACCTCGTCGAGGACGAGCAGCCAGTCGAGGACCGAGCGGGCCTCGGCGTCGTCCTTGCGGAATTCTTCGATGTTGTTCCAGAGGAGCTGGTAGGCAATTCCGCCTCCGAGGATCTTGTGCTCGACGACGTCGAGCTCGGTGCGCAGCGCGTCCATGATGTCGGACGCGTGAACGGCCTCAGTCGGGTCGCCTGAAAGGAACGTCGCGATCTCGTGACGGAGGGGATGCGGGGTGCGGAACCGCTGCGGCAGCGCCTGCTTGATCGCCGTCATCAGCTTGAGGTGCTGGTCCGCGTACTGGTTCCGGCTTGGTCCGATGTACTCCCATTGCACGAACAGGCCGTCCGGTTCGAGCGCACCGGCGAGCTGATGAACCATCCGGTAGAGGTACCGGACGTGGTGCAGCGAGGCGACGTTCACGATCAGATCGTAGGCGTGTTCCTGGACGTAGTCGTCGAAGTTCGCGTTGCGATACGAAATGGGCCGCTCGCCCCGTTCCTTTTCAGCGATCGAAAGGTACGCGGGCGAGGCGTCGAAAGCATCGAACCGCGCGGCGACTCCACGGTCGAACAGATCCCGCTCGACCCATCCGGTTCCGCAGCCGAAGACCAGCGCCCGCTTGCGCGGAGGAGTGGCGTAACGCCGCTTGAAATAGTCCATCCACCAGAGCGCAGCGTCCCCTGTCGCCCTCTTGCTAAGGTGCGAAAGGACGCGTGGCAGATCGTTCCAGTACTGATCGGCGTAGTGGTTGGTGGTTCCGGCCACCTCAGACGGCCTTGCGGACGACGGCCTTCACCACGTTCTTCAGGAGCGGCATGCGGTCCCAGAGCCGCTTGGCGCGCTGGATCACGCGCATGCTCACCATCGACTGGATTTCCGCCAACTGTTGCTGCGCGTCGAGGTACTTCTGCCGGTAGGCGCCGTCATCCCCGGGGATGACGTCCTCGCTTGCGTTGCGTGTCACCATGGCCATCAGGCGATCGATCAACGCATTGTTCATCGCGTCCCGGCGTGCGGCCTCGTCGGGATCCAGCCACACCTTGCGGATCTCGGCGATCTGCTTGTGCAGGTCCTCGACCACGTCGCGCAAGTGCTGCTCGCTGCGCTTGAGCTGATCCAGCTCGACCTGCTTCGCATAGACTTCCTCCCCGATCAGCTTGCGCGCCCGGTCGAGGATGACGGCGCTCTGTGGGGGGGCCTGCAGCGGATCGTTGGAAACGACCGCCACCAGATACTCGCCGCCGCCGCGCACGCCCGCCTGGCAGCGTCCCTTGAGGCGCAGCAGATCGGTCCAGGCCATCTCGCATAGCGCCGCGTCCGTGGCGCCCGACTCGAAGAGCGCCGAGCCCGTGTAGGTCAGCTGCTCGAACGTCCTCACATTCGGGAAAACGCTTCCCAGCAGGGTCTGGAACTCGTCCCGGTACATCTCGCGGACATGGAACGGGTTCTTCTGCAGCCGGACGTCGGAATAGAGCTGCTTGTCGGGGCTGGAGATGAGCGCTACGCCGCCCGGAGCGAGGACCTTCCGGATGCCTTGCAAGAGCGCGCGCTGGCCCGGCTCGTCCACGTGCTCGATCACCTCGAAGGCGGTGACGACGTCGTAGGAGGCAGGCTGCGCGTCCCGGAAGAAGGCGTCGATATCGGAGGAGATGAAGGAGACCCGCGGATTGTCGCCGTAGACGCTCGCGGCATGCCTCACCGTCTCGGGGCTGGCGTCGAACCCATCGACCTTGGCGGCGCGCGAGGCCAGGTACGCGGACCCGTATCCTTCGCCGGAGGCGACGTCGAGCACGCGCTTGTCCTGCGCGAACTGGAGAGCGAAGAAATACCGCAGCCAATGGTGGTAGCTGATCTCGACGGCCGCGCCGGGGACGAAGCGCTCGCCGTCGAACTGCAGCTCATCGTTGCCGCGCTTGAGCGAGGTGACCGTGTCCTGCGGCATGCCGTTACCTCGATTCGGTGTACGGAAGACGGGGCGAGCGGACGAGTTCGGAGGGGGCCTTCGCGCCGGAAACGCTGGCCCGCAAGCGGGACATCACCGGCTGCCGCAGCGCGGGCAAGGCGCTGAGCAGCCCGCGGGTGCCCGCGGCTGCGCTCCAGGCGCCATGGACGAGCTCGTTCCGGGTATGGCCGAGCCTCTCGACCAGGGTGCGAGCGAACACCGCGGCCGTTCCGTAGCGCGAGGTGAAGAGCAACGAGCTTCGCGCCACGTTCTCGATGAACTTCGGCGAGAACTCCCGGCTCGTGCCGGTGTGGTAGTGGTGGACGACCGAAGAAGGGCAGAAGACGAGAATGCCGCCGGCACTGCGCAGCCGCAGGCAGAGATCGACGTCCTCGTAGTACATGGTGTAGTAGTCGGGGAACCAGCCGACCGCATCCAGCCGACCCCTGCGCGCGAACATCGCCGCGCCGCAGATGGCGGGGACCACGTCCTCCGAAGTGAACCGGCCGTCGCCCTCCTCCTCGCCGCTCCCGACGTCCCCACCTTCGAGGCGGTCGTTGAGGAAGTTCCCCGCGTTCTGGATCAGACGGACGGCCGGAGCACTGGAATCGACCCGGACGATGGCGGGAAGGCGGACGATCCGATGCAAGGTTCCGCCACCCGCGTCGACAGCGGCGCCATCGAGCGTCCCCGACGCGTCGAGCAGCCGGACGACGGGATCCGCGGTGAAAGAGGAATCGATGCCCGGGACGGGCACCGGCACATAGAGCGCGCTGCCATTCCGCACCCAGCCGTCGCGCGCGTCTGGAGACGATCGCACCTTGTCCGCCAGCGCGTTGCCGAAGACCGCCGCTGCCACGCGCAGCCGCGTCCGTTGCGGGAGCAGGAAACGAACCCGCAGGAAGAGATTCATGTACAGCAGCTTTGATCCGACGCCGACCACCCGCTCGTCGCGCGTGAAGATCTGGACCGGCCGCTCGAGCCACCCGGGATCGACGCGCGTGTCGTTGTTGAGGAAGCAGACCACCTCGCCGGTCGCGACGCCGCGCGCGGCGTTGTTCGCCTGCGCGAATCCCATCGGGCGGGGAAACGCGAGGACCTTGACCTCGGAATGCCTCGCCAGCACCTCCGGGGTCGCGTCCGTCGAACCGTTGTCCACCACGATGGGCTCGAGTTGCACGCCCGGCGGAAGACGCGAGGCCTGCAGCGCTTCCAGGCAGGGTCCGAGGAAGCGGGATCCGTTGCTGGTGGGAATGACGACGCTGACCTTCAAGCGAGCACCACGGAACGGATGAAACCGCCGATAGCCCGATCGAACTCGGCCCGTGTGAACCGCCCGGCGCGCTTGACGGCGTTCGCCCGCATCCGTTCGCGGAGGTCGGAACGCGACACCAGCGCCAGCGTGTAGGTCTTGAGCTCCTCGAGGTCGCGATACAAGAAGCCGCTGGAGCCGTGCTCCACGATCTCGCGCGGCCCGCCGAGATGGTAGCAGAGCGGAACCAAGCCCGCGCGCATGGCTTCGACGATCGCGATCCCGAAGTGCTCCATCTGCGCGGCATCGGCCGGTTCCCGCTTGCCCAGCCCGGTGCCGTGCCAGAAGATCGAGGCCCGGCCCAGCAGCTCGCGTTTCCGCTCCTCGGAGACGTTGATCTCGAAACCGACCGGAAGACGGCGGCAGCGGTGCTGCAGCGCGCGGAACGGCTCCCGGTTCTCCGGCAGGTCATTCAGCTTTCCCAAGAGCGTCAGGCGCCAGCCTTTCGGCAGGAGGTCCACGAGGTCGTCGAATGCGTCGACGAGGCCGGCCTGGTTCTTCACGTGCCCCTGCCAGTTGAACCGGCCGATGCCGAGGATCTCGGGAGAGCGGTTCTCCAGAGGCGCGCGAACGTCTTCGGCGGCGGGGTACACCACCTCCGCGGAGAGCGACTTGCCCCAACGCTTCAGGGTATAGGCCTGCGTGAATCGCGAATTGCAGACGAAGTGCTGGTACGACCGCACCCACGCGCCCGGGTCCTGGAAGGGAAACATCACGAAGTAGAGCCCGAGCGCACAGGGGTTCGGGAAAGCGCTGCCGGCAGTGTGATTGATGAAGATCGCCTTGTCGGCGAGGTAGGCCGACAGCACGCGATCCCGGTCCGCCTCCGCCGCGGCGAGCGTCCGGATGCGAAATCCCGTGTGACCCGGTCCGAAGAAGGCCTCGATTTCCTCCGCCGTGGGCGCGTGAGGCTCGAAGGTGACGACCTCCACGTCGAACCCAAGCTGGGACAGCGCCGTCGCGACCGCGTAAGTGCTGCGTTCCCCGCCGCCCCACGTGTTCAGGTACGTGTTGAAGACCGCCGCGCGAATCATGTCGCTCCGCTCTAAAATCGCGGGTTTGTAGCGTGCTCCGGCGCAATGTGTCAAATTCCCTGGCCGCTTGGCGCGCCGGCGATCGATCCGTTCTCAGCTGGGGGCGCGGAACGCGCGCGCGGTTTCCGCGAGTCCCGCGTCCAGCGCGGTCCGCAGTTGCCAGCCGAGGACGGCCGACGCGGCCGCCGGATCTACGCAGCTGCGGCGCTGCTCGCCGGGCTTCGCGGGCCCGTTCGTGAAGCGTGGGGGCACCCCAGCATGGCGCGCGAGGCTCTGCGCCAACTCGACCACCGTCGTCTCCACTCCCGTGCCGACGTTCAGCGCTCTCGTCGCCGCCGACTCGATCCCGAGCAGGTTCGCCTGCGCCACGTCGCCCACGTAGACGTAGTCGCGCGTCTGCAGCCCGTCGCCGTTGATCGTCGCCGTCTCGCCCGCGAGCAGCTTGTTCAGGAAGATCGCCACCACGCCGGCCTCGCCGTGTGGATCCTGCCCGGGGCCGTAGACGTTGGCGTAACGCAGGGCGAGCGTGGACATCCCGTGCGCCAGCGCGTAGTGAGCAAGGTACTCCTCGCCGCAGAGCTTCGAGACCCCGTACGGACTCGCCGGCCTGCGCGGATGCGTCTCCGCCGCCGGAAAGGCGTCCTGCTCGCCGTAGACCGCCCCGCCGGAGGAAGCGAACACGAAGCGCTTCACGCCCGCCCGGCGCGCCGCCTCCAGCAGGTTCAACGTGCCGAGCACGTTGATGCTCGCGTCGTACAGCGGGTCGGCCACGGACTTGCGGACGTCCATCTGCGCGGCGAGGTGGAGCACCGCATCGAAGCGGCGCGAGCCAAAGAGCGGCAGGACTTCGGGCGCGCGGATGTCCAGCACGACGAGGTCGGCGCCTTTCGGCACCGCTTCCCGGCGCCCATGGCTCAGGTCGTCGACCACCGTGACGCGGTGACCGCGCCCGAGCAGCGCCCGCGCCGAGTGCGCGCCGATGAACCCGGCTCCGCCTGTAACGAGGACATGCACGCGCCGGGGTAGATATCACGCACCCGCGGATTTCAGCGACCATCCGATCAGCTTGTAGAGGATGCGCGCACCCACGTTCTCGTCCCACTCGCTCCCGTCCGGCGCCGGGGCCA
Source organism: Deltaproteobacteria bacterium (assembly GCA_041499865.1). GTDB lineage: Bacteria > Myxococcota > Myxococcia > Myxococcales > 40CM-4-68-19 > 40CM-4-68-19. Next base: position 15,454 of record JBGQLA010000059.1, read on the forward strand.
CCTCGGTGAGATCGAATCCCACCAGCTTGCGGCCGCTCTTCACCACCGCGCCGATCAGCGAAGTCGCCATCTGGAACGACAATCCGCCGGGCACCTTGGTCCCGGTGTGCGGGCAGAGCGCGGGATCGAGCCCGTCGATGTCGAAGCTCACGTACACGGGCTGGGGCAGCGCCGCCACGATGCGCGCGCACTGCTGCGCCCAGGTCTCCCCGGCGAACCGCGCCTCGGCCAGCTCCGCGTCGTAGAAGGTGACGATGCGCCCCCCCGATCCGGCGATCGCCTGGTGCTCCTCCTCGCTGAGATCGCGGATCCCCACCTGCACCAGCCGCGCGATCTTCGTCTTGCGCACCACGTTGTCCATGATGGACGCATGCGAGTGCTCGAACCCCTCGTACGCATGCCGCAGGTCCGCGTGCGCGTCGAAGTGCAGGACGCCCAGCCCCGGATGCGTCTCCGCGTGCGCCCAGATCGCCCCGAACGAGATGCTGTGGTCCCCGCCCACCGTCCCGACGATCTTCCCGCGCGCGAGCCACTTCGCGCAGGTGTCGCGCACCCACGCGTTCACCTGGCGCGAGATCGGGTTCACCGCCTCCGGCGAGCGCGCCGCCGCGGCGGGGAACGCCGGCGCCGGCAGCATGCAGATGCCCGCCTCGTACGGCTTGCCCGTCTCGACGTCGAACAGGTCGACCTGCCGGCTCGCCTTGAGGATGGCCGCCGGCCCCTCCGAGGTCCCGCCGCCGTAGCTCGTCGTCGCCTCGAACGGCACCGGCACCAGCACCACCCGGGCCGACTCCGGCGTGTCGTTCAGCCCGAAGATGCCGGAATCGGGGCTTGCCGCCGCGTTTGGATCGAAGGTCATCCGCTCAGCTCCCGGATCAGCTTGGGCCGTACCCCGGTGGTCTCCAGCAGCTTCTCCAGCTCGGCGCGCGCGCCGCGGTGCTCGCGGTGGACGCGGCGCGCGAGGATCAGCTCGTTCTTCAGCGAGTGCTCCCAGCCGGTCAGCTCGGTGACGGTCACCTGGTACCCGCGGCTCTGCAGCGCGAGGGCGCGGATGACGTTGGTGAGATGCGCGCCCATCTCGCGCCGGTGGAGGGCATGCTCCCAGAGCAACGGCCAGGGCTGCGGGGCGACGTGGCGGGTCTCCTTGAGCTGCGCGGCCACTTCCGCCTGGCAGCAGGGCACGGCGGCGATGTGATCGGCCTCGTGGCGCAAGGCGAGCAGGAGCGCATCGTCGGTCGCGGTGTCGCAGGCGTGGAGCGCGAGGACCATGTGCACCCGCTCCGGCAGCTCCTTCGGCGCCTCGCCGATCGGCGCGTGGACGAAACGCATCCGGGAGAATCCCAGCCGCGCAGCCCGCTCGCGGCCGCGGTCCACCAGGTCCGCGCGCGACTCCACTGAATAGATGACCGCCGTCCCGTGCTCCTTCAGGAACAGCTCGTAGAGGACGAAGCCGAGGTACGCGTTGCCGGCGCCGGCGTCGACGAGCACCGGCTGCGGGTGCCGCTCGAGCACGTCGCGCAGGGCGGGCTCGAGGAGCTGCACCAG
>JBGQLA010000060.1:0-16704 GCA_041499865.1 Deltaproteobacteria bacterium
CTGCTCGTTCGAGGGGATCGGCTGCTCCTGGACCTCGCGCGTGACCGTCTGCAGCTGCAGGCTGCGCTTCTGGTCGACGTGCCCCTTGTCCTTGCGCTCGTCGATCTTCGCCGCGTCCGCCAGCTCGCGCTTCTTCAGCTTGCCTTTGGCGATGTCGACCGACTTCTCCAGCGCGAGAATGGCGTCGTACGCGGCCCGCTGCGCATACGGGCCGTGCGGGTCCGCCTCCAGCACCCGCCCGTACTCGCCGGCGGCGCCGTCCCACTCCTCGAGCGCGTAGAGGATCTCGGCGAAGTAGAAGCGCATCGAGAGCGCGGCCTCGCTCCGCGGGAACGTCTCCAGGTACTGCCGGTAGATGTCCCGGGCGAGGCGGTAAGTGGCCGCGCTCTTCGTCTTGGTCGCCTCCTGGTGATAGTCCTGCACCAACTCGCGCAGGGCGCTCTCCGTGAGATTGCTCGCCTCGGCGATCGCGGCCTTCTTCTCCGCGTTCGCCTTGGCCCATCCGCTGTCCGGGCCGTACCCTTTGACCAGCCGCTTCATCTCGGAGGCGACCTCGTCGCGGCGGTTGAGCTTGTCGAAGCAGAGGAGGATCTTCTGCTGCCAGGCGGGCGCTCGCTCGTGGCCCGGCGCGCGCTCCAGGAGGATGCGGTAGACGCGGATCGACTGCTCGAACTTCCCGGCGTCGAAGTACGTGGAGGCCAGCTTCTCGACGGCGTCGGTGGCCCCTGGCCCCGCCTTCTCGGAGAGATACGGGATGGCGCCTTCCACCGCGTCGAGGTGCGCGTACGCCAGCACGATGTCCCTGAGCGCCTCGTTCCTCAGCTGCACGCGGTCGCCGCGCATCTCGCCTTCGGAGTACGAGATCACCTCATGGAACCGGGCGATCGCCGCGCCATACGCGCCGGCGTTGTAGTCGCACCAGGCGAGCTTGTAGACGGCGAACGGGTACAGCTTCGGCAGCCGGAACGAGGCCGCCTTCTCGAACGCCGCCCGCGCCTGCGGCAGGTCGTTGGAGGCGAAGTAGTGCTCGCCCATCTGCACGTACGCGTCGGGGACGAAGCGGCTCTCTGGAAACTGATCGACCAGGGTGCGGTAGCTGGCCACGCCCTGCTCCCGGCTGCCGCTCTCGTACAGGTTGTGGCCGAAGACGAACAGCACCTCGTCGCGCCGCTCGTAGCGCGGATACTGGTCGAGGATCCGCCGGTAGATGTCGAGCGCGCGCTTGCGATCCGCCTCGCTGCGGCGGGCGTCGCGCTTCGGCTCCTCGCCTTTGCGCCCTGCGTCCGCCCACTTCGCGTACGCGTCGTCGTGCTGGCGGATCTCGGCCTGCCCGGCCTGGCGCGCCTTCTCCCACCACAGCTCGGCGAGTTGGAACTCGAGATCCGCGCGGCGATCGCTCCCGGCCATCCGGGGAAGGATCGCTTCCAGATCGTGGATCAGCTCGTCGCGCTTCTCAGCCGCCTGCGCTTCGCGCGCCGGATCGTCCTGCGCGGGCTTCGCGGCAGCCCGCGCGGCGGAAGAGAGGGCGAGGGCGATCAGAAGGAGCGCGCGCGGGGTCATTCTTCCTTGCTCCGTGGACACGCGTCCTTGACCGTATAGCGGTAGTACCCGATCTCGTCCGGCCAGTACTCCCCGTCGAAGGGCCAGTACTCGTGCCCGGTCTGCGGCATCGGCGGCCGGGCCAGCCGCTGCGAGGCGAGCTGCGCCGTCGCGTCGAACCGGCTCTCCAGCATCTCCTTCTCGCCCTTGGTGACCTCGAAAGCGATCAGCTCCGTGTCGCCCTCCAGGACTTCGATGAGGTGCGCCATGTCAACGAGCCTCCCCTGCACGAACTTGCCGCCGAGCCGCTCCGTCAGCTCCTTCTGCCGGGCGACGTTCTCCAGCAGCTCTTCGCGGAGCACCGCGCCGGCCAGCGAAGCGCTGCCGCGGATCCGGGCGTCCTCCCGCTCCAGGCGGCCGAGGTAGCCGATCATCGAGGCGATGCGCTCGTTCTTCACCAGATGCTGCTTCATCGCCGGCGGCAGGCGACCGTCGGAGGGCGAGAGCATCCGCCAGTACTCCTCGACGGCGGGATTGGCCCGGAGGATCTGCTTCGCCTGGTTCCGCATCGGCACGTACTCGCTCTGGAACTGCTCCAGCGCCGCGCGGACGCGGGGATAGAGACAGCGCTGCTGGAAGAGGATGGCGGTCAGGTTCAGCGACTCCGGCACGAACTCGTCGCGCAGGTGCGGCGAGTGCAGGCTGTGCAGCTTGCCCAGGGCGCCGCCCGGGTCGCCGTTGCGCAGGTCGGCGTACGCGCCTTCGAACAGCGCCTCGTCCCAGTGGCGCGAGAAGCGCGGCAGCGCCCCGTAGGCGGCGCTCGCCTCGGCGTAGCGATGCAGGGCGTACAGCGTCCGCCCCAGGGCGAGGGAAGCCAGTTCCCGGAGCCCCGGCTCCGCGTGGGGCATCGCGGCCACCGCGCGGAACGTCGCCAGCGCCTTCTCCGGATCGGTCCGCTGCTGGAGAAGTCCCGTGACATATTGCGCCTGCGGGAACGCGCTGCTCTCCGGCGGCACGCGCGCGGCGAACCTCGCGGCGTCCTCGTACCGCCCGGCGCGGAACCCGAGGAGCGCCAGCCAGGAGTGGATCCGGGACAGCCGTTCGGGCGGCAGCGCCGGCAGGCCGTCGCCGTAGATCCGATCGAAGACGCTGGGCGCGATGGTCTCGTCGCCGAGCGCTTCCGCCGCCGCCGCCGCGCCCGCCGCCGCGTCGAGGAAGTGCGGCTGCGCGCGGCCCTTGTCGAGGATGGCGGCGTAGTGGAAGAACGCGTTGAAGCGGAGCCCCATCGCGTCGAGCTTCTCGGCCAGCGCGTACTCGTCCCCGGCCGCCGCCGGTGCGGGCGCGGCAGGGGCCGGCGAGGCGGCAAGCAGGAAGAGGAGGATGGCTGCGCGCATGGAAGAGGTCCTCAGAAGAGCCAGCTCATGCCGCCCTGGAAGGCGATGTTGTTGATCACGTCCGCCGACGGCCTTGCGAGGAGATCCTTCGCGGCGCCGGCATTGAGTTGCGCCTGCGGGCCGGGGCTGCCGAAGGCGCGCTCGTTGCAGCCGGGGGAGAGGCCCGCCGCGGTCTGCCCGTTGGCTTCCGCGGTCTCGATCTTCTCCGCGTCCGCGCGGTTGCACCCGTTCACCTCGGAGACGTGGGCCGAGTAGGCGAAGTCGCGCAGCTCCAGGCGCACGGTGAGGCGGTCGCTGAGAAACACGCGCAGACCGATGCCGAGCGAAGCGATGGGACGGTAGCCGGTGTCCGCGAAAGTGCTGCCGGTGACCGGATCGGTCGAGGGCCGGAGCTGCAGCCGCGTCTTCGCCACTCCCAGGCCGCCGTTGAGGTACACGCCGAGCCGCAGGATCTTGCCGTCGAACACGTCCAGCTTCCCGTAGATCGGCATCAGCTCGAGGCCGGCCAGCGCCGCGCCGCGCAGCAGGAACGCCTCCGCCGTCTCCGGCGCGACCCGCCCCTTGGTGAGCAGCTCCTCGGAGAGCGTGCTCTGGGCCGAGAGCGGGAAGTACCAGACCCCGAGCTGGGCGGCGAGGTTCTCGCGCAGGTGGTACGCCACTTCCGCCGCGACACCGGCGTGCACGGTGAACTTCGGGTTCACCTGCGCGTTGCCGAAGAAGGAGAGCTCCCAGCGCCCCGCCTCGGTGAACGGCCGCCGCTCCAGCACGTGGACGCGGACGGCGTCGCCGTCGGCCTGCTGTGCCAGGGCCCCGCCGCAGAGGAGGAATGCGAGAAGGAAGGCGCGCATGATCAGAAGAGCACCGAGACGCCCGTCCCGAAGGTGAAGACGCTGGCGAGGTAGTGGGCCGTCGAGCCGCTGGACGGCTCGGTCAGGTCGCTGCCGCGCTTGAACGAGGAGCGGAACAGGTAGCTGCGGACTTCCGTGCGCAGGCTGAAGCGCTGGTTGAAGTAGAAGCGGAACCCGCCGCCGAGGATGCCGACTCCGGCCAGCGCGTCGCTCTGCTGGAAGCTTTCGCAGGCGCCGGTCCCCGGCTGCGCGCAGAGATTCACCGACTCGCGGTGGATCTGCGCCGCGCCGGCGCCGGCCAGCAGGAAGGCCTGGAAGTGCACCCGCAGCTCGGAGGCGAGGTTGAACTTGCCGTAGATGGGCGCGACCCGCGCGACCGCGAATGCGCCATCCTGGAGCTGGTTGTCGTTGCGGAACTCGTCGCCGACCTGCCCTTGGCTGCGGGGCCGGAGATCGGCGCGGACGTTGCGGGCCAGCCCGGACAGCGCGGTGTGGTTGAGCAGCGCCTCGCCACCCACATCGAGCCATTCGTTCGGGTGATAGCTGAGCGACAGCAAGCCGCCGACCTGATCCACCAGCGCGGTGTTCAGGGCGACGCCGAACGCGGCCCCCGCCTCCCACCGGCCCGTCATCTGGTACAGCTTGCCCTGCACCACCGTGGGCGCGCCGTCGGGCCCGTAGATGACGTCCTGCGCCTGGGCCGCGGACGCGCACAGCAGGCCGGCGGCGGCGAGAAGCTCAGGATGGAACATCGCAAGGCGCATCAGGTCTCCGTCCGGGGCCGCTGCAACCTGCTGCGCGCACGCCCGTCCGGCAAGGTCGGGCGCATGCCTGGCTGCCTGGAACCGTTCAACCGGGAACGTGTGCGCGTTCGTCCTCACACCCCCGCGGAGGCCGGAATCTGGCCCGTTTGCCGGCGCATGGTATCGATCCGGCATGGCGCACCGGGCCAGCGGCGCCCCGACAGGGATGGCGCCACCGCGATTGCCTGAAGCGAGCGTCGCCCCTCCGCCGCTGCTCGACGGGATCGTCCGCGTCAAGGTTCCCCCCGACAAGATCCAGCCGTTTCTCGCGAAGACGGCGCTGTTCAAGAGCGCACCGAAGGAAGTGATCGCGAGGGCGGCGGCGCTGTTCGAGGGCCTCGAATGCGCGGAGGGAAGCGAGCTCGTCACCGCCGGGAAGGTCAACGACGGTCTCGGCCTGCTCTTTTCCGGGAAGGCGCAGGTGCTGCTGCCCTCCGCCGGCGGCGAGCTGATCACCGCCGAGGAGCTCGGGCCCGGCGATCACTTCGGCGAGGCCGGAGCGCTCCTGGGAAAGCCCAGCCCGGCCTTCGTCATCGCCAGCGAGCCCTCGCGCGTCCTCTGGCTTCCTGCCGCCGTCTTCCAGGGGATGATCGGGAACGTGCCATCCGTCTGTGAGGCGGTGGCGCGGCGCCTCGGCGAGCGGATGATCGCCTTCGCCTTGCTGGAGAAGCACACCGCGCCGGCGGAGCTGGTGACCGGGATCGAGGAGCAGCTGCTGCAGGCGGTCGATTCCGCGCGGCAGCCGCCGCCAGCCCGCGTGCCCGAACCCGAACCGGAAGCCTCGGGCGTGATCCCTTTCGCGGAGCTGCGCGACTTCGACCTCTCCCCTTCCGTGCTCACCATGGTGCCCGGCAAGCTGATGCGGTCGTTCCGGCTCCTTCCGGTGAAGCTCGCGGGCAACGTGCTGACGGTCGCGATGGTGAACCCGCGCGACAACGCCGCGCTGGCGGAGCTGAGGCGGACGCTGCAGACGGTGCAGATCGTGCCGGTGGCCATCGGCCTCGAGGAGTTCAACTCCGCGCTGGTCCGGCTCAAGCTCCTCGACGACGTGGGCGGCCCGAAGAAGGCCGGGGGTCCGCGGATCAATCCCGACTCTTTCCAGTTCGAGACCGTCGCCGAGCAGGACCGCGATCGTCCAGATGCGCGCTCGGTCGGCGACGACGCGATCCGGCTGGTGAACCGGATCATCGCCGCGGGGATCGAGCGGGAGGCCAGCGACATCCACATCGAACCGACCGCCCAGGGCTTCCGGGTCCGGTACCGGGTCAACGGAGTGCTGGCGGACTGGAGCGAGCCGATCCCCGCCGGCGCCGCGCTCAAGGGCCTCACCGCGCGGATCAAGGTGCTGGCGGGCCTCGACATCACCGAGCGGCGCCTGCCGCAGGACGGCCGGATCGGCCTCACCGCCGGCAAGCGCGACATCGACCTGCGCGTCTCCACCCTCCCGGCGAACCGCGGCGAGAAGATCGCGCTGCGCATCCTCGAGGCGGCCGGCAGCACCCGCGCGCTCGAGCAGATCTTCCTCGAGCCCACGGTGCTGGCCGCGGCGCGCAAGGCGCTGAACCGCCCCTACGGCGGCGTGGTCATCGCCGGGCCCACCGGCTCGGGGAAGACCTCGTCGCTCTACGCCCTGCTCAACGAGCGCAAGGTGACGCGGCCCGACACCAACATCATCATGGTGGAGGATCCCATCGAGTACCGCCTTCCCGGCGTCACCCAGGTCCAGGTGAACGCCGCGGCAGGGCTGGGATTCGCGCAGGTGCTGCGCTCGATGCTCCGGCAGGATCCCGACGTGATCGTGGTGGGCGAGATGCGCGACCAGGACACGGCGCGCATCGGCCTCGAGGCGGCGATGACCGGCCACCTGCTCCTCACCTCGCTGCACGCGAACAACGCCGTGGCCGCCGTCCAGCGGCTGGAGAACCTCGGCGTGGGCCGGGCGCTGATCGCGCAGTCGATCCACCTGGTCCTGGTGCAGCGGCTGGTGCGCAAGCTCTGCTCGGCGTGCCGCAAGCTCGATCCGCCCACCCCGGCGCTGCTGGACTCGCTGATCGCCCACCGGGTGGTCGAGAAAGGCACGCAGACGCTGCCCCGGCCGGTGGGCTGCGATGCCTGCGCGGGAACGGGATACGTCGGCCGCGCGGCGGTGGTGGAGTCGCTGCAGATCAACGACGCCGTGCGCGACGCGATCGCCGACGGCAGGCCGCTGGCCGAAGTGCAGCAGATCGCGCGCGACGGCCGGGCGCTGGTGCGGTTCCTCGATTGCGCACGGCATCTGCTGCAGAAGCAGATCATCAGCGCCAGCGAAGTGCTGCTCTCGCTCGCGGACTGAACCGCCCCGCCCGGCCTACTTGACGGTGGGCCGCACCAGCAGCACGGCCTTGTCGTGGCCCGGAACGCTGCCGCTGATCAGCAGCAGGTTGTTCTCCGGGACGACGTCGACCACGGTGAGGTTCTGCACGGTGCACCGATCCACTCCCATGTGCCCCGGCATCCGCTTGCCCTTGAACACCCGGCCCGGCGTCTTGCGCTGTCCGATGGCGCCCATGTGCCGGTGGTGCTCGTGGCTGGAGGCGGCGTCTCGCGCGGCGCCCTTCATGTGGTGCCGCTTCACCACGCCGGCGAACCCGAATCCGCGCGTGGTGCCGGTCACGTCCACCCGGTCGCCCTTCTTGAAGAGGGCGACGGTCACCTGGCTGCCGACGGCGAAATCGTTCAGCTCCTTCGCCTCGACGCGGAACTCGCGGATCAGCCGGTGCGGCTTCTGCGCCTTCTTCTTGAACTGGCCTAGATACGGCTTCGTCTTCCGCCGCTCCGCCTGCTTCTCGTCGAGCTCCTCGAACCCGAGCTGCAGCGCGGTGTAGCCGTCGCGCTCCTCGGTGCGGTGCCCGAAGACGAGATTCGGGGCGACCTCGACCACGGTGACGGGGATCGCGGCGCCGTCTTCCGCGAACACCGTCGTCATCCCGACTTTCCTGCCGACCAGACCCTTCGACATCGCCTGCTCCTCGCGATTCCTCCCGCCGGATTGCGGCGCAGCGTGCCGGCGGCAGAGGCTGCGGGCGGCAAGCTTACGGCCTTGCCGCGCGGAGGGGTTGCGGTGCCCGTGTTTCGGGGGCCGGGGCTTCTAACATGCGGAAGGCCGAGGATCAACCTGGGCAAGAGCGTTCCTCTCCCCCCTCGGGGACCGGCCGGCCCGCCAAGGGGACCGCTTGCTGGCACGCCGGCTGCTGTAGCGCGGCCATGGCTTGGGACCTTCGCAGTCGGGGGGGAGCCTTCGGGGGGGGCGGGATGACTGGGGCTTTGGCGTGGGGGGCGGGGGCTCAGGCAGCACGGGGGGACGAGCCGGCTGGCCGTCGAAAAGCGGCCAGCCGGCGGCGTTCGCTGGCGCTGCTGCTCATGTTCGCCTCCGGCGCGAGCGGCGCCGGAGCGGTGATCGGCTTGGTGAAGCAACCCGATCCCGGCGACCACGCGAGCGATCTCGCCTACACCGCTGCCGCCGCCGTGGAGGCGGCGCGCACCGCGCAGGATCGCGCGCGACGTGCAGAGCACGACCTGGCTGCCGCGAACGCGCGCATCCAGGCCCTCTCCGCCGCCGAGCAGGAGCTGGCGGATTTCCAGGAAGCGGAGCGGCTGGGCGTCTCGCGGTTCATGAAAGACTCGACCGCCCTCTGGGGCGACGACCGGCGGCGGGTGATGGCCGCCATCGTGCGCGAGTCGCGCCGCCAGGGCCTCGATCCCGCGCTGGTCGCAGCGGTGATCCAGGTGGAGTCGCGATTCGATCCTCTTGCCGTCTCGGGCGTGGGCGCGTGCGGGCTGATGCAGCTGATGCCGCCGACGGCTGGCTGGCTGCTGGAGAAGGAGACCGGGTCGTCGAAGGTCCGTCCCGCGCAGCTCTTCAACCCGGTGCTGAACATCGAGCTCGGCACCCGCTACCTCGCGCAGCTGGTGGATCGCTTCGACGGCGACCTGACGCGCGCGTTGATCGCGTACAACGCCGGACCGAGCGTCGCCCGCACGTTGCGGCGCGGGAGCCGGTCGTGGCGCCGGCTGGAGGCGTACCCGAAGAACGTGCTCGCCACCTACCGGTCGCTCCTCATCGGGCCCGAGCAGGTCGCCGCCCGCTAGACCGAGGCTCGGCGCGCGCGCGTCCGGTGGCCAACGTAGGCCACAGGAGGCACGCACATGGACAAGAAGAACGTCGAAGGCGGGCTGGACAACCTCAAGGGCCGGGTGAAGGAAACCGTCGGAGTCGCCACCGGCGACCGCGAGCTGGAGGGCGAAGGCAAGCTCGACCAGGTGAAGGGCAAGATCAAGGACGCCGCGGGCAATCTCCGCGAGGGCATCAAGGACAAGCTCGACGATCTCGACCGCGACAAGAAGTAGCGGGGTCAGGTCGCTTCCGGGAACGACAGCCAGAGGCCACCCTCGCGCTCCTCGATGCGCCCTCCGTGCGCCTCGAGGATCCGCGAGGCCAGCGCGAACCCGAGGACGGCCCCGGTGGGATCCCCGCTGGGCCGCTCCTCGGGCTCGGGCGGAATCAACGGCGCCGGGGAAGTCTCGGCGCGGATGCAGAGCGAGACGCCGGCGGCGTCCGGCCGGACCGCGACGGAAAGCCGCGGCCTGGGCGACGCGCGCGCCATGTGCTCGAGCGAGAGCCGCACCGCGCGGCGGAGCATGTCGGGATCGCCGGTCGTCGTCGCGGCGTCGTCGAGCTCCAGCACCCAGCCGTCGGTGGCGACAGCGTCCTTCTCAGTCAGGTTCCGCAAGGCGGGCTCGACGAGATCGCGCAGCGCCACGCGGTCGCGCTTCAGCTCGTATCCGTGCTCCAGCAGCCGCTCGATGGCGAAGAAGTCGTCGATCAGCCGTCGCATCCGCCGCAGCGCCCGCAGCGATACGTCGATCATCTTCTCTGCGCGCTCGCCGCCGCGCTCCTCGGGCCCCATCCGCTTCAGCAGATCGCAGGACCAGAGCGCGGTCGCCAGCGGGTTCTTGATCTCGTGTGCGACGAAACCGAGGTACTTCCCGCGCTTGCCCGGCCCCGGCATCGGTCGAACGTAAGCGCGGCGGCAAGAGTACGCAAGCGGACGGCTGCTCAAGAGTTACCGACGCGTCGGACGAGCGGGTGTGAAGATCTTACAGCTTTTGCCATGTCCATTGCCGCCCGATTCGTCAAGTCCCTGTGAAGCGAGGTGTCCCACGCTCTGGCACCGCCCTTGCTGATGGCAACGGCAGCTGTACGCAAACCCCGGAGGAACCATGCAATCGTCTGCCCTGCCGTCGAGCACCGGCTCGCTCGCCATGTACCTGGCGGAGATCAACAAGTATCCACTTCTCACCGTCGACGAAGAGCAGCGTCTCGCGCGCCTGTATGCGAAGAGCGCCGATCTGGACGCCGCGCACAAGCTGGTCACCTCGAACCTGCGCTTCGTGGTGAAGGTCGCGTACGAATACCGCAGCTACGGGATCAAGATGGCCGACCTGATCCAGGAAGGGAACATCGGCCTGATGAAAGCGGTGCAGAAGTTCGATGCCGACAAGGGCATCCGCCTGATCTCCTACGCGGTGTGGTGGATCCGCGCCTTCATCCAGAACTACATCCTCAAGAGCTGGAGCCTGGTGAAGCTCGGGACCACCCAGGCGCAGCGGAAGCTGTTCTTCTCGCTCGCGCGCACCCGCCGCGAGCTGGAGAGATTCGACGGCGCCACCGGCGACATGCAGAAGGCCAGCGAAGGCGCCATCGCCAAGAAGCTGCGGGTGAAGCCGGGCGAAGTGCTGGAGATGCAGCAGCGGATGGAAGGGCGCGACCTCTCGCTGGACGCGCCGATGGGCGAGGACGGCGGCTCCTCGCACGTGGACTTCGTGCAGGACGGCGCCGATCTCCCCGACGCGGAGATCGCCGATCAGGAAGAGCGGCACATCGTGCAGGAGCGCGTGCTCGAGGCGCTCGGCCGCCTCGACCCGCGCGAGCGCTACATCATCGAGCAGCGGATCATGAACGACAAGCCGATGACGCTGAAGGAGCTGGGCGAGCACTTCGGCTTCTCCCGCGAGCGCGCGCGCCAGCTGGAGATCCGCGCCAAGGCGAAGCTGGAGGCGGAGCTGGGCGAGCTGATGGACGAGCTGTTCCCCGAAGACGAGCGCCTCCGGGTGGCCGAGACGGCCTGACACCACGAAACACCGCCCCGAGCGGAGCTCGGGGCGGAAGATACAGATTCGAGATGCTCGTCCCACGTTCGCAACCGCGTGGGCTTCCCGAACCGGAACGCCCCTATTTCTGGGTCCGCGGAAACGCCGCTTTCCCCGCATACCGCGCCGACAGCCCCAGCTCCTCCTCGATGCGCAGGAGCTGGTTGTACTTCGCCATCCGGTCGCTGCGGCTCGCCGATCCGGTCTTGATCATCCCGCAATCGCACCCCACCGCCAGGTCGGCGATGAACGCGTCCTCCGTCTCCCCGGAGCGGTGGCTGATGATGCTCCGATATCCGCTGAAGTGCGCAAGGCGCACACAGTCCATCGTCTCCGTCAGCGTACCCACCTGGTTCACCTTGATCAGCACCGCGTTGGCGACGCCCTCCGCGATCCCCCGCTGCAGCCGCTCGACGTTGGTGACGAACAGGTCGTCGCCGACCAGCTGCACGCTGCCCCCGAGCCGTTCGGTAAGCAGCTTCCAGCCCTCCCAGTCGTCCTCGTCGTAGCCGTCCTCGATCGACACGATGGGGAAGTCCTTCGCCCAGGATGCGTAAAGTTCTGCCAGCTGCGCCCTGTCCAGCGTCTTGCCTTCGCCTTCCAGCACGTACTTGCCGCCCTTGTAGAATTCGCTCGCGGCACAGTCGAGCGCGAGCACGATGTCGCTGCCCAGCTTGTAACCCGCCTTCCCGATCGCCTCCGCGATCACCTCCAGCGCCTCGCGGTTCGACTTCAGGCTGGGAGCGAACCCGCCCTCGTCGCCCACGCCGGTGAAGTACCCGCGCCCCTTGAGCACGCCCTTGAGCGCGTGGAAGACCTCCGCGCCCATGCGCAGCGCCTCGGCGAACGTGGGCGCGCCCCAGGGCACCACCATGAACTCCTGGATGTCGACGTTGGAGTCGGCATGCGCGCCGCCATTGAGGATGTTCATCATCGGGACCGGCAGCGTGCGCGCGTTCACCCCGCCCAGGTAGCGGTACAGCGGAGCTCCGGCGCTGGCCGCCGCGGCGCGGGCCGCCGCCAATGACACCCCGAGGATGGCGTTGGCCCCGAGCGACTTGCGGGTGGGCGTCCCGTCGAGCTCGACCATCAGCCGGTCGAGGCCCTCCTGGTCCTTGGCGTCCATGCCCAGGACCCGCGGCGCGATGCGGCTGCGGACATTCTCCACCGCGCTGCGCACGCCCTTGCCGCCGTAGCGGCCCTTGTCTCCGTCCCTGAGCTCGTGCGCCTCGTGCTCGCCGGTGCTCGCCCCGGAAGGGACGGCCGCGCGGCCAATGGCGCCCGACGCGACGGTGAGCTCGCACTCCAGGGTGGGATTGCCGCGGCTGTCGAGGATCTCTCTCGCGTGCACGTCGACGATTTCGGTCATGGTGGCGGCCCCTAGCACGGAGCGGACGCACCGGCAACGGCCCACCCGCGCCGCCAGGCGCGGAAACGGCTAGAGTTGCTGCCGATGGAACCGAATCGGCGCCGCTATCCGCGCGTCCGCGCCCCGGGCCTCGCCGCGCATCTGCGCAGCGACCGCGGCGGCGTGCAGTGCGTGGTGGAGAACATCTCGCTCGGCGGGCTGTTCCTCCGCACCGATCGGCTGGAAGAGGTGGGAACGAACGTCTCGCTCCTCCTGGTGAAGCCCGGATGGAAGAAGCAGCTCACCCTCACCGCCCGCGTCACCAGCCGCATCGAGGCGCTCCCCGGGCAGGGCCGCCGCGTTCCCGGGCTGGGCCTGCAGTTCACCGACGTCGACGGCGACTGTCACGAGCGGCTGCGCGCGCTCTTGCGGCAGCTCGGCGCGCCCGAAGCGCAGCCGGAGATCACCCTGCCCGACAACTCCGTGGAGGTGGAGCTGCGCGCTCTCGATCCGGCGGCCTCCGCGGTCGCGAGGAAGGCCGCCGCGCGCAACGACAACGTGGAACAGAAGCCCGCGGAGAACGCCGGTCAGGAGAATGCGCGCCTGCGGATCCAGATCCGCGGACTGGCGATGCAGCTCTCCGATGCGCAGCAGCTGATCGTCAATCGCGACGAGGAGATCGAGCGGCTGCGCGAGCAGCTGGAGATGGCGAAGGCCGCCCTCCAGCGCGCGCTCTCGGGACGGTGATCTGCCGGGCGCGGCGCCAAGGCGCCTGCCCTCGAGCCCAATCGCCGCCCCGGTTGGGTTATAGAAGCGCCTCCCGGAACGGAGGACGTCATGGGTCTGCTCGAGGGCAAGGTCGCGATCATCACCGGAGCTGGCGGCGGCATCGGGCGCGAGCACGCGCTGCTCTTCGCGCGCGAGGGCGCGAAGCTCGTGGTCAACGACCTGGGCAGCGATCGTCACGGCGGCGGCAAGGGCGCGGAGATGGCGGACCAGGTGGTCGCCGAGATCAAGGGCAAGGGCGGCGACGCGGTGGCGAACTACGACAGCGTGGCCACCCGGGAGGGCGCCGACGGCCTGGTGTGGAGCGCGCTGAACAAGTTCGGCAAGCTGGACATCGTGGTGAACAACGCGGGGATCCTCCGCGACAAGACCCTCCTGAACATGAGCGAGCAGGAGTTCGATCTGCTGATCGCCGTGCACCTGCGCGGCACGTTCCTGGTCACGCAGGCGGCGGCGCGGGTTCTCAAGGCGCAGGGCAAGGGCGGGCGCATCGTGAACACCACCTCGCTCTCGGGGCTCCTGGGCAACTTCGGGCAGGGGAACTATGCGGCGGCGAAGGGCGGCATCTACTCGCTGACCCGCACCGCGTCGATGGAGTTCCAGCGGATGGGCGTGACGGTCAACGCGATCGCGCCCGTCGCGCTGACGCGGATGACCAGCGATCTGCAGATGTTCAAGGGGATGACGCCGGAGCAGATCGGGCCGCAGTACATCGCGCCGGTGGCTGCGTTCCTGGCCAGCGAGCTCGCGGCGGACATCACCGGGACGATCTTGGGGGTGCAGGGGCCCAAGGTGTTTCTGTACAAGATGATTGAGACGGAAGGGGTCACGCGCGAGGGCGGACCCTGGAGTCCCGCCGAGATCAAGGAGCGCTGGAACGAGATCGCGCGCTGAGGTTCGGGCCCGGGGCTCGGGTGCGGGTGCGCGGCTGGAGGCTGGGGGCTTGGGGCTCGGGTGCGGGGGGGCTTGGGGATGAAGACACGGGCTCGCCAGCGCCAGCCCCCAGACGCAAGCCCCAAGCCCCGCACCCGCACCCCGGCCCCAAGCCCAAAAAGCCAGCCCTGCAGAATCAGGTATTCGCGAGAAGCCCCGAGGCTTCAGACAGCCCCGAAGCAACGAGGGCCCCCCTGGGGGAGCCCTCGTTCTTTGTGCCCCGTACTATGCCGGGGCGATGACCCCCGCCATCGCGGGGGGACCCTTCTAAGCCGCTGGAACCGAGTAATCGATGATCACGACGCCGCGCTCCGGCTCCTCGTCCTCTTCGCGGTTGTCGTTCTGGCGCTGCGGAGTCGGCTCGGGCAGGGGAAGATCGATCCGCGGACGACGGTTCTCCTGATCCCGCTCGCGCTTTTTGATTTCCTCGATGATGAAAGCGTCGAGCATTGGAGAACCTCCCGGATCAACTGGATCGATGCAATCCTGACACCATCGTTTCACCGTCCCCGCGCTTTCCCCGCCCTTCCCCGTCCTCCCGAGGGGCCGTCCGGCCCCTTTCCAAACTTGTAACAATCCAGCCCTGCTGGGTCAACCTACCAGCCTTCCATTCCAACCTACCCACTGTAGTAGACGCGCGCCTCAACGCATCGCTTCACGGAGACTCTCCGCCCTTGTCTTGAAATTCGCCAGCATGTTCGGCAGGCCCCGGTCGGCCAAGGCCTTTTCCAGGTTCCCCGGGACCAGCGGACCGAGGTCGATGCCGATCTCGTAGGTCGCGAGCGTTCCCCCGCTCCCCGCCGGCTCGATGGTCCAGGCCCCTTCGTTGGCCCGCATGAACTCTCCACCCCGGACCAGGCTCCACTCGATGCGGCCAGGCGAGCGCGTCACGTGCCGCAGCGTGAAATCGAACAGCCGGAGCTTCACGTCCAGCCAGTAGGTCACCTCGACGGCGTCGCCCTGGCGGAAGCCGACGCGCACCGCTTTCACCTCCGGGACGAACTCCGGGTAGCGGGCATAGTCCTGCACCACGCGGTGGAACGCGTCGGGCGTGACCTCGATCCCGATCGATCGGCTGACGCGCGCCATGTGGCCTTGTGATCGCACGCTTCCCCGCCGCCTCCAAGGAACCAGTTTGTCCGCTTGTGCGCGGTTCTGCTATCGATTCGCGCGATGGCCACCTCGCGCTGCTGCTGCATCTGTCTAGGCTCGGAAGAGCCGCGGACGCGCGTCTAGCCATTCCCTGAGACCAGCTGTCCGGCCGGCTCTTCCCTCGCTCCACCCGGGCGTGAGGAAGTTGTTTGCGCCCGGCATCCCACCCGCAGCACTGGAGGATTCCATGGCGCAGGTTCTCTTGATCGAATCGCGGGACCCGTTCGAGGCCGACCTGTCGCGGTCCCTGGCGCTCGCCCCAGGGCCTGCGCAAGGAGGGCAACGAGGTGACGCTCTTCCTCGTGCAGAACGGCGTCTTTTCCACACGGCCCAGCACTGCGCAGCGGGGAGCTGACGCAGGTCTCCAGGAAGGGCGTCCGGGTGCTCGCCGACCGCATCTCGCTGCGCCAGCGCGGCATCGAGCCGCAGGCGAAGACTCGGGGACACAATACGGGTCTTATTTCGTGCGCGTTCGGGGAGATCGCTGACACTTCGCGTTGCGCGAGCCTTACCGGACGCACTGGCTGTCCCGATCCAGAAGACCGGGAAGAAGCGGTCGAAGGCGGAGCCCGGAGGACGAGCCGGGACGCGATGTGCGCGCTTTCAAGTTGGGAGTCTCGCCGCGAAAGCCACTCCAAATTGATCTGGGCACCCCTCGAGATCTGGAACGAGTCGAGCGGATGACGTCCGAGCCGTCGGCGGGGTTGGCATTGCGGCTCGGACCGTCAAAGCGGGAATTCGGGGACACGATACGCGATTCCGAAAACCCGTATTGTGTCCCCGGATTCTCGTCACGCGTAGTCGGGTTTGTGCTCGAAGGTGTGGCGGGACTGGATGTAGCGGATGGTGCGGCTCTTCGAGCGCATCACCACGGAGTGGGTCTCCGCGCCGCCCTTGAAGAAGCGGACGCCGCGGAGGAAGTCCCCGGAGGTGACGCCGGTGGCGGCGAAGAGGACGTGGCCCCGGGCCATCTCATCCACCTCGAAGATCTTCTTCACGTCCTTGATCCCCATCTTCTGCGCGCGCTCGATCTCGCCCTCGTTGCGCGGCGCGAGGCGGCCCTGCATGTCGCCTCCGATGCAGCGGATGGCGGCCGCGGCGATCACCCCTTCGGGCGCGCCGCCGAT
Organism: Deltaproteobacteria bacterium; assembly: GCA_041499865.1. Classification (GTDB taxonomy): domain Bacteria; phylum Myxococcota; class Myxococcia; order Myxococcales; family 40CM-4-68-19; genus 40CM-4-68-19. The sequence continues at coordinate 16,120 of JBGQLA010000060.1, forward strand.
GCCCATCAGCACGTCCACGCCGGTCTCGGGGAAGCAGGTGGAGATGGCGGCGCTGACGTCGCCGTCGCCGATCAGCTTGATCCGGGCGCCGGTGGCGCGCACCTCGGAGATCAGCTTCTCGTGCCGCGGGCGATTGAGGATGATCACCGTCAGGTTGTCCACGTAGACACCCTTGCGGTCGGCGATCGCACGCAGGTTCTGCGAAGGGCTCTTGCTCAGGTCGATGGCGCCCTTGGCGGAGGGCCCCACCGCGATCTTGTCCATGTACGTGTCGGGCGCGTTGAGCAGGTTGCCCTTGTCGGACATGGCGATCACGCTCAGCGCGTTGGGCCCGCCGGTGGCGGTGATGGTGGTGCCCTCGAGCGGATCGAGCGCGATGTCCACCTCGGGGTCCGCCGCGTCGCCCCTGCCCACCTTCTCGCCGATGTAGAGCATCGGCGCCTCGTCCCGCTCGCCCTCGCCGATGACGATGGTCCCGCGGATGTTCAGCTGGTTGAACGCCTTGCGCATCGCGTCCACCGCGGCCTGGTCGGCGAGCTTCTCGTCGCCCCGGCCCATCACCCGCGCCGACGCCATCGCTGCCGC
>JBGQLA010000061.1:0-16628 GCA_041499865.1 Deltaproteobacteria bacterium
GCGCCCCTCCTCCGGCACCACGCCGAAGTCGAGGGCCCGCATCTGCCGCGTGGCCTGGTAGTGCGCCCGCAGGAGCTGGAAGATGCGGAACTCCGGCGCGATCACCGGAACGCAGGTCCGCCCCGACTTGTACGAGAGCTGATCCAGCTCGTTGACCTTGATCTCGCAGCAGAGAACCTTGAGCCGGCGCTTCTCCAGCTTCCACGGGACGATCTCGTGGCGATCGGCGACGTGCCGCGGGACTGCGCTCACCAGCGCCGGGTCCACCGCCAGATCTCCCCAGGCCACCTCCGCGCCGAGCTGCTTGCCGAGCGCCCGGGCGAGCTGCTCCTCCTCGACCAGCCTGAGCTCGACCAGGTTCGTGCCGAGCCGGCCGCCGTACAAGACCTGCCAGTCGAGCGCTTCCTCGAGGCCGTCCTGGGTGAGGTGGCCCGCGCGGATGAGAACCTCGCCGATCTTCGCCATTCGCCCTCAAGGTAACACAGGGGTGACTCTGGCTTTCACGGCATCCAGGCGCCCGAGGGGCCCCTTGCCGCTCCCACTGGAACGCGCACTCTCGGGCAGAAAACGGCGGGATCCTGCGTTCCACAGACCGTGAACCGCACGCTCGCCAACCTTGCCGGCTTCCTGCGCGGCTGTGCGCACGACGCTGACACGCCGCTGTATGCTGTGACCACCAGCACCCTCCGCGCGGTCCCAAGCACCGGAGACGTCAAGCAGCGCGTGTGCGCGATGCACCATCGATGGAGCGCGACGTGATTAGTCAAGACGACTGGCGGCTGCAGGGTCAGGACTGGCTGCGTGAAGAGCTGCTGCGGTACGAGCCGTATGCCCCGATCCGCCTGGGGTCCGAGCACGATCACTGCGAGTTCTGCTGGGTGCCGTTCCGCACCCGCGAGATCGCCGGGACGGCGAAGGAAGGGTACGTGACGCAGGACCGTCGCTGGATCTGCGAGGCCTGCTACGAGGATTTCAAGCTGCTGTTCGACTGGATCCTGGAAATCTGAGCCTCAGCCGACCCGCGCCAGCGAGAGCCGGCCGCGCCAGCGGTGCAGGAGCAGCTCACGAACGGGGAGGTTTTCCGCGCTGCCCAGCTCCGGGTCGGCCTGGACCAGCGCAAACGCCTCTTCGCGGGCCTCGTTGAGGATGTTCTGATCGCGCGCCAGCTCCGCCACCGCGAAGTCGGGCAGCCCGCTCTGCCGGGTGCCGAGGAACTCGCCGGGCCCGCGCAGCTCGAGGTCCGCCTCCGCGATGCGGAACCCGTCGGTGGTCTCCTCCATCACCTGGAGCCGCTGCCGCGCCGCCGGACCCCATTCCGCGCCCGAAGTGCCGGTGAGCAGCAGGCAGAACGATTTCGCCGCGCCCCGGCCGACGCGGCCGCGGAGCTGGTGGAGCTGTGAGAGTCCGAAGCGCTCGGCGTGCTCGATCAGCATGACGGTGGCGTTCTGGACGTCGACGCCCACCTCGATGACGGTGGTGGCGACCAGGATCCGCGTCTCGCCCCGGCGGAACCGCTCCATCTCCTCGTTCCGTTCGACAGCGCCTTGCCGTCCGTGCACCAGCCCGAGGCTGACGTCCGGGAACACCTCCATGGCGAGGCGGTCGCGCTCCTTGGTGGCCGCCTTGAGGTCGGCGAGCTTCTCGCTCTCCTCGACCAGCGGGAGCACGACATAGGCCTGGCGCCCGGCGCGCAGCTCGCGGCGGATCACCTCGTACGCTTTCTCCCGCGCCGCCTCGCGGTACACCTTGGTGGCGATGGGCGTCCGTCCCGGCGGGAGCTCGTCGAGCACCGAGACGTCCAGGTCGCCGTAGAGGGTGAGCGCGAGGGTGCGCGGAATGGGGGTCGCGGTCATCACCAGCACGTCGGGCCGGTGGCCCTTGGACATCAGGCGGGCGCGCGTCATCACCCCGAACCGGTGCTGCTCGTCGATCACCACCAGCCCGAGCTTGTGGAAGGCGGTGGCTTCCTCCGCCAGCGCATGCGTGCCGACCACGATCCCGGCGGCCCCGGAGCGCAGGAGGCGGGCCGCGTGATCGCGCTCGCGCTGGGTGAGGCTCCCGCTCACCAGCTCGACGTGGACCTTCGCGCCGCGCAGGAGCGCCCGCAGCGAGCGCGCGTGCTGCTCGGCGAGGATCTCCGTCGGCGCCATCAGAGCCGCCTGGTAGCCGTCCTCCACGGCGAGGAGCGCCGCGCAGAGCGCCACCGCGGTCTTCCCGCTGCCCACGTCGCCCTGCAGGAGCCGGTTCATCGGCTCGGGCTTGCGCATGTCCGCCGCGATCGTTTCCACGGCGCGCCGCTGCGCTCCCGTCAATGGCCAGGGCAGCGTCGAGACGATGCCGTCGACGGCCTCGGGCAGCGCGCGAAAAGCGATGCCGGGTTCCACCTTGATCCCCCGCCGGCGCAGGGCGAGGCCGAGCTGGACCAGGAACAGCTCCTCGAAGGCGAGCCTCCGGCGCGGCTCGCCGGAGGGCACCCCGCGGGCCAGCTCCGCCGCGAACCGGTCGGGGAAATGTGCCTCGCGCAGCGCTTCCGGCAGGGGGAGCAGGCGCCGGCGGCGGCGCAGGGAGTCGGGCAAGGCGTCGCCGACGAAGCGGACGTACTCGTCGACCGCGCGCTTCTCGATGCGCCGGAAGGTGCGCGGGGGAATCCCTTCCACGTCGGTGTAGACGGGCACCACCCGGCCGAACGAGTCGTCGTCGCGCGGCCCTTCCGGCTCGCCGCTGGCGCCGAGCATCTCCACGTCCGGGTGGTGCATCACCTTGCCGCCGCCGCGATACCCTTCCCGCACCTCGCCGGAGACGAGCACGTGCGCGAGGAAGGGGAACCGCTGCAGGAAGCTGGGACGGTAGTGGAACCAGATGCACACCAGGGTCCCGCCGGCGTCGTCGCGGACCAGCACCTCGAGCCTGCGCCTGCGCCCCCTCGCCTCCTGGGCCTTGACGATGCGGCCCGCGATCACCGATCGCTCCCCGACCGGCGCCTCGGCGACGGTGCGCGGGGTGCGCCGATCCTCGTATCTGCGGGGCAGGTTCAGGAGCAGGTCGCCGACCGTGCGCAGGCCCTTCCCTTCCAGCTTCGCGGCGAGCGCGGGCCCCACCCCGCGCAGCTGGACCACCGGCGTGGCCAGGGGATCGGGCGGAAGCTTCGGCGTGGCGGCGGTCTGCTCCGGCATGGCCGGGAGCTTGCCAGACCCCTCCGACATGGGCCCCGCGAGCGCGCTGATCTCCCGCGGGATCGGGACCAGCGCGCCGAGCTCGCGGACCAGCACGGCGATCGCGTTCTGCCGCTCGGGCTCGGCCGCGGCGTCGAACCCGCGCACGCTGGCCGCCAGGCGGTCGAGCCGCGCCGCCGACGATTCCGTGGCGTAGGCGCGGGCCTGCGCGACCACCCGCGCGACCAGCGCCTCCAGCCCGTTCAGGCGGGAGACGCCGGCGCGGGTGGCGAATCGCAGCGGCTGGAAGAGCGGCGAGAGCGCGAGCGAGAGCGCAGGGTCCCCTGCCACCGCTACTCCCCTTCTTCGACCGTGTACTCGACGAAGTTCACTTCCAGGATCTCGTATTCGCGCTCGCCGCCCGGGGTGCGGATCCGGACGCTGTCTCCCACCTCCCGGCCGACCAGGCCGCGGGCGATGGGGCTGGTGATGCTGATCCGGCCCTTCTTCAGATCCGCCTCGTCCTCGCCGACGATGGTGTACTGGGTGCTCTGGCCGGAGTCGCTGTCCTCCAGCTTGACGGTGGCGCCGAACACCACCCGCTCGCCGGCGAGCTTGCCGACTTCGATGATCTCGGCGCGGGCCAGCCGGTCCTCCAGCATCTGGATCCGGCCCTCGACGTGCGACTGCTTCTCCTTGGCGGCGTGGTACTCCGCGTTCTCGCTCAGGTCGCCGTGGTCCCGCGCGACGGAGATCTCGTGGACGATGCGGGGCCGCTCGACCGACTTGAGCCGCTTGAGCTCGCGCTTGAGGGCGTCCGCGCCGGCCTTGGTCATGGGGATGCTGTTGCCTGCCATCGGGTTGCCCTTCGCGAAACGAAATGCGGCCGGTCCCCGGAAGGGTCCGGCCGCGCGCGCCGAGCATCTTTGCTTGGCCGGGTGCCGAATGCAAACCAAATGCGCCTTCCTGCGCAGCGCGTCACCGGCGAGCGGCTCCCTGCCGCGACGGTGTGCCGGCGACCGTTCCCGGCGAGGCGGCAGCCGCGCGGAAGAGGCGGGACGATTCGGCTTGCATCCTGGCGCGGATTGCATAACTATGCGCAACTATGCAGACCGTTCCGGTGGGGATCGTCGGCGCGTCGGGATACAGCGGGCTCGAGCTGAGCCGGATCCTCGCCCTGCACCCACGCGTCGAGCTGCGCCTCCTCGGCAGCGACAAGTGGGCCGGCGAAACGGCGGCGCGGCGGGCCGGCCTGTCGGGCTCCGCCGGAAAGCTCAAGTACGCGCCGCAGGATCAGCTCGTGCAGCTGGCGCGGGAATGCGCCGCCGTCTTTCTCGCCACGCCCGCGGAAGGATCCCTGAAGCTCGCGCCCATCCTGCACGCCCTTGGGTTGACGGTGATCGACCTCTCCGGCGCCTTCCGGCTGCGCGACGCCGCGCTCTACCCGCAGTTCTACGGCTTCGAGCACGTGCACGCGGACCTGCTCCCTCGCGCGTTCTACGGCCTTCCCGAGCTTTCCCGCGTGCCCCAAGGCACGCGCCTGATCGCGAACCCGGGCTGCTATCCGACCGCGGCGGCGCTGGCGCTCGCGCCGCTGGTCGAGGCGGGGATGCTCTCCGCGGACCGGCTGATCGTCGACGCCGCGTCGGGCGTCACCGGCGCCGGCCGCAAGGCGTCGGAGGACTTCTCCTTCGCGGAGGTCGACGAGGACTTCCGCGCCTACAAGGTCCTCCGCCACCAGCACCAGCCGGAGATCGCCCAGACCCTGGGCCGCCCGCTCACCTTCACCCCGCACCTCTTGCCGATCAAGCGCGGCATCCTCGCCACCTGCTACGGCCGGCTCGCTCCCGGCCGGACGGCGAGCGGGCTGCGCGCGGCTTATCTGCATAAATATGCAAACGCCCCGTTCGTCGAAGTGCTGGACGCGCCCGAGCAGGTGTCGCTGAAGGGCGTGACCGGGACGAACAAGTGCCAGGTGGCGGTGGCGGCGGACGGCGTGATGGTGGTGGCGATCTCCGCCATCGACAATCTGGTGAAGGGCGCGGCCGGACAGGCGGTGCAGAACCTGAACCTTGCGATGGGCTGGCCGGAGACCACCGGCCTGGACACGATGCGGGGGTTCCATCCTTGAAGGTACCGAAGAAATTCCTCTGGGCCGGCATCCAGGCCGGGATCAAGCCGAACCGCAAGGACCTGGCGCTGGTGTACAGCGAGACGCCCTGCGCGGCGGCGGCCTGCTTCACGCAGAACCTCGCCAAAGCGGCGCCGGTGCTCGACGCCGAGAAGCGCCTGCCGGCCGAAGGCATGCGCGCCGTGGTGATCAACAGCGGCAACGCCAACGCGCTCACCGGGCCCGAAGGTCTCGACGACGTGAAGACCGTCTGCGAGGCCGTCGCCCTGGAGTTGAAGCTGCCCGCCTCGGCCGTGGTCAGTGCCTCCACCGGGGTGATCGGCGTCCGCCTGCCGGCGCACAAGATCGTCGCGGCCGCGCCGACCCTCGCCGCCTCGCTCAAGGCGGACCCCATTCTCGCCGCCGAAGCGATCATGACCACCGACACCCGCATCAAGCTGGCGGCGCGGGTGGTGCGGATCGGCGGCAAGGACGTGACCCTGACCTGCATCTGCAAGGGGTCCGGGATGATCGCCCCTTCGCTGGCGACGATGATCGCGGTGGTCGCCACCGACTGCGCGATTACCCCCCCGATGCTCTCCGGAGCGCTGCAGAAGGCGATGCGGCGCAGCTTCAACGCCCTGACGGTGGACGGCGACATGTCCACCAACGACTGCGTCTTCGCGCTGGCGAACGGCGCCGCCGGCAATCCGCCCATCGCGGACCCCGGGGCGGCGCTCGACGTCTTCGCCGCAGCGCTCGACGACCTCTGCAAGCAGATGGCGAAGGAGATCGCCGCGGACGGCGAAGGGGCCACCAAGCTCCTCGACATCGAAGTCGCCGGCGCACCGGACGAGGATGTCGCGCTCGACCTGGCCAAGGCTTGCGCGGGCTCGAGCCTGGTGAAGGCGGCGATCTTCGGCGCCGACCCGAACTGGGGGCGCGTGCTCTCCTCCATCGGCGCCCGCGCCGGCACCGCGGGATACCCGATCGATCCGGCGGACGCCCGCGTCACCGTCCAGGACGTGCCCGTCTACGATCGCGCGCCGCTGGCCTACGACGCGAGCGTGCTCAAGGCCCGGATGCGCGAGCCGGAGGTGCGGATCCTCGTCGAGCTCCGCCGCGGCGAAGGCAGCGCGGAGGCGTGGGGCTGCGATCTCTCCTACGACTACGTGAAGATCAACGCCGATTACACCTCGCTGATCGTCACCCGGCCCGACGGAGGGACCGGGAAGGACGACCGCCTCTCCAACTACAGCCCCACCTTCAAGGTGCAGCTGCTGGTCGACGCGCTGGAGTACATCCGCAAGTTCTCCGGCACCCGCTGCGTGATCAAGTACGGCGGTGCGGCGATGGTGAAGGAGTCGCTGAAGAAGTCCTTCTGCGACGACATCGTGCTGCTCCGCTCGGTGGGGCTGCGGCCCGTGGTGGTGCACGGCGGCGGCCCGGAGATCACCCGGACGCTGGAGAAGCTGGGCGGGAAGGCGGAGTTCATCGACGGGCAGCGCGTCACCAACACCGAGGACGTGAAGGTGGTGGAGATGGTGCTCACCGGCTCCATCAACACCGAGCTGGTGACGCTGCTCAACGGCAACGGCGCCGCCCTGGCGGTCGGCCTGTCGGGCAAGGACGGCGGGCTGATCCGCGCGCGCAAGCTGGTGCAGGAGGGCCGCGACCTCGGGCAGGTGGGGGAGGTCACGCGCGTGAACAAGGAGTTCCTGGAGATGCTGCTCGACCAGGGCTACGTGCCGGTGATCTCCCCGGTGGGGCTCGGCGAGGACGGGCAGAGCTACAACATCAACGCCGACAACGTGGCCGCGGAGGTGGCGGTGGCGATCGGCGCGCAGAAGCTCATCTACCTCTCCGACGTGCCCGGCATCCTCAAGGCGGGCGAGCTGATCGGCCAGCTCACCGGCGCCGATCTGCAGGCGCTGATCGACGACGGCACCATCGCCGGCGGGATGAAGGCGAAGGCGAGGAGCATCCTCAAGGTGCTCTCCGCCGGCGTGCACAGCGTGCACCTGCTCGACGGCCGGGTCCCCCACTCGATCATCGGCGAGCTCTTCACCGACAAGGGCGTCGGCTCCTGGATCCGGGCATGAGGCTGATCCGGGAAAAGGTCGGCAAGCTCGAGCGGCAGGAGGAGATCCGCCGCCTGCTCCGCTCCCGCCGCATCTCCACCCAGCAGGAGCTGTCGGAGCTCCTGGCGGCGCAGGGGATCGAGGCGACGCAGGGAACGCTCTCGCGCGATCTGGCGGAGCTGGGCGTGCTGCGGGTCTCCGGGCCCGAGGGCGCGGTCTACGAGATCGAGGCGGTGAACGCCAAGGCGAACCCGCTCACCGAGCTGGCCGATACCGTCCTCTCCTTGCGCGACAACGAGTCGCTGGTGGTCCTGCGCACGCGGCCGGGAATGGCCTCCGCGGTGGCGCTGGCCATAGACAACGCGCGCATGCCGGAGTGCCTCGGCACCCTGGCCGGCGACGACACCATCTTCGCAACACCCGCGCGCGGCGTCGCGACGCGGCGGCTGGCGCAGCAGATCCGGAACCTGTTCGGAAGGGAGAATCTCTGATGGCAACGAGGGAAAAGGTCGTTCTCGCGTACTCCGGTGGCTTGGACACGAGCGTGCTCGTCCGCATCCTCTCCGACGAGTACGGCTACGACGTGATCGCCTGCCACGCCGACGTGGGGGAGTCGAAGGACCACGAGAAGCTGAAGGCCCGGGCGCGCCAGGCGGGCGCGGTGGCGGCGGAGATCGTCGACGCCAAGGAGGAGTTCGCCACGCAGTTCTGCTTCCCCGCGCTGCAGGCCAACGCGCTCTACCAGGGCGTGTACCCGCTCAGTGCGGCCCTCAGCCGGCCGTTGATCGCCAAGCACCTGGTCGCGGCGGCGCGCAAGCACGGCGCCAGCGCCGTCGCCCACGGCGCCACCGGCAAGGGCAACGACCAGGTCCGCTTCGACCTGGCGGTGAAGGGGATGGCGCCGGATCTGAAGATCCTCGCGCCGCAGCGCGAGCGGAACATCACCCGCGACGCGGCGATGGAGTACGCGGCGAAGCACGGCATCGAGGTGCCCACCTCCAAGAAGTCGCCCTTCTCCATCGACGAGAACCTCTGGGGGCGCAGTATCGAAGGAGGGGTCCTCGAGGATCCCGCCCAGGAGCCTCCGGAGGCGGCCTTCGCCTGGACGAAGAGCATCGAGGATGCGCCCGACGCGCCCGGGTACTTGAAGATCGGGTTCGAGCGCGGGCTGCCGGTGACCGTCAATGGCGAGAAGCTCGCGCCGGCGGCGCTGATCGCCAAGGTCGGCGAGATCGCCGGCCTGCACGGCGTCGGCCGCATCGACCTGATGGAAGATCGGGTGGTGGGCATCAAGAGCCGGGAGACGTACGAGTGCCCGGCGTCGGTGGCCCTGATCGCCGCCCACCAGGAGGCGGAGCGGTTCACCGTGATGGGCGACGCGCTGCGGGTGAAGGCGCAGCTGGACCAGCGCTTCGCGCAGCTCACCTACGAGGGCTTCTGGTTCAGCCCGCTGCGGCTGGCCCTGCAGGCCTTCAACGACTCGCTGGCCGAGACGGTGACCGGCGAGGTGACCCTGAAGCTCTTCAAGGGCTCGATGAAGGTGGTGGGACGCAGCTCGAAGCACGGCCTGTACAACCACGCGCTCTCCACCTACGGGGTCGAGGATCGCTTCGACCACCGCGCCGCGGAGGGGTTCATCCACCTGCTCGGGCTCCAGCTGCAGGAATTCGCCCGCCAGCATGGCGGAATCAGCAAGTGACAATCGTCGGCTCCGGCGCCGCCTCGGGGGGAGCCCAGCTCCTCCCCGAGGTGCTGGCGTTCTCCACCTCGCTGCCGCTCGACCGGCAGCTCCTGCGCGAGGACGTGATCGGGTCGCTGGCCCACCTGATCATGCTCTCGCGCACGCAGATCGTGCCGCGCGACGCCGCCGCCTCCATCCGGACGGAGCTCCTGCGCGTGCTCGAGGGGGCGCCGCTGCTGCCGGACGAGGAGGACGTGCACATGGCGGTGGAGACGCTGCTCTTCCAGCAGCTCGGGGAGATCGCCGGGATGCTGCATACGGCCCGGTCGCGCAACGACCAGGTGGCCCTCGATCTCCGCCTCCACGTGCGCGAGCAATGCGCGCTGGCGCTCGAGGAGCTCGCCGGGCTGTTGCGGCAGTTCGCCGACCTCGCGGCCCGCGAGCGCGACACGCTCTTGCCCGGCTACACCCACCGGCAGCGGGCGCAGCCCGTGAGCGCCGCGTACTATTTCTGCGCCTGGGGCGCGATGTTCGCGCGCGACCTCGAGCTGCTGCGCGCGACCGTGCCCACGGAGATGCCGCTGGGCGTCGGGGCGCTGGCGGGCACCTCGCTGCCGGCGGACCGGGAGATCGTCCGCGAGCTGTTGCGCTTTCCGCGGCTGACGGTGAACGGGATGGACACCGTCGGAGACCGGGACTTCGCGCTCGACTTCGCCTACGCGGCGGCGCGCGCGCTGCTGCACGCGAGCCGGGTGGCCACCGACGTGATCGACTTCTGCACGGCGGAGTTCGGGTATCTGCAGCTCGACGACGAGATCGCCATGGGGTCCTCGATGATGCCGCAGAAGCGCAATCCGGACCTGTTCGAGCTGATCCGCGGCAAGTGCGGGCGCGCCCTGGGAAACCTGAACGCGCTGCTGGTCACGGTGAAGGGGCTGCCGGGCGGGTACAACCGCGACCTGCAGGAGGATCGGCAGCCGCTCCTGGAGACCGGACCGCTGCTGGCGTCGGTCCTGCGCATGCTTCGCCTCGGGCTCGGGCGGGTCCGGTTCGACGCGGATCGCGGCCGCAGCGCGCTGCAGGACGGCGCCACCGCGGCGACCGACGTGGCCGAGGCGCTCGCCCAGTCGGGCGTGCCCTTCCGCACCGCCTACAGGCTCACGGGAGCTCTGGTGCGCAAGTGCACGGACCGGAACATTCCCCTGAGCGGGGCGCCGCTGGAGCTGGCGCGGGAGATCGACCCGCGGTTCACCGCGGAGGTCCTGCGCGCCGCGGACGCTTCCATCTCCGTCTCGCGCAAGAAGAACGCCGGCGGGACCGGACCGGCCTCGATCGAAGCGCAGATCTCGTTCGTGCGCAGCTCGGCGGGGGCGGCGCAGGCCGCCGCCGCGGGCGTTCCCCGGCTTGCGACGCTCCTCGCGGAGCTCAAGGAGGCGGCGCTGTGAAGCGGGATTTCCTCCGGCTGACCGATTTCTCCCCCGACGAGCACAGGGCCCTCTTCCGCCGTGCGCACGAACTCAAGGCCAGGCGCCGCCTCGGCGAGGCGGTGCAGACCCTGAACGGCCGATCGCTGCTGCTGCTCTTCGAGAAGGCCTCGACCCGCACCCGCATCTCGTTCGAGGCGGCCATCGGGCAGCTGGGCGGGACCGCGATCACCCTGCCGATGACCGAGAGCCAGATCGCGCGCGGGGAGACGATCGAGGACACGGCGCGGGTCGCCTCGCGGTACGTGGACGCGATCATGTTCCGCACGCACGGCGACGACCGCTTGCGCGCCTTCGCGCGCGCCGCCACCGTCCCGGTGATCAACGGCCTCTCCGACGGCGGCCACCCCGTGCAGGTCCTGGCGGACCTCTTCACCGTCGAGGAAAAGCTGGGCGAGGTGGAGGGCAAGACCCTGGCCTTCGTCGGCGATTGCGCCTCCAACATGGCTCTCTCCTTCTGCGAAGCGGCGCCGATCTTCGGGTTCAAGCTCCGCCTCGCCGCTCCGGAGGGTTACCGGCCGCCTGCTGGAGCCGTCGGAGGGGCCGAGGAGGTCACCGCCGATCCGGTCAAGGCGGTGGCCGGCGCCGACGTGGTGGTCACCGACGTGTTCGTCAGCATGGGCCAGGAGAAGGAAGGCGCGGTCCGGATGAAGGCCCTCGCCGGCTACCAGGTGAACGACCAACTCCTGTCCGGAGCCAGCCGCCACGCCATCGTCCTCCACTGCCTCCCGGCCCACCGCGGCGAGGAGATCACCGCCAGCATCATCGACGGCCCCCACTCCGCCATCCTCGACGAAGCCGAAAACCGCCTCCACATCCAGAAGGCCCTCCTCGAGCACCTCATCCTCAGACGCTAAAACCCGGGTTTCTCAGCCGAGCGGCAGCTTCATTCCTTCGTGTGTCGCATCGAAGCCGAGCCGCTCGTAGAAGCGGTGGGCGGCCCTGCGGGATTTGTGGGTGGTGAGCTGGATGCGGCTGCAGCCGCGGCGCCGCGATTCGGCGATTGCCCAGCGCATCATCTGCTCTCCCAGTCCGCGGCCTCGCGACGGCGCGTCCACGCGCACGGATTCGATCTGCGCGACCAGCGTCCCGCGGCGCATCAGGTGGCGGATGAAGGTGAGCATGAACGTGCCGACCACGCGCCCGTCCTCCTCGGCGACGTAGGTGGCGCTGCTTCCGGAGGCCTGCATCTCCCGCAGCGCGTCGGCGTAGCAGCGGGCGTCGGGGGCCAGCTCGTCGGAGGCGGTCGCGCGATCCTCGAGCAGCATGCGGAGGATCGCGGGCAGGTCCCGTTCCGTCGCCGGCCTGGGCTCCATCACGTCCTCGGGTGGTATTCCTGCAGCGACTTGACGGTGAGCGGCCCCTGGCGGAGCGCCTCGATCGCCGCCACCGCGGCGCGGCAGCTGGTCAGCGCCGTGAAGTAGGGGATGCCGTTCATCAGGGTCTGCCGGCGGATGCTGTAGCTGTCCTCGATCGCCTTCTTGCCGCTGGTGGTGTTGAAGACCAGGTCGATCTCCCGGTCGATCAGCTTGTCCACGATGTGCGGCCTGCCCTCGTTGACCTTGAACACCGTCTGGCAGGGGACCTCGCGGGCGCGGAAGAAACTGGCGGTGCCGCCGGTGGCGATGATCTCGAATCCGAGCTTCACGAGGCGGGCTCCCAGCTCCACGAAGCCGGCCTTGTCGGCGTCGCGGACGGAGATGAACACCCGCCCGCGCACCGGCAGAGTGTTCCCGGCGGCGATCTGCGCCTTCGCGAATGCGCGCGGGAAGGAGTCGTCGATGCCCATCACCTCGCCGGTGGAGCGCATCTCGGGGCCGAGGATGGTGTCCGCCTTGGAGAAGCGGTGGAAGGGGAAGACCGCTTCCTTCACGCTCATGTGGCGCGGCACCACCGTCCCGCGGACCCCCTGCTCCTGGAGCGATTTTCCCACCGTGCAGAGCGCGGCGATCTTCGCCCAGGCCACCCCGGTGGCCTTGCCCACGAAGGGCAGGGTGCGCGACGCGCGCGGGTTGGCCTCGAGCACGTAGATCTCCCGTCCCTGGACGGCGAACTGGACGTTCATGCAGCCGATGACCCGGAGGTGTCTGGCGAGCGCGATCGCCTGGCGGGCGATCTCGTCGACGATCTCGGGCGGCAGCGAGAACGGCGGCAGCGCGCAGGCGGAGTCCCCGGAGTGGATGCCCGCTTCCTCGATGTGCTCCATCACGCCCGCCACCACGTAGCTCTTGCCGTCGCCGACGCAGTCCACGTCCACCTCGGTCGCGTCGCTGAGGAAGCGATCGATCAGGATCGGGCGCTCCTCGGACGCCTGCACCGCCTCGGTGGAGTACTGCACCAGCCCCGCGTCGTCATGGACCACTTCCATCGCCCGGCCGCCGAGGACGAAGCTCGGCCGCACCATCACCGGGTACCCGATGCGGCGGGCGATGGCGAGGGCCTGGTCGGGGCTGCGGGCGATGCCGTTCTCCGGCTGCCGCAGCTTCAGATCCTCCACCACCTTGGCCCAGAGCTCGCGATCCTCGGCGGCGTCGATCGCGTCCACGCTGGTGCCGAGGATGCGGATGCCCGCCTTCTCCAGCCCGCGAGCGAGCTTCAGCGGCGTCTGCCCGCCGAACTGCACGATGGCGCCGATGGGCTTCTCGCGCCGGGCGACCTCCAGCACGTCCTCGAGGGTGAGCGGCTCGAAGTACAGCCGGTCCGAGGTGTCGTAGTCGGTGGAGACCGTCTCCGGGTTGCAGTTCACCATCAGGGTCTCGTACCCGGCGGCCCGCAGCGCGAACGAGGCCTGCACGCAGCAGTAGTCGAACTCGACGCCCTGGCCGATGCGGTTCGGTCCCGACCCGAGGATCAGCACCTTCTTGCGATCGTCGGGACGGACCTCGTCCTCGTCCTCGTAGCTGGAATAGAGGTAGGGCGTGTTCGCCTCGAACTCCGCGGCGCAGGTGTCGACGCGCTTGAACACCGGGTGCAGGCCCATTGCCTCGCGCTGCGCGGCCACCGCCGCCTCGGTGCGCCCGGTGAGGCGCGCAATCCGCTTGTCCGAGAAGCCGAGGCGCTTCCAGCGGACCAGGTCGGCCACCGGCGCGCCGGCGGCCGCCTCGCGGGCGGATTCCGCGATCTGCCGCTCGGCATCGACCAGCGCCCGGACCTCGCGGATGAACCAGGGATCGACGAAGGAGAGCGCGTAGATCTCCTCCGTGGGAATTCCCGCGCGGCAGGCCTCGGCCAGCCAGAACAGCCGCCGCGGGGTGGGCGTCTTCACCTCGCCGCGGATCCGCTCCAGCTCTTCCGCCGTGTACGCGCCGGGGATCCCGTCGCGCTTGAGCGGGGAGTCCAGCCCGTCGGTGCGGTTCTCCAGCGAGCGCAGCGCCTTCTGCAGGGCGATGGCGAAGGTGCGCCCGATGGACATCACCTCGCCCACCGACTTCATGCTGGTGGTGAGCGTCTGGTCGGCGTGGGGGAACTTCTCGAAGTTGAAGCGGGGGATCTTCACCACGCAGTAGTCGATCGCCGGCTCGAAGCTGCAGGGCGTGGTCTTGGTGATGTCGTTGGTGATCTCGTCGAGCGTGTACCCGACCGCGAGCTTGGCGGCGATCTTGGCGATGGGAAAGCCCGTGGCCTTCGAGGCCAGCGCCGACGACCGGCTGACGCGCGGGTTCATCTCGATCACCACGATCCGCCCCGTCTGGGGATTGACGCCGAACTGGATGTTCGACCCGCCGGTCTCCACTCCGATGGCCCGGATCACCTGCCGGGCCATGTCGCGCATCGCCTGGTACTCGACGTCGGAGAGCGTCTGCGCGGGAGCGACGGTGATCGAGTCGCCCGTGTGCACCCCCATCGGGTCGACGTTCTCGATGCTGCAGATGATCACCACGTTGTCGGCCTTGTCCCGCATCACCTCCAGCTCGAACTCCTTCCAGCCGAGCACCGACTCCTCGATCAGCACCTCGTGCGTCGGGCTGTATCCCAGGGCGCGGGCCCCCATCTCCTCCAGCTCCTGGCGGTTGTAGGCGATGCCGCCCCCGAGCCCGCCCAGGGTGAAGCTCGGGCGGAGGATGAGCGGGAACCCCAGCTGGTTGGCGACCTGCATCACCTCGTCGAGCGTGTGCGCCACCCCGGACTTCGGCACGTCGATGCCGATCGCGGTCATGCAGTCCTTGAACCGCTGGCGGTCCTCCGCCTTCTCGATGGCGTCGAGCTGCGCCCCGATCAGCTGGCAGCCGTACTTCGCCAGGATGCCCTGCTTCGCCAGCTGCACGGCGAGGTTCAGCGCGGTCTGGCCGCCCATGGTGGGGAGCACCGCATCGGGCCGCTCGACGGCGAGGATGCGCTCGGCCGCCTCCACCGTGATGGGCTCGATGTAGGTGCGGTCCGCCCACTCCGCGTCCGTCATGATGGTCGCGGGATTGGAGTTGAGCAGGATGGTGCGATACCCCTCTTCCCGGAGGGCCTTGAGCGCCTGCACGCCCGAGTAGTCGAACTCGCAGGCCTGCCCGATGACGATGGGACCAGAGCCGAGGAGGAGAATGGACTTGAGGTCTTTTCGCCGGGGCATCTGGGGGCGGGGATGTAACACGGGGCGGCAGCCGTGACCACGCCCGATCTGGAGGCGCTGGCGCGCAGCGATCGCTATCTGCGGGAGTTCGTCGAGGGACTCCGGATGTGTCCCTACGCGAAGTCCTGCCGCGAGGGCGGCAAGCTGCACCGGCGGGTCCTGCACAGCCGGGAGGAGGCGTTGCCGGCGATCCGCGAAATCGAAGCGGTGCCGCCACAATCGCTGGAAGTGGCGCTCTTGATCTTCCCGGAGGAGCCGGCCACCGGCGAGGAGTCCGCGCGCGCGTTCTCGGCGTTCTGTGCCGGCCTCCGCGACCGGATGTTCGCGGCCCACGCCGGCGATGCGCCGTTCTATGCCGTCGCCTTCCACCCCGACCTGCCGCGCGACCTGCTGGACGCGAATCGGGCGGTGCAGCTCGTCCGCCGCAGCCCCGATCCGACGCTGCAGCTGGTGCGAGCCACGGTCCTGCGCTCCGTCCGCGGGCAGAACGACGGCGGGTCGCGATTCGTGGACACCAGCAAGCTGTCGCTGGAGCAGGCGATGGCGCTGGTCAGCCCGCTCACGCTGGCCGAGCGGATCGCGCAGGCGAACCTCGCCACGGTGCGGCGCGAAGGCGCCGATCGCGTCGAGGCCCTGCTCGCCTCATTTCGCCGTCACGGCCCATAGCGGCATGCTGTGCGGGTCGTGCTCGCGGATCCGGAAGATGCCGGACTCGTCCACCTCGCGCAGGATCCCCGTCTCCGGCTCGTAGACCGTCCAGATCTCGCGCCCGCTTTGCGCGCCCTTGAACCAGATCAGGCGCCCGTCCGATCCCAGCTCCGGACGGATCACGCCGCCGGTCGGGAGCGAAGCCTCCTGCCCCGGCTCGAAGCCCGCGGGCCTCCAGAGGAACACCCGCTCGCCGTCGGTGTAGTTCACCGCCAGGGCGCCGCAGGACTCGTCGGAAGGCTGGAAGCACTCCACCTTCGCCACCAGCTTGCCACCGCACTGGATCAGGTTCGGATCCGCTGCCTGGCAGGAGGAACCCCAGCCCGAACGATGGTGGCTGATCCGCTTCGAGGCGCATCCGGCGATCGCGAGGACGAGCAGCAGCCGCTTCATGCACCCACCTCCGAGAGCCGGCGCGATACCCTCGCGGCCCATTCGGCGTCAATCTCAAAGCACGCCGCACGCCGCTGCAGGCGCAACGCGGCAGCCGGGATGCTGCCGCTGCCGGCGAACGGGTCCAGGACCAGGTCCCCGGGCCGGGACCACTGCCGCAAGAGCGGCTCCAGGACGGAAAACGGCTTGTGGTTCGGATGATTGCCCCAGCGCTCCGCCTCGCCCTCGCCGTCGTATCCGGCGGCGACGCACCAGACGCGCGGGACATCCGCGGGCGCGGGGTCCGGCAACGGCTCCCGCAGGAACACCAGGGCCGCCTCGTAGACGCGGAGGAGCTGCTCGTTCCCCTCGCGCTCCGAGCTCTTCTTCGCCCAGAGGAACTCGCCGGCCTCGACACGGCCCAGCTCGCGCGCCACCGCGCGGATGGGATCCTTGCCGAGAAAGTTCGTCCACACCAC
>JBGQLA010000062.1:0-16470 GCA_041499865.1 Deltaproteobacteria bacterium
CACCGATCGCACCTTCCCGGGATCGTGCACAACGCCTCGAACTCGGGGCAGACGCTGTTCATCGAGCCGCAGCAGCTGCTGGAGTTCGGCAACCAGCTCACCATCGCCGAGGCGGGAGCGCTGGAGGAAGAGCAGCGCATCCTGCACGAGCTCTCCGGGGCCGCCGGCCGGCAGGCGCCGGCGCTGGAGCGCGACGTGGAGGTGATCGCGGTCCTCGATGAGGCGGCTGCCGCGGGCCGGCTCTCCGACGACCTGGAGGCCGGCGCCCCGGAGCTGGGCGGCGATCGATTCGACCTGCGCAAGGTCCGCCACCCGCTGCTGGTCTTGCAGCGCAAGCCGGCGGCGGTGGTGGCCAACGACGTCGCGCTGCCGGCGCCGGCGCAGGCGCTGATCATCAGCGGACCGAACGCCGGCGGGAAGACGGTGACCATCACCGCCGTGGGCCTTTGTGCCCTGATGGCGCGCGCCGGGCTGCCCATCCCCGCGGAGGCGGGCTCCCGGATGCCGCTGTACCGGACGGTGTACACGGCGATCGGGGACGAGGGCGACCTCTCGCGGGATCTCTCCACCTTCACCGCGCACCTCACCGCGCTGAAGTGGATCCTGGAGGCGGCCGGGCCCGGGACGCTGGCGCTGATCGACGAGATCGCGGCGGACACCGATCCGCGCGAGGGCGCCGCCATCGCCGTGGCGGCGCTGGAGAAGCTGGTCGCGGCCGGCTCGCAGGTGCTGATCACCACCCACCTGGAGGAGCTGAAGGCGCTGGCGCTCGCCGACCCGAGCTTCGCTCCCGCGAGCGTGGGGTTCGACGTGGAGCGGCTCGCGCCCACCTACCGGCTGCGGCTCGGGGAAGTGGGCGCGTCCTCGGCGATCGCGATCGCGCGCCGGGTGGGGTTGCCCGAAGACGTCTGCGCGCGGGCCCGGGAGATCCTGGGCAGCGGGTCGTCCGCGGTGTCGCAGGCGGTGGAGAAGCTGGAGGCGGAGCGCGCGCAAGGGGCGCGGGCGCGCGCGGAGCTGGCGGCGGCGCGCGAGGAGCTGGAGCGGGAGCGCGCCTCGGTGCAGCGCGAGCGCGAGCGCCTGCGGGAGCTGGAGCGGCAGACGCGGGCCGGGGCGCGGGCGGAGCTGATCGAGGACCTGCGCCGGCGGCGCGACGAGATGGCCGCGCTGGTCGCGCAACTGCAGGCGGCGCCGGCGATGGCCCAGGCCGTCGAGGCCCAGCGCGCCCTGCAGACCGCGGTGGCCGGCGAGGAGCGCGAGCAGGCGCGCGAGGAAGAGCCGGAGGCGCTTCCCGGCGCCGCGCTGGAGCCGGGTGCGCGTGTCAAGCACGTGCGGCTCGGGACCGACGGGGTGGTGCTCGAGGTGCAGGACGGCACGGCGATGGTGCAGATGGGAGCGCTGCGCAGCAAGGTGCCGGTGGAGGACCTGGTGCCGATCGGGCGCGAAGTGCGGAAGGCAGGCTTCCGCAAGACCCGGGCGGAGCGGATGGAGCGCGCCGAGCAGGCCCGGCCCGCGCCGGTGCAGGTGCGGGTGCCGCTGGTCGACGTGCGCGGCATGCGCGTGGACGAGGCGTTGCGCGCGCTCGAACTGGAGCTGGACCGCGCGATGCGCGCCGGCGAGGAGCGGGTGCATGTCCTGCACGGGCACGGGAGCGGAGCGCTGAAGGGAGCGGTGCGCGAGCACCTGCAGCGCAGCCCGTACGTGTCGAAGTCCCGGCCGGCGGAGCAGCACGAAGGCGGCGACGGCGTGACCGTGGCCGAGCTGGCGTAACCTCATCAGACCCTCATCCACGTGCGCGCTCCGGTCGCCCGAGTGTCGGAGGACCCGGCGGGATGCGGTGTCCGCCTCCGGTGGAACTTGATTGAGCGCACATCGCCGCGGCGGTCGGTGCGGGGCGGCAGGCCGTGGCGCGCGGGCGGTTCCGGATCGCCGCCAGCCCGAAGATCGTTCCTCTATTCAAGATCGGACTCTCGCGGGGAGCCTGCGGCAGGCGCGAGGGCCCATTTTTTGGTCCGCAGTCTCCTTTCTATAGAATGGAGACATGCATCCGTGGTTGCGGGCCCTCCAGCACGACCTGGTGAAGCGCGCCGTCTGGCCCGCCCGAGACTTGGTGGCGTCCGGAGAGCAGGACGTGGAGGCCCTCCGGCGCGGCCTGACCCGGCTCTGCGATGCAGAAGGCGCGCCGATCACCGCGGAGCGCCTGTTCGAGCGGATGCGGGCTGCCGCGCCCTGCCCCGCGGAAGCCTGCGATGCGTTCGCCTCCGCCCTGCAAGCTACCGTGAATTCTCTCGATTCTTCCTGGCCCGTGCCGCTGCACGCCGTGCTGGCGCTGGAAGATGCTTTTTCCGCCCTCGCGCGTTCCCTGGAGAAGTGATGCCCCGCCTGCTGGTGATCGACGACCGCGATCAGACCATCGAGATGTGCCACCGGCACCTCCCGCAGTTCGACTACGTCACCCGCTGCGGGCGGCGGCACCCGTGCCAGGTGTGCGAAGAGCGCGACAACGGCTGCAAGCTGAAATGCGCGCACAACTACGCCGAGGCCGCCGAGGCGCTGCGGCAAGACGAGACGCTGCCGGATCTGGTGGTCCTCGACCTGCACTTCGCCCTCCCCGAGGACCAGCTACTGCCTGCGCAGAAGGAAGGGCTCGACCTGGAGCAGGTCCGCCGCCGGCAGGGCCTCCACATCCTCGAGCAGCTGCGCAAGGACTACCCGACGCTGCCCGTGGTGCTGCTCACCACCACCGACGCGAACATCGGCGAGAAGCCGCAGCACCCGCTGGTGCACTTCTGCGAGAACGAGGTGGTCGACTCGCGCACGCTGGCCGCGGAGATCTCCCGCGCGATGGCCTTGCAGCACGCGGCGCAGGAAGGCCCGGTGTTCTGGGGGCGGTCGCCGGCGATGGCCGAGCTGCGCCGGCAGCTCTCGGTGCTCGCCCGCAGCCCGCTGCCCGTGTTGATCGAGGGAGAGACGGGCACCGGAAAGAGCTTCCTCGCCGAGCACGTGCTCCACCCGCGCTCCGGCGCCAAAGGCCCGCTGGTGGTGACCGACCTCTCCACCATCCCGGAGACGCTGATGCCGGCGCACCTCTTCGGCTCGCGCCGCGGCAGCTACACCGGTGCGGTGGAGGACCACGCCGGCGTCTTCGAGCAGGCGAACGCGGGAACGCTGTTTCTCGACGAGATCGCCAACCTCGACCTGGAGTCGCAGCGGCGCCTGTTGCTGGTGCTCGAGCGCGGGACCGTGACCCGGCTGGGGGACTCGAAAGCGCGCCCCGCGGCGCCGAAGCTGGTGGCGGCGACGAACCTGGACCTCTCGCAGCTGGTGCGCGAAGGCCGCTTCCGCCAGGACCTCTACATGCGCCTGAACCCGGCGACGCGGCTGCGCGTCCCGCCCCTGCGCGAGCGCAAGGAGGACCTGGCGGACCTGATCCGCTTCGCGGTCCTCGATGCCCTGCGTTCGGAGCAGCTGCGGCCGCTGGTGCGCGCGTACCTGGCGCGCTTTCCCACGCCGGACGACTACGCCGAAGAGCAGAACGCGGTGCACTTCGGAAAGCCGCAGGGGCGCTCGCAGCGGCGCGACGCCTTTTCCGTCTTCCTCCCTCCGGGCGCCCTGCACCGGCTCGCCGCGCACGGCTGGCCGGGAAACCACCGCGAGCTGCGGCTCCTCGCCACCAACGCGCTGGTGTTCTCGCTGGTGCAGCATCTCGATTCCGACGAGTCCGCGCCGTCCCGGCGGCAGGAGCGCGCGCCGGCGGTGCTCGCGATCGGCGAGGCGCTGATCGATCGGCTCCTCGGCAAGCCGTCCGCGCAGCCGCCGTCCGCGCCCGGCCCGGTCATCTCCGGAGCTTCCGGCGACCGCCGCATCGAGATCGCGCTGAAGCCGGGCGGGACCTTCGCCGAGATCTCCGCCGGCGTGGAGCGGCAATATCTGATGGCGCTGTTCCACGCGCACGGCGGCGACCTCGACCGGATGGCCGCCGAGCTGTTCGGGCCCGGCGCGACCCGGCGCAAGGTGCACCTGCGCATGAACCAGCTCGGGCTGCGGCTGCGCACCCTGCGCGGAGCGTCCGCATGATCGCGCTGCTCGCGGCGCTCGTCGCGGCCGGCGCCGCGGAGCCCGGGTTGAACCTCCTGCGCGAAGGGCGGGCCGCGGAAGCGGTGGAGTCCTTCAACGCCGCGCTCCGCAAGGACCCGCGCAACGCCTCGCTCGCCAACGATCTGGGGCTCGCGAACGCCCGTGCCGGGCGGAGGGAAGACGCGGAGAAGAGCTACCGCCTCGCCATCCAGCTGCGGCCCCGGCGCTGGCTGGCGTACGGCAACCTCGCCGATCTCCTCTCCACCGCGGACGATCGCTGGGAACGGGCGGACGCGACGCTCGCCTTGCTCGAGCGCGGCGTTTCCCTCACCTCCGGCGAGGCGAAGGCGAGCCTCTCCTTGCGGATCGCCGCCTTCGAGGCGAGCGTGGGCAGGACCGCCCAGGCCCGCCAGCGTCTCGCCGCGCTCGAAGAGCAGAAGCCCGGCGCGGAGGTGCTGCGCAGGGCCCGCGAGCTGCTCGATCGCATCGCCGACGAGGAGCGCGCGCGGGCGCTCGAGGACTGGCCGGACCCCTCCGCCTCCGCCGCGCAGCGCGCCGGCCTCGCCGACGCCGAGCGAAAGCTGGCCTTGGGCGACGCGCGCGGCGCGCTCGCCGCCGCGGAAACGCTCTGCGCGGCGCAACCCGCCTGGCGCCCGGCGCGCTGGCTGAAGGCGCGGGCGCTGGACGCGATCGGCCGGCTCGACGAGGAAGCCCGCGAGCTGCGCGTGCTCACCCAGCTCGCGCCCAACGACGCCAGCGCCTGGCGCAGCCTGGGACAGGTCCTCGCCGAGCACGGCGGCGTGCTGGAGGTGGAGCGCGCGGACGCGGCGCTGCGCGAAGCGCTGGCGCTGGAGCCGTCGTGGAGCGAGCTGTGGCTGCTGCGCGCGCGCCTCGCCTTGCGCCAGGGCCGTGCGCAGGACGCCCTGCGCCACCTCGACAAGTACCAGCGCTCGGGCGGCACGTCGCCGGACGCGGCCCGGGTCGCCTCCGCCGCGCGCGCGCAGGCGGGGCTGGATCCGCAGGCGCCCGCGCCCGCCGTCGCGGTAGGACGCGAGCCCAGCGCGGCGGCGCGCGCTCTCCTGCAGCAGGCGGGAAGCGCCGAGTCGCTGCAGAGCGCGCGCGAGCTGCTGGCGCAGGCGGTGGACGATTCGCCCTCCTTCGTCGAGGCCGCCGCTGCGCTGTACGCGCTGAGCGGCGCGGTCCCGGAGAAGACCCTTTTGGCGTTGCAGGACGACGGGCCGGGCCTGCTGGAGCTTTCCGCCCGCGTGCGCCGAGCCGGCGGCCTGCCCGCCCTGGTCGTCCCCTGGGTCGATCGCGCGGTGCAGACGGGAACGCCGGAGGCCCGCTTCGCGCGCGCGCAACTCCGCCTCGAGCAAGGTGATCGGGCAGGCGCGCTGGACGATCTGCTCGCCTATGCTGCCTCTCCCGATCCGCAGCACCTGGAGGAGGCGCGGACCTTGCGCGCGCAGCTGGTGTCGCCTTCCCGCGCGGAGATCGCGCTGCTGCAGGCGCGGCGGCGCCTGGCGGAGGATCGGCCGGAAGCGGCGCTGGCCGTCCTTGGCGACCGCTGCGAGCCTGGGATTCCTTCCGGGCGACTGGTGGCGATCGGCGAGGTGCGCGAGTTCTCCGGCGATCTGGCCCGCGCGCTGGAGTGCTATCGGCTGGCATCGCCCTCGCCGGTCGCCCTGCGCCGCCTCGCGCGCCTGGCGGAGCGGAACCCCGACCCGCGTGCCTGGGAGGAGCTGCGGGCGGCGGAGGCGCAGGGGATTCCCGAGGCGCTGTGGGCGCTGGCGCGGATCGATCTCGCCGCCGGGCGGCAGAACGCGGCGCTGATGAACATCGAGCGTTTCCTTGCCCAGGCGTCGCCGGACGACCCCGGCCTCCCACAAGCGAGCGCCGCGCGCGATTCCATCCTCCGCAGCAGCACCGCTGCCGCCCGGACGCGCGCGCGCATCCGCATCGCGCTGGCCGGCGGAGCGTCGCTGCTCCTCGCGGCGATCGCCGCCTGGCTCTGGGCGGGGTCGACGCTCCACTCCGCCTTGCGGCGCGCGCCGCGCCTCTTCCCGCACCTCGCCCGGGCCGTCAACGAGGTGCGCCACGACGTGATCAAACACCGCGCGGGCGTGCTGGGGATGCTCGCGGATCCCGGCAGCCGGCGCGAGGACGTGGCGCGCGCGCTGCTCGCGCCGGAGCCCGCCTCGCAGGTGGTCTTCCGCCACTACGCCGCCCTGCGGAAGGCAGCGCGCGCGCAGGGCGTGACCCTGCGCCGGCTGGGCCGCGAGCCGGTCTTCGGGCCGCTCTTCCGCGATCTCGCCCGCGCCGAAGCCCTGCTCCGCCACCCGGGAGAAGGGTCCGCGGAGCTGGCGCGGCTCGACGAGCGCATCCGGCTCCTGCACGCGGACCGCCTCGCGGGCTTGCTCCGGCTCGGCCCGCGCACGCGGCTTGACGCGGGCGCCGTGGCGGGCTGGATCCGCGACGTGGAGGCGGAGACCCGGCGCGGCGGCGCCTCGTGGACCGCTCCCTCGATCCTGATGAAGGGCATGGAGGTGGAGTTCCCGGTGGAGCGCGGGGCGCTCTCCACCATCTTCGCCAACCTGCTGCGCAACGCCCAGGCCGCCGCCCGCGGAGGCGAGGTGATCGTCCGCCTGGGAGAAGAGCGCGACGCCGCGGGCCGCAACCTCATGGTGCTGCTGGTGGGCGACTCGTCGGAGCACGGGATCTCGCTCGACGCCATCGAGCGCCGGGAGAGCGGGCGCGGGCTCGGGCTGGTCCGCGATCTGACCCGGGAGTGGCAGGGGCACGTGGTGGTGAGGCCGGAGGAGCCGCCGTGGAGGAAGGCCGTGGGCGCCTGCTTCCCGGCGCCGCCGGCATGACGTTCGTGGTCTGCGAGGACGGGTCCGAGTACACCGACCGCTTCACCCGCTTCCTCGGCGGGCAGTTCCGGTTCGTGCGCGCCGGACACTTCGCGGAGGCGCTCGCCCTCGCGGACGGCGCGGTGGCGCTGCTCCTCGATCTGGATTTCCGCCGCACCCAGCCGGCGCTGCTCGTCGACGAGCGGGGAGAGAGCGCTGCCCGCAGCGCCGCGGACGTGCAGGGCATCCTCATCCTCCGGGCGCTCCGCGCGCGTGGGGTGACGCTCCCCGCGCTGCTCTTCGCCGATCTCGACGATGCGCAGCGCGCGGCGCGCCTGGAGGCCGAGCTCTCGCCGCTCAGCGTGGTCCCCTCCAGCGAAGGGCTGCCGCGGATCGCTCAGCTCTTGCGCGAGCTGGTCAACAGGGCCACCGGCAAGGTGGAGAAGAGCTGATCCACCGCCAGCCCGCGCTCGGAGACCGCGCGCTCCTCGCCGGTGAGCGCGTCGCGCAGCGTATCGCCCGGCCGCAGCCCCGGCACCGGCACCGTCGTGCCCTCGAATTTCTCCGCGCGCAGCCGCGGCCCGTCGAGCAGCCCCGCCACCAGCCTGGGCGCCACGGCCACCGCCAGCTCTCCGGCGGGCCCGGTGCGCGCGAACGCGCAGAGGTTCGCCGCCCGCTGCCCTTCCGGCTGGAGGGGAACATAGCCGCCTCCGGCGAACGCGCCCGGCAGGGACTTGCGCGCCTGCAGCCCTGCGTACGTGAGGAAGAGCTTGATGCGCCCGTCTTCCCAGCTTCCGTACAGCTCCTTCGCCAGCGCGGCGGGCGAGAGCGAGGAGGCGCGCACCTCGTCGAGCACCCGGCGCCGCACCTCGAAGTCCACCGGCCTGCGGTTGTCGGGATCGACCAGCGAGAGGTCCCACAGCTCCGTGCCCTGGTAGAAGTCGGGCACGCCGGGCGAGGCGATCTTCAGCAGCACCTGCGAGAGCGAGTTGTGCATCCCGATCGCCGCCACCCGTTCCGCGAACGGCTGCAGCCCCTTCCACAGCGGGTGGCGCAAGGGCAGCGCGAAGAGGGCTTCCAGATATCCGCGGAGCGCGTCCTCCCAGCGCTGATCCTCCTGGATCCAGCTGGTGTTGACCTTCGCCTCCTTGGCGGCCTTGATCATGTACTGCACCAGCCGATCGCGCAGGACGGGCAGGTCTTCCATCCGGGCCGGCCAGGCGCCGATCAGGGTCTGCAGCAGGAGCATCTGCTCGTTCCGGTCCGGCGCCATGCGCCCGTCCACCTCGCGGCGGAGGGCCTCGGTGCGGCGGGCGAAGGCGATGGCCGTCTTCCGCCACTCCTCGGGAAGCTCGGAGAGCGCGTCGATGCGGACCCGGATGTCCTCCCCGCGCTTGGTGTCGTGGGTGGCGGTGGCGAGCAGCGAGCGCGGCCACTGCTGCGCGCGCAGCTTGCCCGACTCGTGGAAGGACTCCACGGTGTTGCCGAAGTGCTCCGGCTCGCCGCCCACCTCGTTGAGCGAGACCAGCCGGTTGTAGACGTAGAAAGCGGTGTCCTCCAGGCCCTTGGCCATCACCGGCCCGAACATCTGCTGGAGCTTGAGCGCGAACGCGTGCTGCGCCGGCCGCTCCGCCTCCGCCACGTAGGCGGCGAACTTCTGCAGGAGGATGTCGGCGATGAAGTCGTAGATGCTGGCGTTCTCGGCGGGATTGTGGCGCTTCGCGCACGCCACCGCCTGGAGGATGTAGTTGCGGTCGCGCTCGTCAACGTGCCCGGCCTCCTCGATGTACGAGCGGTACACCGGGAAGCAGGCGATCACCTCGATCAGCGCGGAGCGCAGCGCGTAGAGGGTGAAGTCACGGGTCCAGCGGTTCTCCTCGGAGATGCGGTTGAGTTGGCGGGCGAGGAGGTTCATCTCCGACGCCATCGCGGTGTAGAGCACCTGCTTCTTCTTCTGGTACACGAGCTCGGGAAAGTCGATCTCGCCGTGGATGAAGCGCGCGTAGATCCGGTCGAGCTTCTCCGCGTTCTCCCGGGCCACGAAGATGCCGTTCAGCGCGTTGAGGAAGTCGTATCCGGTGGTCCCCGCCACTCTCCACCCGCCGGGCAGGGTTTCGGTGCGCCCGAGGATCTTCTCCGCCACCACGTAGAGCGGCCGGACCAGGCGCGGGTCCTCGCTCTCGCGCAGCTCCTCGCGCACGGCCCCCTCGAGCGTTTCCCAGGACAGCCTGCGCTTCTCCGCCCGCGCCTTCGCGCGCTGCAGGATGTGCGCTTCCTGCAGCAGCCCGAAATACCGGCGCGGGTAGGCGAGCCCGTCGGGATGATCCACCCGCAGCCCGTCGACCTTTCCCTGCGCCAGCAGCCGCAGCGGGATCCGGTGCGCGGTCTCGAACACCTCCGGGTCCTCCATGCGGATGGCGGCCAGCGAATTGATGTCGAAGAAGCGCCGGTAGTTGATCTCCTCCGAGGAGACGCGCCAGTGCGCCAGCCGGTACACCTGCGCGTCGAGGAGGTCGTCGAGCAGATCGAAGCTGCGCGGCTTCCCCGGCGTGCCGTTGAAGATGCGGACGTTCTCTTCCAGGTGACGCCGCACCGCCGTGCTTCCGGCGCAGAGCGTCGCCACCCGGCGCTTGGCCACCTCCTTTTCCCGCCGCCGCTCCTCCTGCCGGGCGGGATCCTGCTCGGTCCGGGAAGGCATCTTCTGCAGGACGAAGACGATGCTCTTCAGCTCGTCCAGGAACTCGCTCCGCCCCAGCTCCTTCTCCAGGACGTCGATCCGGTGGCTGAGGATGTGCCCGTACGAGCGCGGGTTCACCGGGAAGACCTGGTCGTAGTAGCGGATCCGGAAGGCGCCTTCGTGCAGCTCCAGCTGGATCTCTCCCCGTTCGAGCACCGCGCCGTAGCGGTCGCCGAGCACCGGGACCAGCACCTTCCCGGCCAGCTCCTCCTTGACGGGGTTCCACTCGACGTCGAAGAACTTCGCCGCCTGCGACGCGGGGCCGTTCTCGAGCAGGTCGAGCCAGAGCGCGTTGCCGGACCCGAGACCCATGTGGTTCGGAACGATGTCGAGGACGTGGCCGAGCCCGGCGTCCCGCAGCGCCGCCGACATCCGCTCGTATCCCTCCGCTCCGCCGAGCTCGGTGTTGATCGAGCCGTGATCGATGACGTCGTAGCCGTGCACCGAGCCGGGCGCCGCCTGGAGGATGGGGCTGGTGTAGAGATCGCTGACCCCGAGGTCGGCGAGATAGCGAAGCACGCTCGCGGCCGCGTCGAACCCGAACTCCTTGCGCAGCTGCAGCCGGTACGTGGCGAGCGGTTGCCTGGCCGCCGCGAGCTCGGCGGCCGTTTCATCCAGCAGCCGCCGGGCCTGTTCCCGGGCCATTTCCCGCGCGATCCTCAATCCGCCTCCGAAAAACCCCGGGGGCGGACTGCGCCCCCTACGGCTTGCGGCCGTATCGCTCTGCAAGATGTGCAAGCTCGCGCGCGGCGGCCACCGGCTCGGAGGCGGAAAAGAGTTCTCCTCCCGTCCACGGCAGCCGGAAGGTCCAGTTGTGCGGCCCGACGGTGCCGGGCGTGTTCATCCGGTCCTTCCATCCCAGCGCATCGGTCACCGGCGTCAGCAGCGCGTCGCTCGCGGCGGCATACGCGAGGCCGAGCAACGCCAGCCGGGTCTCCTTCGTGTACTTCTTCTGCCCGGGCCCGCGCAGGTGCGCGAGCTGCGGCTGGGTGAGCTGGTACTCGCGCTCCCAGTCCTCCAGCCCCTCCCACCAGGTCTGCAGCGCCTCGGTGTCGTGCGTTCCGGTGACCGCCACCGACACCCGGGGAAAGCGGGTGACGTCGCGCGGCACCCCGCGATCGTTCTCCCAGCGGAGGACCTTCGTCCCGGGAATCTCCTGCGACGCCAGCGAGGCGCGGACGAAGTCGGGAACGGTGCCGAGATCCTCCGCAAGGACCTCCGCCTTGGCGCCGAGGAGCTGCAGCACGCGCTCGCCCTGCTGCTTCTGCCGGGGCTCGTCGGCGGGGATGAAGAACGGCGGGCTCTTGTCGATGGGCCGCGCGTACGTGCGGTACAGGCCGACCACGTGGTCGACCCGGAATGCGTCGTAGAGCTCGGCGGCGCGCTCGGCGCGCTGGTGCAGCCAGGGATCTCCGGAGCCGCGCATCTCTTCCCAGCGCGGCACCGGCAGGCCCCAGTCCTGGCCGTCCGCGCTGTAGGCGTCGGGCGGAACGCCGACCGTCGCGTCGAAGCGGAAGAAGCGTTGAAAGCTCCATACGTCGGCGGAGTCCTCGGCGACCATGAACGGCAGGTCCCCCAGGACCTTCACGCCTTTCGCGTTCACCTCCGCGCGGCCCTTCCGCCATTGCGCATCCGCGATCCACTGTACGTAGCAGAGCTGGTCGACGGCTTCCCCCAGGCGGGCGCGCGCCTCGCCGAGGGCCGCCGGGTCCCGGTCGCGCAGCGGCGGCTCCCAGTCGCGCCAGCTCTTCCTCCGCTCCTCGTGCAGGGCGCGGTACACCGCCCAGTCCTCGATCCAGTCCCCGTGCTCCGCGCGGAAGGCGTGGAACTCGCGCTCGCGCGCGCCTCCGCGCTCGCGGTGGAGGAAGCGGCGGAAAGCGCGCGAAAGCGCGTTGCGCTTCACCCGGCGGTAGCCCTCGAAGTCGACGCGCGGCTCGTGCCTCAGCCGCTCCAGCTCCAGCTCCTCGTCCGGTGAAAGCCCCTCGAGATCGGGCACGCTTCGCAGATCGACGTGGACCGGCTCCAGCGCGCAGGAGCTGGAGGCGGAATACGGACTGTCCTGGCCTGGCGAAACCTCGTTCAGGGGCAGGAGCTGCCACAGCGAGCAACCCGCCGAGAGGAGCCAGTCCGCGATGCGGCCCGCGTCCGTGTAGCTGCCGAGATCACCCGCCGGTCCGCGCACGGCCGAGAGCGGAAGGAGGAGGCCTGCCCGCCGCCCAAGGTTGAACCGGTGTGCCACGCGCCCCCTTTTACCCTCGGCGAGACTGGTGGCAAGCGACGATTGCGTCAAGGTTCGCGCTGGGATAGAGCGGGCGCATGCCGAAAAAGGCCACCACCGACCACGGCGAGATCATCCACTTCGCGGGGCGCCTTCACCTTTTCCCGGTCGCTTCCCGCACCGATCCACTTCGAGTCCGGCTCGCCGCGCGCGAGGACGTGCAGGAGTCGGAGGTGCGCGTCGGCTGGGGAGATTACTTCCGGCCGTTCATCGACCGCCGCCTCGTCTTCCTTTACGACGAGACGGGCGGCCAGGCGGTGACCCGCGCGGAGGCGGACGCGGCGATGGCCCAGCCCCCCGCTGGGCCGGCCGGCGCCGCTTCGGCGACGCAGTAGCCACGTCCTCCGGCGTCAGCCAGCCCTCCGACTGCATCACGCCCTTTTGCGCCAGCGCGAGGGTGATGCGGCGCCGGGCGGGATCCGCCGACATCACCTCCACCATCACCTCGTCGCCGATGGAGTAGGCGCGGCCCGAGGATCCGACCACCAGCCGCTGCAACTCCTTGTCCAGCTCGGCGCCCTCGCCCAGCGACTCGGCGGGCACCAGCCCCTCCACGTAGACGTCCTCGAGCTCGCAGAACAGCCCGAAGTCCGCGACGCCGGAGACGACCGCTCGGTACTTCTCGCCCACCCGGTCCTGCATGTAGAGCGCGGAGTAGAAGCTGTCGACATCGCGCTCCGCCTTCATCGCGGCCCGCTCGCGATCGGAGCACTGGGCGGAGACGCCGGCGAGGTACGCCTCCTGCTCGTCGCGCTCGTGATCGCGCAGCGGCCGCCCGCCGCGGGCCCAGTGCTCCTTGAGGAGCCGGTGCACCATCAGATCCGGGTAGCGCCGGATGGGCGAGGTGAAGTGCAGGTAGGTGGGCGCGGCCAGGCCGTAATGGCCGATGTTGTCGGGGCTGTACTGCGCCTGCATCATCGCGCGCAGGAGCAGCGAGTTGAGGGCCTTCTGCGCCGGCTTCCCTTCCACCGCCTTGAGGAACTCGTTCAGGATCCGCGGGGTGAGGCCCTCGCCGCCCGGCAGCTCGAACCCGTGCGACCGCGCCAGCGCGGCGAACGCGTCGAGCTTCTCCTGGTCCGGCTGATCGTGGATGCGGTACACCGTCGGCAACCCGCGCACCTCGAAGAAGCGGGCCACCGCCTCGTTCGCGGCCAGCATGAACTCCTCGACCAGGCGGTGGGCGTCGTTGCGCGGCCGGCGCACGATCTCGGCGACCTTTCCCTGATCGTCGAGCAGGATCTTCGCCTCCGGCAGATCGAACTCGATGCTCCCGCGCTGCCGCCGCTGCTGGGTGAGCTTCTTCGACAGCTCCTGCGCGGTGTTCAGATCGTCGAGCAGCGGGCGCAGCGACGGGTCGGCATCGCCGTTCAACGCCTCCGCGACGCGCGTGTAGGTGAGGCGCGCATGGCTGCGCATCACCGCTTCGTAGATGTCGGCCTGCAGCGGCTTGCCGGTCTTGTCGAGCGCCAGATCGCAGACCATGCAGAGCCGATCGACGTCCGGGTTCAGCGAGCAGATCCCGTTCGAGAGCCGCTCGGGGAGCATGGGAAGCACGGTCCCCGGAAAGTACACGCTGGTCGCGCGGCGCAGCCCCTCCCGATCGAGCGGTCCGCCCGGGCGCACGTAGTGCGCCACGTCCGCGATCGCCACCACCAGGCGATAGCCGCCCGGCGTGCGCGAGACGTGCACCGCGTCGTCGAAGTCGCGGGCGTCCTCGCCGTCGATGGTCACCAGCGGCAGGTGGCGCAGATCGCGCCGGCCGGCGATCTCATCCGGGTGCACGTGATCGGGCACGCTCTGCGCCGCGATCAGCGTCGCCGGATCGAACTCGTCGGAGAAGCCCTCGGCATACGCGCTGGCGAGGATCTCGAAGCGCGGATCGCCGCTGTTCCCCAGCACCGCGATGATCTCTCCGTGCAGCGCGCCCTGCGCCTCGCGGTGCAGGCGCACCTTCACCATCTCGCCGTCGCGCGCGCGGGGATGCCGCGGCACCTGGATGTGCTCGCTCAGGCTGCGGTCGTGCGGGATCACCCAGGACGCCTGCCCCTTCGCCTGGTAGATGCCGAGCGCGAGCTGGCGCCGCCGCTCGACCGTCTCCAGCACCTCCGCCGCCAGCCGGCCGTCGCGCCCGCGGATGGCGCGAACGCGCACCACGTCGCCGTCGAGCGCTCCTTTGATGTGCTGCGGGGGCACGAAGAGATCGTTCTCGCGCCCGCCGTCGCCGAGCAGAGGGGAGAAGAACCCGTATCCTTCGGACTTGATGTGGATGACGCCGGTCGCTTCCGCGCCGGGCTTGCGCGCCGGGGCGGCGGCCGTCTTCTCCCGCCGCTGCCGCGTCCCTTCCACCATCACGGCGGGCGCGCGCCGCGAAGGCGCAGGCGCGCGCTGCGCGTCGCGTTTCGCATCGCCGTCGGCGGCCGCCTTGCCGCCCTTGTGCGCTTCCCGATAGACGTGGCCGTCGAAGCGCGCGCGGCCTTCCTCGAGCAGTCCGGAGAGGGCCCGCCGCAGGGGCTGGCGCTGCGCCTGGCCCAGCCGGAGCTGTCCTGCGAGCTGTTTGACGGACATGCCCTTCCCGCCCGCGCGGCGGAGCGCGGAGAGAAGGTCCTCTTTATCGATGTTCATGAAAGGCAGTTCTAGACTTTCTTGGGCACGATGTCGGCAGCGGGCGCGGAAGCGGCGGCCGCCGTGTCGGCCTTCGAGCAGGAAAATCCGGGCACGTGCTTGCCCAGGAACGACGAGAGCGAGCTCACCAGCTCCGGCGGCATTTCGGCCGCAAGCGCGTGCCGGCAAAGCTTGCGCGTCGCCCGGTAGGTGCGCACGAAGGTGATACAGGGTGGACAGAGGCTGAGGTGGTCTTCCAGCTCCTTGGATCGCTCGGGCGAGAGCGTACCCTCGATGTACTCCCCGAGCAGGTCGACACAGTCCTTGCAATGCTGAATGGGGCTCGTCAACGGGCGCTTCCTGTGGGAGTCGTCAGAGGCGGCATGGACATCCTAACCGACCTGCTTGGAAAGATGCACTCGCGGAGCTGCGGATTCGCGGATCCGGTCATTTCGCGGGTGCGTCGAAGAACTCGCCCAGCTTCTCGCGCAGGGCGAGGCGGGCGCGGTGCAGCCGGCTCTTCACCGCGGGCACGGTGAGGTCCAGCGCCTGCGCGATGTCTTCGTTGGAGAGACCGTCCACGTCCTTGAGCAGGAACACGGTCCGGTAATCGGCGGGCAGGTCCCGCACCGCCGTGTTGATGGCGACGCCCAGCTCACCCGACATCATCTTGTCGTCGGCGCGCTGCGACCAATCGCTGCTGCTCGCCGGCTCCAGGTAGCCCTCTGCCGAGAAGCGAGGGCCCGAGAGCTCGAGCGGCTGATCGGCCAGATTGTCCGGCGCGCGGCGCTTGCGGCGGAGCCGCATCAGCGCGCTGTTTGCCGCGATGCGGTAGAGCCAGCTGGAGAACTGCGCCTCGCCGCGGAACAGCGGCAACTTCTGGTAAGCGTTGAGAAACGCCTCCTGCAAGACCTCCTGCGCGTCGGCCTCCGAGCCCGTCATGCGCAGGGCGAGGCGGTAGAGCTGGCGCTGGTGCCGCTCCACCAGCATCGCAAACGCCGCCCCGTCGCCCTTCTGGGCGCGTTCGACCAGTTCGCGATCGCCGGGCTGGCCGTCCGCGCGCGGTTCTTCGGGCACAATTTCGTAGTGTGTTTGCGGTGTATTGGCCAAGGGCGGGCGACCGTAAAGCACGCCGATGGGGTGGTCAAGCCCCGGCGCTCAGGCCGCGAGCGCGTCCTGCGCGTGCATGCAGACCCGCAATTCATCCTTCGCGCGGTGGAGCAACACCGCGACGTGCGCCGGCGTGAGGCGCAGGTCGTGCGCGGCCTCCAGGCCCTTGCGGCCCTCCAGCAGCCGCAGCGTGACCACTGCCTTCTTGCAACTGGAGGTCGCGAGCGCGCCGGAGATTACACGGCGGGAAGGATCTTTCCCGGATTGAGCAGATCGTCCGGATCGAACGCGCGCTTGAGGCGGCGCTGCAGGGCGATCACCTCGGGGCTCTGCTCGCGGGCGAGGAACGCGCGCTTGGCGAGGCCCACGCCGTGCTCGCCGGTGATGGTGCCGCCGAGGTCGATGGCCGCCTGCATCACTTCGTCCACCGCGAGGTGCCCTTTGGCGCGCTCCTCCGCTGACCCGAAGAGCAGGTTCACGTGCAGGTTCCCGTCTCCGGCGTGTCCGTAACAAGCGGTGAGCAGGCCGTAGCGCGCGCCGATGGCGCGGACGCGGCCGATCAGCTCGATCAGCCTGCCGCGCGGCACCGCCACGTCCTCGCTGATCTTGTGCGGCCGCAGCGAGGTCAGGGCGACGGAGATCATCCGCCGCGTCTCCCAGATGCGCCGCCTCTGCGCCTCGTCCTGGGCGGCGACCACCTCCTGCGCGCCCGCCTCGCTGCACAGCTCGCCCGATCGCGCCAGCTCCTCCAGCGCGCTCTCGCCGTGGCCGTCGTGCTCGACGATCAAGGCGCCGCCCACCCCGTCGGGGAACTTGAA
>JBGQLA010000063.1:0-16354 GCA_041499865.1 Deltaproteobacteria bacterium
CCGCCTCCCAGCGCCCGCGCACCAGGTCCTTGGCGAGGAAGCCCTGCCCGTGCTTGAGGAACCCGAAGCGCTGCGAGTCGAAGTAGTTCACCACGCCGGTCCGCTGCACCTCGGCCACGCTCTCCGGCACGCGCCCCGCCTCCGCCGCGGAGAGATCGCGCACGGTCACCTCGAAGCGGTTGGCGGAGATGTTCGCGGAGGTGAGCGGCTGCGCGGTGCGCCCGATCAGCTTGAGCCGGAGATCTCCGCTCTGCACCACCTCCGACTCTCCCAGCGCGCCGCCGAGCACGCCGACGAGCTGCTCGGTGCGCCCCTGCTTGTCCTTCAGACCGCAGATGGAGAGGTCGCGCCGCCGGACGGCGAAGTCCTTCGAGATCCGCTCCAGCGCCTGCAGCGTGGAGACCTTCTGCTTGTCCATCCGGTAGACCCAGACCTGGCCGTCGGGGTCGGACTCGAAGCGGTAGCCCTCGCGCACGACGAAATCCTCGGGCCGCTGCTTGATCTTCACGCGGCGCGGTTACCAGAAGGCGGAAGGCTCGTAAAGCGCGAGTGCATGGTACTCTCGCCTGTAGGGGGGACTCGTGTCCGTCTGCGCAGTCTGCTACCGCGACAACGAGCCGGTCGCCGGGCGCTGCCCTTCCTGCGGCGCGCCGCGTGCCGACGGCGACGAGGCGCCGAGATCCGCGCGGCCACAGCCTGCGCACCCGGCCTCGGGCCCGCGGCTGACGCTCCGGGGACCGGGCGGCGAGGCCACCGAGTATCCGCTCGGTCAGAGCAACGTGCTCGGCCGCAGCACCACCGCCTCGGTGCGCCTCTCCGACCGCGAGGTCTCGCGCAAGCACAGCCAGATCGATCGCGAGGGCGAGGAGTATGTCCTGCGCGATCTGGGATCGTCGAACGGCACCTTCCTCAACGGCAAGCGCATCTACGCCCCGTCGAAGCTGAAGGACGGCGACGAGGTGATGATCGGCACCTCGCGGATGGAGTTCCGCCTCACCAGCGGACCGATCCGTCCGAAGAACGCGGAGATCGTCCACACCGGCCAGACCGGCGAGCTGGAAGGAGTGGTGGCGCGCACCTCCGCGAAAGCCACCTTCGTCCCGGTGGAGCAGATCCAGGACGTGAACCAGCTCCGGCGCGACTACGAGCGGCTCCGCGTCGGGCACGAGTTCTCCACCTACATCCGCCTGGAGCGGAACCTGAACGAGCTGCTCGCCCGGATCCTCGAGGTCGCCTTCGACCTCATCCCCTGCGACAACGGGGTCATCCTGCTGCGCGACCCCGGCTCGCAGGAGCTGGTCATCCAGGCCATGCGGCAGCGCAAGCCGGGGCAGGGCAAGGTGCTGGTCTCCGACACGCTGCTGGCGCAGGTGCAGCTGACCAAAGAGGGCGTGCTCACCTCCGACGCCATCGCCGACAAGCGGTTCCAGGCCTCGCACTCGATCATCGCCCTGGGGGTGCGCAGCGCGATGGCGGTGCCGCTGCTCAGCTCCTCTGGCGACGAGGTGAAGGGGATCATGTTCCTCGATTCGCGCGAGCGGATCGCGGCCTTCACCACCAAGGACCTGGAGGTGCTCTCGGCGATCGCGGCGCAGGCCTCGGTGGCGCTGGAGAACAGCGAGTACGCGCGCGCGCTCGAGCACGAGGCGACCCAGCGGGCGCAGCTCGCGCGGTTCCTCTCTCCGGCGTTGGTGGAGCAGGCGGCGCGGGGCAGCATCGAGCTGTCGAAGGGCGGGGCGCTCACCGAGCTGACCATCCTCTTCAGCGACATCCGCGGGTTCACCAGCATCTCGGAGAAGCTGCCGGCGCAGGAAGTGGTCAGCATGCTCAACGACTACTTCGAGCTGATGGTGGACATCCTCTTCGAGCACAACGGCATCCTCGACAAGTTCATCGGCGACGCGATCATGGGGCTGTGGGGGGCGCCGGTGAGCAGGCCGGACGACGCGACCAACGCGGTGCGCGCGGCGGTGAAGATGCAGAAGCGGGTGATGGAGTGGAACGAGGAGCGGGTCGCGCAGGGGAAGGTGCCGCTCCGCATCGGCATCGGGCTGCACAGCGGCCACGTGGTGGTGGGGAACATGGGGTCGTCGAAGGCGCTCAGCTACACGGCGATCGGCGACGGGGTGAATCTCGCGTCGCGGCTCTGCGGGGTGGCGCGCGAGGATATGGTGGTGGTGTCGGAGGATTGCGCGCGGCGGGCGGGGAAGGAGAAGTTCGTGCTCGAGGCGCTGCCGCCGGCCAAGGTGAAGAACAGGGAGGCGCCGGTGGAGATTTATCGGGTGCTGGAGGCCCTGGAGTAGGCGCTCCTTCTCGATCCAGGCCGCTGAGTCCGCTTGCTGAGCGCAATGCAGGGGCGAGACGCGGCGAAGGTGTGACGGCGTTGCAGGAGCGTGGCCCCTGCCGCCTTCGGCGGCAGAGTCAGTTGACAGAAAAGTTGCGCGATCGATCCGGTGGTCCACACTGCCCCACATGGCGGATCCGGTCGCCCCCAAGTCCCAGCCTCCGCTCGCGAAGAGACGCGCCGTCCAGCGCTGCCCGAACTGCGACATCCGCTGCGACGTGAGCCTGTTCGTCGACGGGTCGCTGGCGCGCTGCGGGCATTGCGGCGTGCGCTTCGAGGTGCACCGCGAGAAGACCGTTCCTCCGCCGCCGCAACGGGCCGCGCCGCCAGCCCCGGTGGCCGCGCCCGACGCCCCGGCCGCCCCCGAGGCGCCCTTGCCGCGGCTGGACGGATTCGCCGTGCTCGAGCGCATCGGCCAGGGAGGGATGGGCGAGGTCTTCCGCTGCACGCGGGACTCCGATCAGCTGCCGGTGGCGGTGAAGATCCTCACTCCGCAGATGGCGGCGGTCCCCGACTACGTGCGCCGGTTCGGCCGCGAGGCGGCGGCGATGGCGCAGCTCGATCATCCGGGCATCGTCCGGCTGCTCGGGCGGGGCCGGGCGGGCGCGCACGTCTACATCGCGATGGAGCTGATCGACGGAGAGTCGCTGCGGATGTGGGCGCACAGAAACCGCCCGACCGCGCGCCAGCTCGCGATCCTCCTCGCGCAGGTGGCGCACGCGCTGGCGTACGCGCACGCGCGCGCCGTCGTGCATCGCGACCTGAAGCCCGACAACGTGCTGGTGACGCGCGAGCTGCGCACCAAGGTGCTCGACTTCGGCCTGGCCGGCCTGCACGCCGAGGGAGCCCAGTGCCTGACGCAAAGCAACGTGGCGATGGGCACCGCGAACTACATGGCGCCCGAGCAGCGCAAGGACGCGAAGCGCGCGGATCACAAGGCCGACATCTACTCCTTCGGGGTGATGACCTACGAGCTGCTCACCGGCGAGCTGCCGGTGGGGAAGTTCGCGGCGCCCTCGAAGCTGGTGCAGGGCCTGGACGCGCGCTGGGACGCGCTGATCGAGCGCTGCCTGGAGCCCGATCCCGGCGCCCGCCCGCACAGCGCCCTGGAGCTGGCCCACGGGCTGGAGGCCTTGGCCGGCATCGCGCGCGCGATGCAGCTCGCGCCGCGCACGCGCAAGAACGCGCGCAAGTCGGCGGTCTGGTCGTGGCTCGGGATCGGCACCGCGGTGGCGGTGATCCTCGGCGTCGCGGGGCTGCGCGTCTCGCAGGATCACAAGGCGCCGAAGCCGTCGCTGGCCCGCGCCATGTCCAGGAGCAAGCTTCAGCGGTAGCTACGGCTTCGGCGTCTTCGCGTCGTTCCTGGGCTTGTAGAACAGCACCACGGTCAGGCAGTGGAACTCGTTGTCGCTCGACTGCATCACGGTGCGGTCGACGATCTCCAGGTCTCCGTTCGCCCGCAGCCAGCGGGTCACCTGCTCACCGAGATCATCGCGTTCCTTGGCCTTCGTCGCCGAGAACACCTTCACGCCCGTGAACATCCCGCCCCTCCCGGTGTCGGCTTCCGCGATTCATCCACTCGCGCGTGCGGAAGTCAATATCGCCGGGGTTGCAGAGGAACAGCTCCGCACCCATGGTTTCCGCAGGGGCGGCCCATGCCCACGGCGGTGGCAAGAATGAATCCAGCGCGCAAGCGAGACCAGGCGATCGACTTCATCCGGCAGATCCGCGCCATGGACCGCGAGACCCTGCACCACCTGATCCTTGCCCAGGCCGGCGAGGAGCTGGCCCGGTTCTTTCTCACCTACGCCAGCGATCTGATGAACCGCGAACCGCATCGGGCCACCGAGAACGCCTCGTCGCTCCTGCTGATCGGCTACCTGATCCGGTGCTTCGAGGAAGACGCCGATCGCCGCACCGTCGCTCCGGCCAGCACGTTCGTGCAGTGAGACGACGCCGCCCGGACGGCTCTGGCGTACCGGGCAAGCGATACCTACGTTGGCGCCATGCCGGACCCCAGCACGTCGTCGAAAGACGCGCTGCAGCAACTCCTGGACGGGCTGCAGTCGTTCATCCGCGAGCACCTCGCGCTCGCCCGGGTGGAGATAAAGGAGGACCTGCGCGGTCTGGGCCGCGACCTTGCCGTCGGCGTTGCGGGCGTACCGGCGCTGGCGGCGGGGTATCTCCTTGCGATGATCGCGATCGGATACCTGCTGGCGATCTGGCTGCCGCACTGGGCGGCATTCGCCATCGTCGCCTTGCTCAATCTGGCAGCCGGCGGAATCCTCACCTGGTCCGGGGCGCGGCGCGCGATGCGCAGCCGCGTGGAGCTGACCCGGACCGCGAGCGAATTCCGCCGGGACCGCGAGTGGCTCGCGTCCCTGAAGCAGGGGCCGCGCGCCGCCGACACGCCGATCCCGACGCCGCGCCCTCAAGGTCTGACGCAGTCCGGCGACGCGCGACCAAAATTCGGGGAGAGTACCCATGCCTGAGCACCTGAGGGACGCCGCTGCGATCCGCGCCGGTATCGAGCGGGCGCGCCAGGACATCGAGCAATCGGTGAACGCGCTGCGCGCCAACGTCTCCGACACCTTCAACTGGCGCAGCTTCGTGCGCCGCCACCCTGGAGCATGCTTCGCGGGCGCGATGGTGGCAGGGCTTCTCATCGCCCGCGCAACCTCGAG
Organism: Deltaproteobacteria bacterium; assembly: GCA_041499865.1. Lineage (GTDB taxonomy): Bacteria > Myxococcota > Myxococcia > Myxococcales > 40CM-4-68-19 > 40CM-4-68-19. Next base: position 5,029 of record JBGQLA010000063.1, read on the forward strand.
GTGAGCCGTGGGCGAGACCTGGAGCAAGACGCAGCTGCCGGCGACGGGCACCGGCCCGGATCCCGGCGCGGACGAGGCAGCGTTCCGGCGCGGCCTTGCTTTCGGCCGGGAGTATGCGGAGACCGCCGTGCGCCGCATCGGCGCCTGGGCGGAGGAGAACCCGGGCCAGCTTCTCATCGCCGGCCTCGCCGCCGGGATCGTGCTCGGCAAGCTGCTGTTCCTCAGGCGCAGGACCGTCATCGAGGAGCTGGACTGACCGGCCGGATGACGGGTTCGGCGCGCGCCGCCGGGGACAGCCCGACGCCGTGGCGGTACACCAGGGCGCCGCCGAGCACCGTTTCGGCGGTGAGGACCGCCGCGGCCGCGAACGCCGACGCCAGGTAGAGCGTCCGCGCCCGCAGGGGCAGGGACAGCTTCGACGCCGCGCGCCAGCCGGCGATGGGGAGCCAGATCGCGGTGGCCAGATACCCGAGCACTTCGTGCAGGTTGAGCAATGCCTCGCCGGCGGCGCTGTGCGCCCCGAGGCGGGCTTCCGCCCCCCAGCCGCTGGCCACCGCCAGCACGGCGAATCCGGTCCCCAGGAGCGTGGTCCAGCGGCCGGTGGAGAGCAGGGCCTCGCGCCTCAGGAGCAGCCCGAAGCTGTCCGCGATCGGCGCGATCAGCAGCAGCCCCACCGCGAAGTGCACGATGAATGGGTGGAGCTCGCCAGCGAGCACGGCGCCATCCTGCCGGTCGGCCCGGTGCGAGGCAAATCACTTCTCGTGGCGGGCGACCACCACGGTGTGGATTCCGCCACGGACGTAGAAGTCGCCCGTCACTTCGCACCGCCGCGGCCGGAGCGCCGCCACCAGGTCGTCGAGGATGCGGTTGGTGACCGCCTCGTGGAACGCGCCTTCGTTGCGGTAGCTCCATAGATAGAGCTTGAGACTCTTCAGCTCCACGCAGCTGCGGTCGGGGACATAGACGATGTGGATGGTGGCGAAGTCCGGTTGCCCCGTCATCGGGCAAACGCAGGTGAACTCCGGGCACTCGAACCGGATTTCATAATCGCGGCCGGGACTTGGATTGGGGAACGTCGCCAGCGACTTTCCCGGTTGGGTCACCGTGCGCGGGGTGAGATCCGCCTTCGTCCTGCGAGCCATCGTGGGGGCGCCTCGTAACAGGAAAGACTGTCCTGCGCCAGCCAGGCGCAGGATCTGCGCGGTTGCCGGCCGGGGTAAGGTCGGATACAACCTCCGCCCATGCCGAGAAAGGCAGACCCCAGCAATCGTCGTTCTCCTCGCCGCCGCACCCCAGCAGAAGCCCCGGCAAGCCCCCACCGACCCGCCCGCAAGGAGCCGCTCGAGCCCATCGACTCGGACTTCGGCCTCTGCCTGGCGCTCGCTCCCGCCCTGCGCCGGCGCGGGGATACGTAGAAAAGCGCAGGCAATCATAGGGTTGCCCTTCCGTGCAGCAGTGAAGACCCTACTGGCATGGCCACCACTCTGTCGGATACCCGACCCTCGTTTGCCCGGCTGACCGAAGGTCGCAAGACGCGCTCCTGGCGCGCGGCGCTTCCCGCCGTCGTCGTCATCGTTGTCTTCGTCGCCCTGCTCGGCTACCTGGCGTCCAACCTCAGCACGTATTCGCAGAAGGCGGCGCTGGCCGAGCGCGACGCCGGCCAGTACCGCGACCAGCTCGCCGCGATGAGCAAACAGGTGGGCAACCTCCAGAAGGAAGTCACTCTCGACCGCAGTCCTGGACGCACCACCGTGATCCTGCAGGCGGCCGCCCCCGCCGCGAAGAAGGGCGCCGCGGCCCCCGCGGAGAAGTCCTGGGCCGCCGTGACCTGGGGCGAGATGCCGGACAGCAAGAGCTGGATGCGGGTGAACGCTTACGGCCTCTCGCAATCGGAAGCCGGGAAGGCCTACCACGTCTGGTTGCAGCCCCAGACCGGCGACCCCGTCGACGTGGGCGCGCTCGACATCGACCAGAACGGCAGCGGCTTCGCGATGAAGAGCGACCTGCCCGGCATCGACCAGGGCAAATCCGTGCTCCTGACGGTCGACGCCGAGCACTCCAGGCAGCCCGGCGACACCATCGTCAAGGCCGACCTCCCCAAGCTGCAGCCCACGATGACCGCGGCCGCGAAGCCTGCGGAGAACCAGGCGCGGCCCGGCGGCGATACGCAGCAGATGCACCAGGACGGCAAGTAGCGCGCGCCGATCCGCCTCGACGCAACCCCGCTCGATCCTTGACCGAAGCGGCGCCCGCCCGTACGCTCTCCGCCCTCCAGGCCGGGGCAGCGTGGCCTTTCCCCCGAGGGCGCGAGATGGGCGAAGAAGGCACACCGAAGACCGAGATGATCAACCCCGCGCTGCTCGACGGGGTGTCCGCGAATTTCATCGTCAAGGGGCCGAACGGGGTGGAGAAGGCCTACCCGATGCGGGCGATCTCGGTGACCATCGGCCGCTCGGACCAGTGCGACATCGCGGTCAAGGACAGCTCGATGTCCGGGCGGCACGCCGAGATCAGCAAGATGAACGGCGAGATCCGCGTCAAGGACATGGGCTCGGCGAACGGGATCTGGCTGAACGGCGAGCGGGTCGAGGACGTCGAGCTCTTCGACGGCGACGTCCTGCGCCTGGGGCAGACCTCCATCCGCGTCGACGTGGTGGGCGGACGCAAGCGCCCGAACGCCGGGCTCAGCCCCCGGGTGATCGCCGGGCTCATCGCAGGCGTGCTCGTCCTCGCGGGCGCCGGGATCGCCGGCGGCCTCTATCTGAAGAAGCGCGCGCAAGCCCGGCGCGACCGGGCCTCGCTGGCGGCGTTCGTGGCCGCGGCCCGGGAGAGCCAGAAGAGCAAGCCTTGCGCCGCCGCGGTGGACAAGGTCGCCGACGTGGCGAAGACGCAGAACACGCTGGGGAAGCCCAGCTGCGCCAGCGCGCCCCGCGGGGACGAAGCGCGCCGGGTGGTGGCCGGGTACCGGGAGCTGGCCAGGACCTACGACCGCATCGCCGTCTCCATCTCGCAGTTCGCGGCGCAGTCCAGCGCCTCCGCCGCGGCCTTGACCGGCTCCGCGGAGCAGATCGCCGATCCGGACATGAAGGCGGTGGTCGCGGAAGCGCAGGATCTGGTCGACGAGCGCGCGCAGGTGACCGGCAGCTTCATCGCCGACTGGAGGAAGCTCTCGCAGGCGACCGCCAACTACGCCAACCTGCTCGATCAGGCCTTCCTGCAGGGGAACAAGGCGGTGTGCCCGGACGTCGAGCGCGGCGTGCAGGCGCGCACCGCTCCCGAAGTGCTGGTGGCGTGCAACCGGAACTTCGACCGCGCCCGGGCGAACGTCGAGGACAAGCTCAAGGAGCTCGACGAGCTGGCGGGAGGCGAGGGTGCCGCGGCCGAGTAGCCGGTGATCGTCCTGTGGATCGCGGGGGCGATCGGGGTGGTGCTGGCCGCCGGCGCGCTCTCGTTCGCGGTCCGGATCCGCGCGCGCCATCTCCGGTTCCTGCGCGCCGCCGCGCCGCTGGCCCCGCCGGACGCGGAGCGGATCGTCGATCAGCCGCAAGCGCTCTACCACGGGACGAAGTTCGCGGACGGCGCCGCCCTGCTCGCGGAGGCCTGGAAGGAACCCTGCGTCTGCGACGTCTGGTGCACGGCGCAGGCGCTGTTCCTCAGGCGCGAAGCGCAAGGGCCCTTGCTGGTCATCGCGCACGAGGACGTCGCCGAGGCGGCGCTGCACCGCGCGTTCGCGAAGATCGCCGGCAAGGATCTGCCGATGCTGCGTCTGCGCTGGCGGCGCGGCGGAGAATCGCTGGTCACCGAGCTGTCCTTGCGGGGCGGAATGGCGTCGCTCGAGGCGCTGCGCCGGGAGATCCATCTGCGCCAGGCGAACGTCGCCGAGCAGCTTGCGCCGCTGCTCACCCGGACGCCCGAATGAGGATCACCGCGCTGGGGAGCGGCGACGCGTTCTGCTCCGACGGCCGCGGGCATACCTGCTGGCTGGTGGACGACGGCGAGGGAACGTTCGCGGTCGACTTCGGCGGCACCGCCCTGGCCGCGCTCAAGCGGCTCGGCCGCGATCCCGGCGGCATCTCCGCCATCCACTTCACCCATCTGCACGGCGATCACGTCGGCGGCTGGCCGTTCTTCCTGGTGGACGCCGTCTACCGCGCGCGGCGGACCGCTCCGCTGCTGGTCACCGGACCCGGCGGCACGAAGGACTGCCTGCAGGCGCTCTGGGCGGCCTGCTACGCCACCGCCGCCGAGCGGCCGCTGCCGTTCGCGCTCGAGGTGCGCGAGCTTGCGCCGGGCGATCGCCTCGAGCTTCTCGGACGGCCCGTCCAGGTCTTCCGGGCGCAGCACATGAGCCCACCCTGGACCGCGCTCTCGCTTCGCATCGGCGGCATCGCCTTCACCGGCGATACCGGCACGATCCCCGAGGGACTCTGCGAGGGGGCGGACCTGCTCTGCGCCGAGTGCACCGTGCCCGGCGAGAGCACCGACGCGCACCTCGGCTGGGAGACCCTGCGCCAAAAACTTCCCCCCGTTCCCCGGATCCTCCTCGGGCACCTCGGCAGCGAGGCGCGCGCCGGCATCTCGCCGCCAGCCGGTGTGCAGGTGTGCGACGACCTCGACGTGGTCGAGCTATAAGGCGCCCATGGACCGGACCGAGCAGCTCCGGAAGTTCATCGCCGCCTCTCCGGACGAGGCGTTTCCCCGCTATGCGCTGGCGCTCGAGCTCAAGGGCAGGGGCGACGGGCCGGGGGCGGCGGCGGAGCTCGAGGAGCTGCTGCGGCGCAAGCCCGACTACCTCGCCGCGTACCTGCAGCTGGGCATGCTCCTGCAAGGCCTCGATCGGGTCGCGGAGGCTCGCGACGCGCTGCTGCGCGGCCAGGACGTCGCCCGCCGGCAGGGGAACACCCACACGCTCTCGGAGCTGACGCAGGCCCTGGAGACGCTTCCCCGGTAGGTGCAGGTAAGCCCGCGCGGTTCCTTGACTGTTCCCTGGGGCGCGCGCAGGATCGAAGCGCGATGAAAGCCACCAAGGTCCTCGTCGTCGACGACTCCAAGCTGCTGCACCGGATGTTCGAGATGATGCTGCGCGGTTTCCCGCTGGTGCACGCCTTCGACGGCCGCGAGGCGCTCGACAGGCTCGCCGAGCACAAGGACGTCGAGCTGATCCTGCTCGACATCAACATGCCGAGGATGAACGGCCTCGAGTTCCTCACGGCGGTGAAGGCGCACCCGGAGTTCGCGCGCATTCCGGTGGTGATCATCACCACCGAGGGCACCGAGGACGACACCGAGCGCGGGATGCAGGCCGGGGCCGCCGCCTACGTGAAGAAGCCGTTCCGCAACGAGGAGCTGCTCTCGGTGATCAGCAGGCTGACGGCGAGCCCCGCTGCTTGAATTCGCGCATGGCCGCTCCCGAGCAGCTCCCGTCTCGTCTCGGGTCCGCGCTCGATGAGCTGCGCGCTGCGCTGACCCGCGCGGCGGAGCTGGCGCGCGAGCTCGAAGGGCGGCCGGAGAGCGCCGCCGATCTGAAATCCAGGCTCGCCGACGTGGAGTCGGATCGCCAGGAGCTGTCCGCCAAGCTCGCCGAGTACGAGCACCAGGTGGGCCGGCTGATGAACCTCTACGTGGCGACCTACCAGCTCCACGCCACCCTCGATCCCGGCGAGGTGCAGGCGACGATCGCCGAGATCGCCATCAACCTCCTCGGCGCGGAGCGCTTCGTCCTGCTCTTCCGCAAGGGCGGCAAGAACGAGGGCGAAGGCGAGTGCGAGATCGCCTTTTCCGAAGGGATGGAGGACGTCGGGCCGGGCCCCTACCAGAACGGCGCGTACGCCGGCGGCGATCCGGCGGTGGACGCGACGCTGGCGGACGGCGTGTTGCGCATCGGGCCGCTGGAGGGCTCCGGCGCGATGGCCTGCGTGCCGCTCACCGTGCAGGGCACCACCGTGGGAGCGCTGGTGATCCTCAAGCTCTTCGATCACAAGGCGCTGCTGCGGCCGGAGGACCGCGACCTCCTGGACCTGATCGCCGCGCACGCCGCCTCGGCGCTGTTCGCGGCGCGCGTCTACTCGAATACCGACCGCAAGCTGAAGACCCTGGAGAGCCTGGTCGCGCTGGTGCGCAGGCAATAGGCAATGAGCCTCTCCGGCAACCTCGAGGACGTGTCGGTGGCGGACGCGGTGCAGTTCATCCACCTCGGCGGGCGCACCGGCACGCTGACCCTCACCAACGGACCCCTGAAGGCCGGGATCGGCTTCCACCAGGGCCGGATCGTCAACGCCTGGGCGCCCGGGGCCAAGCGGCTGGGAGAGCTGCTGGTGGAGACCGGGGCCATCGACCAGTCGGTCCTCGACGAGGCGCTGAGCATCCAGGGCGCGGAGCATCCCCGGCGATCGCTGGGGCACATCCTCGTCAGCCTGGGCGCCATCGACGCCGATGCGATCTACCGGACGGTGGAGCACCAGATCGAGCGCATCGTCTACGACCTGGTGATGTGGAACCAGGGCACGTTCCAGTTCGCCCTCGACGATCTCAAGCCCATCGACGACATCGCGGTGGTCCCGGGCGACGTCATCCGGCACCTGAACCTGGACACGCAGATGGTGCTGCTCGACGCCCTGCGCGTGTTCGACGAGCGCAACCGGAACAGCCAGGCCGCGGGCAACGGCGTGGCCGCGGTGCAGGCCGATGCGGCGAAGCCGCCGCCCGCCGCGGCGCCGCCGGTCCAGGGCCTCGCAGCGCCGGGCGACCCGCTGCGGCCGCGCCTCCAGGTGGTCTCCTCCGACCGGCAGATCTCGGCCACCCTGATGCACGCGCTCCCGGACATGACCGTCGCGCGCGTGGAGCTGCGCGACGCCGGGACGCCGCCTCCGGGCGAGGCGCCGCCGCTGGTCCTCCTGGACATGCGCAAGGGCGCGGTGGCGCTGGATGCGGTCTCCGCCCTCCGCCGCGCGCGGCCCCGCGCCTCGCTGGTGGCGCTGGTCGACCGCGACGCGCAGGTCGCGCAGATCTACCAGTCCGGGGCGCTGGCGGTGATCCCGGCCGACCTGCAGCTCGCCATCGCCTGCTTCCGCTCCGTGGCGCAGAACCGCCGCGATCTGATGACCGGCGGCTCCCGCGCCGACCGGATCAACGCCAACTTCGCCAAGCTCCGGCGGATCGTCGGAGACCTGCGCAGCGGCCTGATCTCCACCACCATCTCCCTCAGCCTGATGAACATCATCAGCGAGTCCGTCGAGCGCGCGGTGCTCTTCCTGGTGGGCCGCGACGGCCTGACCGTGCTGGGCGCCTTCGGCAACAGTCCGGGAGGGCAGCCGCTGGCGCAGCTCACCCGCGGGGTGAAGATCGCCTTGACCAGCAAGAACGCGCTCACCGACAGCCTCGCCGACGGGCAGGTGCACGCCATGCCGTTCGGGGAAGCGCAGCTGCCGGAGGGCTTCGCCTCGCTGATCGGCAAGCCCCGCTCGGCCGAGTGCGCCGTCTTCCCCGTGACCGGCGGGCAGCGCGTGATCGCGCTGGTCTACGCCGACAACGGGCCTTCCAACCGCGCCATCGAAGAGCTGGACATCCTCGAGCTGGCGGCCGCGCAGGCCGGCCTGGCGTTCGAGAACGAGCTGCTGCGCCGCCAGGCGGCGCACGCGCACTGAGGTGGGCTTGGGTACTCTGGAGATCGAAAAGGCGTTCCAGTCCGGGGCCAGCGACGCGGAGATCGTCGCGGCGCTGCAGGAGGCGCATCCGGTTCTCCGGGAGCGGGCGATCGCGCTGGCGGCCCGGCACGTGGCGCCGGAGACGCTCGGCCGGTTCGTCGGCGACGACGAGAACGCGGCGCTGCGCAACGCCGCGCTCTCCGCCCTCGAGCGGCAGGGACCGTATGCGGTGCCGCACCTGGTCGCGCTCTCGCGGGGCGAGAACGCGGAAGTGGCCATGTTCGCGGTGCAGATCCTCTCGCGGATCAAGGATCCCGGGTCCTCGCAGGCGCTCCTGCCGCTGCTCGAGCATGCCGACTCCAACATCTCGCAGGCCGCGATCGAGGCCCTCGGCGCGCTGCGCGCCCGCGAGGCGGTGCCCGGGCTGATCCGGCTCCTGAACGCGGATCTCTGGCTCCAGTTCGCGGCGGTGGCGGCGCTGGGGGAGATCGGCGACCCGCGAGCGGTGCAGCCCCTTCTGGATACCATCGCCAACGACATGCTCGCCGAGCCCTCGGTCGACGCGCTCGGCCGCATCGCGGCCGCCGAGTCGCTGCCGCGCCTGCTCTCCCTGCTCGCCGACCAGGACCGCCTGCCACTGCGCGACGGGCTGCTCAAGGCCTGCGCGGCCATCCTCGAGGCCCACCTCGCGCCGCCCTCGGTGTTCACCCGCTTCCGCCGCAAGCTGGACGAGGAACGTCGGGAGCCGGGGCTGCTCGGGTACCTCGGCGCGCTGCTCGCGTCGGAGGACGTGGCGCTCGCGCGCGCCGCCGCCTCGGTGGCGCTGGCGGCGCAGCTGGAGAAGCTCTATCCGGCGGTGGTGCAGCGCGCGCTCTCGCCGGACGCGGAGGAGGCGCGCTGGACGGCGGCGCTCTGCCGCAAGCACGAGCGCGCCGTCCGCGAGTCGCTGGAGCACCTGCTGCGCGACAGCGACGCCCGGGTGCGGCGCGGCGCCCTGATGTGCGCGCCGGCGGATCCGGGCACGGTCGCGCTGCTGGTTCCCCGCTTGCAGGATGTGAACGCCAGCGTCCGCGCCGCCGCGTGCCAGGCGCTTGGGCGGTGCCGCCATGTCGCGGCGATCCCGGCGCTAATCGGGCATTTCGGCCGCGGTGCGCCTCCGGAGAGCGCCGCGGCGGCGGAGGCGCTCGGGAGCATGCCGGGGCAGAGCCTGATCGCCCTCGCGCCCTGCCTCGAGGATCCGGAACGCGTGCTGGCCGCGCTGGAGATCCTGGAAACCGCGCGCAGCCCGCTGTTCCCGGACAAGATCGTCGAGCTCCTCGACGCTCCGTCCGCCCCGGTGCGCCGGGCCGCGCTGCGCGTCCTCGTCCATCACGACGAGGTGGATGTCGAGGAGCATTTGGTGCGCAAGCTCGAGGATCCGGACGAGTCGGTCCGGATCGAGGCGATCGAGCTGCTGGTGCGCAACGGTTCCACCCGCGCGGTTCCGGCGCTCTCGGCGCTGCTCGGCGTCTCCGACGAGCTTCGCTACCACGCCATCCGTGCCCTCGGACGGCTGCGCGCGGAGAGCGAAGCGCCGGAGCTGGAGCGGCTCTTTCCCCAGGCCACCGGCCACGAGCGGCTGGAGATCGTGGCTGCCCTGATCCGCATCGGCGCTCCGGGGCTCCTTCCCTTCCTCAAGGCCCGGCTGGGCGATGCGGAGCCGGAGGTCCGGCGGGTAGCCGCCGACGGCGTCGCGCGCGTCGCGCCGCAGTCGGAGCTGCCCCTCCTGGTGCAGCTCGCGCAGGATCCGGACTGGAGCATCCGCAACCACGCGGGCTGGGGCCTCGGGCGCCTCGGCCTGCCGCAGGCGCGCGATGCGCTGCTGGCGCTGGTCCGCGACACGGAGCCGGTGGTCGCCCGCACCGCGCGCGCCGCGCTGGCGAAGCTCCAGGGCTCCTGACGCGCATTTGCTTTTTCGCTCCTGCGTGTCGACCGTCAGAGGATGCACAGTGCGATCGCCGGAGCGGCCGTGCTCTCGCTCGCCGCCTTGCTCACGCCGGCACGGGTCACCTCGCCGCTCGGCCGGGCGCCGAAGCCCCAGCCGCCCGGCGGGCTGTTGGCTCCGAAGATGTGGCAGGACCGCACCGGCCAGTTCGCGCTGGAGCGGCCGGCGCAGGAGCGCTGGATGTTCCGCAGCGGCGTGCGGGGACCGGACGGCGAGCCGGTGCCGCTCCTGGCCATGTCGCAAGAGACGGGCGCGCAGCTGGTGGTGCAGAGCGCGGAGGGGATCCACGATCTCCGCCTGCTCGCCCGGATGCTGATGCAGAACCTCGCCGCCGAGTCGCGGGTCCACGTCGAGGACATCGAGCGCGTGCTCGCCCGCGGCGGGGAGGCCTACGGCTTCTCCTTCACCGTGGCCGACGAGGTGCGGGGCCGCGTCGCGGTGGTGCGCGCCGGCGACCACGTGGCGCTCGCGATCGCGAGCTGGCCGATGGGCGCGCCGCCGGAGGTGGTGGACGACGTCGACGCGATGATCGGGTCGCTTGGGCCGGTGCCGGGGACGCTTCCGCCCGGGGTGTTCTGAGCCGCAGCGCCGCGCGCGAGAGCTGATCGTAGAGCGGAAGCAGATCGCGCGGCAGGGCGCGGCGGTGCGCCGCGAGCGTGGCGAGATCGCCGCGCGCCGCGGGGCCGGTGATCGCCGATTGCGCGGGCTCCCGGTGCAGCTTCTCCAAGGCGCGCAGGGTCAGCGGCAACAGGGCAGCGCGCGCCTCGGGCTCCGGCAGGCCGGTCGCCTTGCGGAACGCGCGCACCGCTTCCGAGAACAGCGCCACCTGGGCCCCCGCCGCCAGCACGGCCGCGGCGTGATACAGGGCGCGCGAGCGGTCGGTCCGCAGCGGCATCATCCCCAGCCGGCGGCAAAGCTCCTCGAGGTCCGCCGCCGCGCTCTCGTCGGAGCCGGCGATGCCGGCGGCGAACCCGCTAAAACCGATCCCGTCGCCGCGGGTGAACGGCCGCAAAGGGTGCAGCGACCCGGTGCGTGCGCCCTTGCGGCGCGCGGCTGTGAGCGGCCGCAGCCCGAGCGCGCCGGCGAGGTGCGCCACCAACTGGCCCGGACCGACCTCCAGCCTCGCGCAGACCTCTGCCACCGCCGGGTCGGAGACGGCCAGCAAGACCAGATCCACGTCGTGCAGCGGCGGCGGCTCGAGGCCGCTGCGGCGGTGCCAGGAGGCGAGCACGCGCACTCCGGCGCCGGGCAATGCCGCGAGCAGCGCCTCCGCCACCGCGCCTCCGCCCAGCACTGCCGCGGTGCGGATCATTCGCGGCGGAACTGCACGCCGGCGATGCCGGGGCAGGCGAGCAGGGTGTCGCCGCTCTGCACCCGGCCGGCGAGGATCTCGTCCGCGAGCGGCGACTCCACCAACCGCTGGATCACCTGCCGCATCGGGCGCGCGCCGAGCGCGGTCTGGTAGCCGCCGGCGGCGATCAGGTGATCGACCAGGCCCGGACCGGGACGGAAAGCGATGCGCCGCTCCTCCCAGAGCCGGAGCGAGCTGGCCGCGAGGAGCAGGGCGGCGATCCGCGCCACCTCGCCGCTCGTCAGCGGCGCGAACACCAGCTTCTCGTCGAGCCGCCCCCACAGCTCCGGCGGGAACGCGGCGCGCGCCTGCTCCAGCGCCGCGAGCGTTCGCGGCGGATCCGCGGAC
>JBGQLA010000064.1:0-16240 GCA_041499865.1 Deltaproteobacteria bacterium
CCACCTCGGTGCGAGGCAGCGGCTTCTCGCCGACGATCTTGGCGAGGGCTGCGCTGGGCTGCATGGCCTTCATGAAGGCTGCGTTCGGCTTGCGGGCAGTCTTCTTGGCGGGCTTCTTCGCTGCTTTCTTGGCGGCCATCCGGTTTTTCCTCCCATGGGGGAGCTGTCTCCCCGCGAAAACAGCGCGCACTCTGACAGAACCGGATCGGCTCCGTCCAGCCCTTTTTCCCTCTGGAACACGGCGAATCTTCCCTCGGTGGAAGTTTCCGGCCGGGCGCTCAGCCGCCGCGGGGCCGCGAAATCCGCAGCACGGACGCCGATTGCCGCCGCAAGAGCACGCTGAGCGGAACGTTTTTCGGCGCTGCCGCAGGGAGCCATTCGCGCTCCTGCTTCGCTGTCGCGACCACCAGCGCCTCGCCGCCCGGCTCGAGGAGATCGGCCGCTTCCTGAAGCTCACGCGCGGCCACCGCCGCTCCCGCGGGGGCGGAGAGCTCGCCGACCACCAGCGAAAAGCTGCGCCGCTCGAGGCCATCGGCGGGAAAGAGAGTCTCCCGCACCTCGACGGAGAGCCCGAGCGCGCGCGCGTTGCGGCGGAGGAAGCTGGCGTCGAGCAGATCGCGCTCCTGCGCCAGGACTTCCGCCGCGGGATAGCGCGTCTTCAGATGGAGTGGGAGCGCTCCATACCCCGCGCGAAAGGCGAGGGCGCGGCGCGGCGCGTTCCGCGGCAGCGATTCGGCCAGCGCGGCGAGCAGCGCCGGGTGCGCCGGATCTTCCGAGGCGTCGTGCGGCCGCGAGAGGCGCAGGCCGGCAAACTCCGTCTCGTCGCGGGCGTACACCTCCTCGCGGGTATCGACCCGGGCGTCGCCGGGCGGCAGCGCGAAGACGTCATGGCGCGCGCCGCGCGCGACGTGCGCCAAGGCCGGAAGCTCCAGCTCGCGCACCGTGCCGGCCAGATCGTGCAGGACCACCGCCCGCACCTCCGCGCCCAGCCCCCGGCCACCTTCGAGCAGCGCCCGGATGGCGCGCGCGCCGATCCGCGCCGGGACGTTGCACAGCACCCAGTCGAACCGATCGTCGGCGAGATCGCCGTAGCCGAGCCCCGGCCGCACCTCGACGTTGGCGAGCCCGAGAGCGCGCGCGTTGTGGGCGGCCGCCGCCACCGCCAGGAGATCGCGGTCCACCAGCAGGCAGCGCGCGGAAGGAAAGCGCGCCGCGACCGGAAGCCCGAGCGCGCCATAGCCGCAGCCGAGGTCGAGCACCGAGCGCGGCTCGCCTTCCGGCAGGTGGCCGAGCAACAGCAGGGTGCCGTCGTCGATGCGCTGCGAGGAGAACACGTCCCAGGGAACGTCGAGGGTGAGCCTGGGGAATCCGGGCGCGCTCTCGATCAGCTTGCCGCGCGCATACGGCCCGAGCGCCTTTCGCGCCTCGGGGCTCGGCGGCGGCAGCGCTGCGGGAGGGCGGCGGCGCCTCGTCTTCACGGCCGGCGGCGATTCGCGGCCTCCGCCGCGCGAAGCAGCGCCTCGCGCAGGCCGGGATCGAGGCTGGCTCCGCCGAGAACGCGCTCCGGCGACACCGCCTCCGGCGCCCCGGGCCCGGCGCATGCGCGGGCGCGCCTGCGGGCCTCGTCGAGCGCGCCTTCGTGCGCGAGACCGAACTGCAGCGCGCGCACCGCGTTGTTTCCCAGCTTGCGGTTCAGGCGCTCGATCAGCGTGACGCGGGCCGCGTCGAGCTGATCGCGCCAGCGGTGGTCCTGGACGAGGACGTGCAACGTGCCCGCGGAAAGGACGGTGGGCTGCGCGCGCGCGGCGAGCTCCGGCCCCACCGCGCTCTCCCACAAGGAAGGCGCAAGCCTCCGCGGCAGGCGCCGCCCCATGCCCGAGCCCTGCAGCGCGCGGTGGAGGATGCCGGAGACCTTCTCGCCGCGCCGGTGCGGACCGAAGCGCGTCACGCCTTCTTCCTCAAGAGCGCCAGATGCATCGCGGCCACGATCTCCTCCATCCGGTAGGGCCGCTCCACCACCGGGACCGCGGCGCGCTCCCCGTGCTCCCCCTTCTGGCGCGAGAGAACCACGGCCAGCCGCCGCGCCGCGGACAGCTCGCGGATCTCCTCCAGCGCGTCGTCCTCGGCCTGCGGCCAGCTCCGGTCCTCGAGCAGGAGCACGTCCGCCCCGGACAGCGCGCAGAGCGCCTGCGAAGGCGCGTGCGCGATTCCCACCCGGGCCGGCAGCAGTCTTCTCACCCGCTCAGCCTCGTGCAGGTCGCGGCCCACGAGAAGGACCGTCCGCTGCCACGTCGCGCGCCTGGCGTGCATCGTGCTGCACCTCTCTCTGGTCGGGTCCCAACACGTCGATCAGGTCGCACATCTCGTGCAGCCTGGAATAGATCCGCGGCCCCAGCCGCTGCTCGAGGTTCTCCGCGGCCTGCCCGTCCGCCTTGAACTCCCACTCGACCGTGCCGGGCCGCGGGTAGTTGGTGGCGAGCAAGGTGGGGCGGCCGGCGTTGTAGCGGACGCTCAGGACCTCGTCGAGGATCCCCTGCTCGAACTCGCGGTTCTTCCCGCCTTTGCCGATCTCGTCGATGGCGAGCACGTCCACCTGCCGCAGCGGCTCGAGCCACTCGCGCGAGGAGAGCCCGCGCGAGAAGCCGTCGCGGATGTCCGAGAGGAGGAGGAAGAACTCCTCGTAGCGCCCGCGCACCCCTTTCTTCGCCGCCAGCTCGCGGAGCATGGCGGCGAGCAGGTGCGTCTTCCCGGTGCCGGGAGGTCCGCAGAAGAGCAGGGCGCGCTGTCCCGCCGCGCCGGGGACGAACTCGTCGACGAAGCGGCGGGCGCGCAGCAGCGCGCGCTGCTGGGCCGCGCTGTAGGCCCGGTAGCCCGAGAGAGCGCGGGAGAGGAACTTGGGAGGCAGCCGCAGGCCGGTGAGCAGCGAGAGCCGCCAGGGATCGGCGCCGCAGGAGCAGCCGCGCAGCACCTCGTAGCCGCGCTCATCTTTGGCGTAGAGCCGTCCCTGACCGCGACAGGAAGGACACTGCGCGGTGCAGGCACAGGCGATTGCGACCGCCTTGTCCTCGCGCTGGCGGTAGACGAAGCCTTCGCCTTGGCAGAGCGCGCACGCTTGGGTTGAGGCGGGTTGCGGCTCGGCCATCGACCGGGCTCCTAGAGGAGGAACTGCCGCGGCGGAAGGCCGAGGCGCTCGCTGGAGGCGGAGAGGAGCATCAGCTGCAGGCTGCGCTGGTACTTGCGCCGGGGCATTCCGGGCGGACGCGGAGCGATGCGCGCCCGCAGGGCGGCGCCGGCCTGCAGCGCGGCGGATCGGGGCAGCTCGCGCAGAGCGGCCCTGAGCGCGTGCACCGCCGCCGTCCAGTACCCGTCCGCGCCATCCTCGGCGAGCAGGTGCTCCGCGGCATCGGCGAGCGCTTCCCAGGCCTGTCGCGCCGCCAGTCCGGGACGGCGCGCGGCGGCGCGCAGCTCTCCCGCGAGGCCTTCGGGCGCAGCGGCGGGCCTCGGCCGGATCCTCATCCGCTCGAGCGCGGGGGCCAGCGCCTGCAGTGAGACCAGCATCTCCGCCGCCCCCCGCACGCCGGAAGCGCGGACCCGGAGCCGCGCCGCCTTGCGCACTTCGGCGAGCACCGCCGCGAGCGGCACCTGCCCGGCGTGCCAGCCCAACGCGAGTTGGACGTCCGCTGGCGAGAGCAGCAGCGCGCGCCCGCGCACCTTGGCGAGGTCCTGCGCGATGGCCTCGATGTACTCTTTCGCGGTCAAGCCTTACGCCTCTTCCGGTGGCCGTACAGGATGCACGAGGGGTCCGACAGGGCCGCGTGGACCGTGGCCATCCCCTCGCTGGGCGAGCGTGCTAGCATTGTCGCTAAGCAGGCGTCAAGACACGGGAAATTTGCCGGAACGAGCACAGCTTCTCCACAGCCCGGCGCACCCGGTTCCGCGCGGAACGCAAGGCCCTTTTCGCCCCGTCCACAGCCCGTGCGAAAGTCCGCGGCGGCGGCTGTGGAGGAAAGGAATTCACGCGTGGATCGCGTCGATTGGTCGCAACTTGCCGCGGAGCTCGACGCGCTCCCGTGCGCGGACGCGAAGGAGGCCGAAGACCTCGCGTTCGTGCGCGAGTTCCTCCAGAGGCATCCCGCGGACGCGCACTTGAAAGCGCAGGCGGAAGGGCATCTCACCGGAAGCGGATTCGTCCTCGATGCCGCGCGCCGGAGGCTGCTCCTCCTCCACCACCGCAAGCTGGACCGCTGGCTGCAGCCCGGCGGACACGGCGAAGGCGAGACGGATCCGCGCCGGATCGCGCTCCGGGAGATCGAAGAGGAGACGGGGCTGTCGCCCTCCGACCTGGTCCCGTTCCCCGACCAGCGCCTCCTCGACGTCGACGTGCACTGGATCCCGGCGCGGCCCGGAGAGCCGGCGCACCGTCATCTCGATCTCCGCTACGGCTTCGTCGCGCGGGTGGGTGCGCAGGCGCGGGTGTCTCACGAGAGCCGCGAGCTGCGCTGGTTCCCGGTCGACGCGCTGCCGGCAGACGCCGATCCTTCGCTGCGGCGCGCGGTGCGGAAGCTTTGCGCAAGCCCCCGTGCGGGTTGAGAATCAATCCACCGGATGCTCACCGACGAGGCAACCCGCGGAAAGCTGCTCACGGAGTCGAGCAGCCGCGTTTTCGCGGCCCTGCGCATGCGCGCCATCGCCTCGCTCTCGCGGATCCGGGCGGTCGCGCTCTCTGCGTTCTGTCTGGTGGCGATCGGCTTCTCGCTGGCGGGCGACGCGGAGTCCCGGGCCGAGCTTTGGCCGCTGATCGCGTACACGGTGAGCGGGTTCTTGCTCCTGCGCTGGCGACGGGTGGGCGGCTGGCGCGAGCACCTCACCGTCTCGTCGCCGATGTTCGACGTGGTCTTCATCTTCCTCCTGCTCTGGAGCGTGGCGCCCTGGGCGGAGAGCCCGGCCTTCAACGCCGGCTGGACGGTGGGCGCGTTCGCGCTCCTGGTCGGGCTCTCGGCGCTCTCGCTGCGGGCATCCGTCGTCTCCGCCACCGCCTCGCTGGCGTTCGTCCTCCTCGCCGTCCTGCAGCTCCGCACCGGCATCTCCTGGGCGAACGTGGCGATGAGCGCCGTGGTCCTCGCGCTGGTGGCGATGGTCTCGGCGGCGGTGGTGCGCGAGCTCGACCGGGTGGTGGCGCGGCTGGTGGTCAACGAGGTGAGCCACGAGGAGCTGCGCAGGGCGCAGACCGAGGCGGAGACGCTCACGCATCTGTTGGTGCACGACATGAAGGGGCCGCTCACCGGCCTGATCGGCCTCGCCGAGCTGGTGGCGAGCGAGGTGACCGGACCGCTGCAGACCGACGTGAAGATGATCGAGCAGCAGGGGCGCAGGCTGCAGGCGATGGTCGGAGACCTGCTCGCCATCGCCCGCCTCGAGCGCGGCGTGCTCAACTCCGCCCCGGAGACCGTGGACCTGTCGGCGCTCCTGGTCTCGCTGGCGAACGCGTACTCGGCGAGCGCGCGCAACGCCGGCGCCCAGGTCACCGCCGCCGTCGAGGCGGGGCTCAGCGCCACCCTGCACCGGGAGATGATCCACCGCTTCTTCGACAACCTGGTGCTGAACGCGCTCGATTTCGTCCGGCCCGGAGGGCGCATCGAGGTTTCCGCGCGCCAGGAGGGCCGCGAGCTCGTGCTGGCCGTGCGCAACACCGGGGACCCGGTGCCGGAGGAGGCGCGCGCGCGGCTGTTCCAGAAAGGCGTCGTCCAGCGCGGGTCGCGGCAGAAGCACAACCTCGGGCTCGGGCTCTATCTCTGCCGGCTGGTGGCGGTGGCGCACGACGGTTCGGTGGCCCTGCGCGACGAGCCCGGGTGGGCGACGTCGTTCGTGGCGCGCCTGCCGGTGCAGGCGCAGCGCGTGGGGGTGGAGGTCGTGCCCCCGATCAGCCGCGTTGGGACCGCTTGAAGAGCGGGATCACTTTCGCCAGCTTGCCCCGCTCGCGATTCGCGCTTTCCAGGCGATCGCGCACGTCGTCGTGCAGCGAGAGGTACCCTTCGCGCCGGCAGAGCGTCCCGATGGCATCCGCCAGCTCCCGCCGCACTTCGAGCGGGAGCGCTTCGATGTAGCCGAGGGCATGGATCCCCTCCGGAGAAATGCCGTACTCGGGTTTCCAGCCTTTGCCGTCCATCGTGACGCGTCCCCCCCGTCGAAAGTTGGCACTGTCGGGAAAGGTGGCATCCCTGCAGGGGAGCGGGCGAGCGGGCATGCGTTCGGGTTCGGGTTCGCGCTGCCGACAAGAGGCAAAAGGAGCGGCGGATCGCGAGAGGATCCGCCGCTCCGGGGCTGCTCAGGGGCGTGGGGGGGTTACGCCGTCAGGAGCAGCCCATCGAATTCCCGCAGTTCAGGCACTTGTAGCAAGTGCCGTTGCGCACCGTGATGTGGCCGCAGGTGTCGCAGAACGGCGCATCGCCGGAGAGCTTTCCCAGAAGTTCGTCCTGTGCCCGCGCCGCTGCGCGCGCGGGATCCGGGGGATCCGACTTCTGCGCCGCCTTCGCCGCTTTGGCGGGGCTCCCCGGCGCCGCAGCAGCGGCCATCACCGGATCCCCCGTCTGGGCGCTCTTCGGCGTTTCCGCCGCCTCCTCCGGGGTGACGTGCGCCAGGTCGTCGCGCTTCAGGTATTCGACGCCGACGGCGCGGAAGACGTAGTCGATCACGGAGGTGGCGAACTTCACCCGATCGTGCCCCTGCACGGGGCCCTGCGGCTCGAAGCGGGTGAAGACGAACTGCTCGACCAGCACCTCCAGCGGCACCCCGTACTGCAGGGCGATGGAGACCAGCATGGCGAAGCAGTTCATCACGCTTCGCAGGGCCGCGCCCTCCTTGTGCATGTCGATGAAGATCTCGCCCAGCGAGCCGTCGTCGTACTCCCCGGTCCGGAGGAAGATCTTGTTGCCGCCGACCTTCGCCTCCTGCGTGATGCCGTAGCGCTTCGAGGGCAGCTTCCGCCGGCTCATCGCCGGAAGCGGCTCGGGCGCCGCGCTGCCGGCCGCCTTCGCGTGGAACGCCGCCTCGGACATCCGCTCCGCCTGCTCCGCCGTCAGCTCGGGGATCAGCTTCCGCAGCGTCTGCGCCATCTCCTTGGCGTCCTTCGGCAACGGCAGCTTCGGCGTGTTGTCCCCGGCGCTGAGCGGCTGGGAGAGCTTCGAGCCGTCGCGGTAGAGGGCGATGGCCTTCAGGCCCAGCCGCCAGGACTCGAGATGGATCTCCTCCACTTCCTCGACGGTCGCATCGTGCGGCACGTTGATGGTCTTGCTGATCGCGCCGGAGAGGAACGGCTGCGCCGCCGCCATCATCCGCACGTGTCCCATCGGCTCGATGAACCGGGTGCCCAGCGGGCCGCAGCGGTTGGCGCAGTCAAAGACCGGGTAGTGCTCGGGCTTGAGGAACGGCGCGCCCTCGACCGTCTGCCGTCCGCAGACTGTCAAAGTGGCCTTGTCGATCTGCCCGTCGGTGTATCCGAGCTTCGCCAGCACGTGCTTGCCCTTGCCCGAGGCATCGACCCCCAGCCGCTGCAGGGCCGCCGCGCCGATCACGTGAGAGGCGAACGCCGAGCGCAGGTCGAACACCGACTCCAGGGACTTCTCCACCCGGGCGATCTCCGCCGGCAGCAGCCCCCGCGCTTCCAGCTCGGCGGGGGCGAACTCGGGCACGCTCTTGAGGGTGGCGGTGCCGCGGACGTAGTCGACGATGGCCTGCACCTGCGCCGCCGTGTACCCCAGCTTCTTCAGCGCCCTGGGGACCGACTGGTTGACGATCTTGAAGCTGCCGCCGCCGGCGAGCTTCTTGAACTTGATGAGAGCGAAGTCGGGCTCGACGCCGGTGGTGTCGCAGTCCATCAAGAGCCCGATGGTGCCGGTCGGCGCTAGCACCGTGGCCTGCGCGTTGCGGTACCCGTGCTGCTCGCCGAGCTCGACGGCGCGGTCCCAGCACTCGCGCGCCGCGGAGAGGAGCTCCGGAGGAGCGAGCGCCGGATCGATGTTGGCCACCGAATCCCGGTGCAGGCGCATCACTTCCAGCATGCTCTCGCGGTTGAGCGCGTAGCCCTGGAAGGGCCCCTTGCTGGAGGCCATCTCCGCCGAGAGCGCATACGCCTCGCCGGTCATCACCGCGGTGATGGCCGCGGCCATCGCCCGTCCGGCGTCGGAATCGTACGGAAGGCTCTCCACCATCAGGAGGGTGCCGAGGTTGGCGTAGCCGAGGCCCAGCGGCCGGAACTGGTGGCTGCGCTCCGCGATGCGCTTGGTGGGATAGCTCGCCAGGTCGACGGCGATCTCCTGCGCGAGGAAGAAGATGCGGCAGGCGTGCTTGTACGCCTCGACGTCGAACCAGGCTCCCTCGCCGGCGTTCGGGGGCTCGCGGAGGAACTTGAGCAGGTTCAGGCTGGCGAGGTTGCAGGCCGTATCGTCGAGGAAGACGAACTCGCTGCAGGGGTTCGAGGCGTAGATCCGGTCGGTCGCCTTGCAGGTGTGCCACTTGTTGATGGTGTCGTCGAACTGCAGGCCGGGATCGGCGCACTTCCACGCCGCCTCGGCCATCTCGCGCCAGAGCTCGCGCGCCGAGATGCGCTCCACCACTTCGTGCGTGGTGCGTGTGGTGGTTTCCCAGACCGCGTCCTTGGTGAGCGCCTCGACGAACTTGTCGGTCACCCGCACGGAGTTGTTCGCGTTCTGCCCGGACACGGTGCGATACGCGTCGCCGTTGAAGTCCGATGCGTAGCCCGCCGCGATCAGCGCGGCCACCTTCTTCTCCTCGCGCGCCTTCCACTGGATGAAGTCGCGGATCTCCGGGTGGTCGACGTCCAGCACCACCATCTTGGCGGCGCGCCGGGTGATCCCGCCCGACTTGGTGGCGCCGGCCGCCTTGTCCAGCACCTCGAGGAAGCTCATCAGGCCGGAGCTGGTGCCGCCGCCGGAGAGGCGCTCCATCTTCCCGCGCAGCCTGGAGAAGTTGGTGCCGCTGCCCGAGCCGTACTTGAAGACCCGCGCCTCGTCGTGGATCAGGCTGAAGATCGAGTCGAGGTCGTCGTTGCAGCTCTGGATGAAGCAGGCCGAGACCTGCGGCCGGGTATACGCGTCCTCGGTGATGTACGCCTTGCCGCTGGCCAGATCGACGGCGAAGTTGCCGCCGCTGCCCTTGATGCCGTAGGCGTGCCAGAGCCCGCAGTTGAACCACACCGGGCTGTTGAAGGCGCCGACCTGGTGCACCAGCATGTACGTCAGCTCGGCCTCGAAGCTCTCCGCATCGGCGGCGGTGGCGAAGTAGCCGCCCATCTCCTCGCCGGAGGTGCGCAGCGTGTGCGCCACCCGGCGGACCAGCTGCCGGACCGACTCCTCGGCGCCGCTTCCGGAGGGAACGCCGGCCTTGCGGAAGTACTTGGAGACGGCCACGTCGGTGGCGAGCTGCGACCACTCCGCCGGCACTTCCGCGTCGTCCATCTTGAAGACGACCTCGCCGTCCGCGCCCGAGATCTTCGCCGGGCGCCGGGTCCACTCGACCTCGTCGAGCACCTCGGCGGCGGTGACGTTCTCCGCCGTCATCCGGCGCGGAACGGGCAGGCCCTTCGCGCGGCGGGCGGGCCGGGCGCCCTCCTGCCGGGGGCCTGTGGCGGGTGCGCCTGCGGGAAGCGCGGACATCGCTGCGGGATCGTTCTTGCCGGTCTTCGCCATCGAGGTTTTCCCTCCGTTCCGCGTTCCCATCTGCGCCGCGGAAGTGTGGGCCAGAGTGCGGCAGACGGGGCTTGCTTGTCAAACGGAACCCACTAGGGATTGTGGTGACGCGACGCACAATGCGCAAGACTTAGTGGGTTACCCACAGCTTGTGGATCGCGTTTCCACAGGCCCAAGAGGGCGGATGCTCGATCTTTTTGCCGCCGTCCGCACAGCCTCCCCACCGTCCTTTTCTTGTGCACAAGTTGTGGTACGAAGGCGCCCCCTTACGAAAGCTCTCCAGGTGCTCCCATGAAGACGCTCACCGAGTTCAGCGGCACGATGATCCGCATGGCGGCGAAGGCCGAAGCCGAGGCCCGCAAGAGCCTCCCGCCCGAGGTCGCCCGCGTCGCTCCCGCGCCCGCCGTGTCGGAGGGCGTGACCGCCAAGCCGAACGAGAACGCCTCGGCGGTGCCCGCGGACTCCGGCGGCGACAGCCCCACCGACGCGGCCGCGCTGGCGCTGGCCGAGCAGGCGGCGGGAGGGGCCACCGCGGCGATCGGCAGCAGCTCGGAGCCCCACGTCGAGAAGCCTGGAGAGGCCGGGACCACCGAGGACCTGGTGCAGCCAGGCGCCGCGGCCGAGGAGGCGAGGGAAGAGTCCGCCGCCGGCCAGGATCTTGCCGGGGAGGGGCCGGACTTGAAGAACACGCCCGGCGGCGCCAAGCCTTCCGAGGTGAATGCCGACCAGGCGGGGCCGCCCAAGGCGGAGCTGGAGGCGGAGACCAGCGCGGTGAAGGAGGCGCTGGACAAGGCCGTCGGCGAAGCCACCGGAACCACCGGCGAGCGCCTCGATCGGCTGCGCGAGGCGGTGAAGGCCGCCGGCCGCCAGGCGGAGCGCGTCCGCCTGGTGCGCGTCTTCGGCCCCGAGGAAGAAGTGCAGGGCGCGAAGAAGATCGGCGAGCACCAGTACATCGTCGATCTGATGCCCCAGTCGATGAAGCAGAGCTTCGAGCGCGACGACCGCGCCGGCAAGCGCGGGCCGCGCCGTCCTTCCGGCGGGGGGAAGAAGGGCGCGGAGGGCTCGCTGGAAGGAAGCTTCTCGATGGAGTCGGTGATGCAGGACCGGCGCACCGAGCGCGGTCCGGGTGGCGGCCGCGGCGGTCCCGGAGGCGGACGCGGCGGTGGACGCGGCGGCCCGGGCGGCGGACGCGGCGGTCCCGGTGGCGCGCGCGGCGGGCGGCCCGGCGGCGGCGGTGCCCGCGGTCCGGGCGGCGGCGGTGGCCCGAAAGGCGCCGGCCCCGCCAAGCCTTGATCGTCAAGGCGCGGTGTTGAAGGCCAAGGCCTCCGCCAGTCGGGCGGGCTTCGAAGGCCGGGGCTCGCGCATGGCGGCGAGGAACTTCTCGCGCCCGAGCAACAGGCGGCTGTTGGTGCGCTTCTCCTCGCCGATCGTCGAGGAGGCGCGGCGGTCGTAGTCGTGCCCGGGCCAGACCCCGCACGCGTCGGGAAGGGTGAGCAGGCGCTGGACCGACGTCCACTCCTGCTCGGGGTCGCCGGTGGGCAGGTCGGTGCGGCCGGTGGCGCCGATCAGCAGGGTGTCGCCGGCGATCACCCGGTCCGGCAGGAGGAGCACCAGGGAATCGGCGGTGTGCCCGGGAGAGGCCCAGGCGCGCACGGGAAGCTGGCCCACGGCCAGCGCGCTTCCTTCGCGGAGCGGCACCTGCACCACCGCGTGCGGCGCTCCCGCGGTCCTCGCCCCGGTCCGCCGCGCCAGCTCCTTTGCTCCCGAGAAGTGATCGGCGTGGGTGTGCGTGTCCGCCGCGTAGACGAGGCGGAGGCCGAGCTTCGAAAGCCGCGCCAGGTACGCGTCCACGTTCTCCAGCAGCGGATCGACGATCAGCGCCTCGCCGGAGTCGCCGACCAGGTAGCTCCGGCACTCCGAGTCGACGCCGTTCAGCTCCTCGAAGATCATCGCTCACTCCAGAGCGGCCGGGCGCAGGGAAAGCTCGTGCGTCCAGGCCTGCGGCTCCTGCCCGTGAAGATATTCCAGCGCCCGGGCCACCGCCTGCGGCGGAACGGCGCGCGCCTCGCCGTGCCGCTCGATCCAGGCGGCGCTCGCGGCGGTCGCGAGCTGTCCCTCGATCGCCAGGTAGACGGCATGCACGCCGCGCGGCTTGAGCTCGTCCGCGGCGGACTGCCAGAGCGCCCGGAGGGCGTGCTGGGGCGAGGCGAGCGCGCCGAACCCAGGGCGCACCCGCGGAGCCAGCGAAGTGCCGATCTGGACCACCGTCTTCGACGCGGGGGCGACGGCCTGGAGGAAGTGCAGCGAGCAGAGGACGGTGCCGAGCAGGCGCTGCCGGTAGTCCGCCGGATCCGCCTCGAGCACGGGACCGACCCGGAACGGCGCCCCGCTGGTGTGCGCGCAGACCGCCAGATCGAAAGGGCCGGAGCCGGCGACCAGCGCGCGCACCGTGGCAGGATCGGCCAGGTCCACCGTCGCCGCCCGGGCGCCGCTCTCGCGCGCCACGGCGTCGACGTCAGCCCGCGTCCGCGCCGCGCAGACCACCTCCCACCCCGCGTTGGCGAAGTGGGCCGCCAGCTCGCGCCCCAGCCCGCGCGCGCCGACGATCAGCGCCCGTCTCATGTCCGCCGCTTCATTCGCGGTACACCTTCGTCAGCGAGGCCTGCGCCGTCGGCGTGAGCACCAGCTCGCTGATGTTGACGTGGGCAGGCCGGGTCGCCACCCAGACGATGGCATCGGCGACGTCGTCGGCGCCGAGCGGCTGGAAACCGCGGTAGACGGCCTTCGCCTTCTCCGTGTCGCCGAGGCGGACGATGGAGAACTCCGTCTCCGCCAGCCCCGGATCGATCTCGGTGACGCGGATGTTCGTCCCGCTCAGCTCGAGCCGCAGCGTCTCCGAGATCACCCGGACGCCGTGCTTGGTGGCGGCGTAGACCCCTCCGCCCTCGTACACACCGCGCGCCGCGTAGGACCCGAGGTTGATGACGTGTCCCGCGCGGGCGGCGATCATCCCTGGGAGGAAGGCGCGCGTCACCCGGACCAGGCCGACGAAGTTGGCCTCCACCATCCCCAGCAGATCCTCTTCCTTCACCGTCTCCACCGGGTCGCGCCCGAGCGCGCCTCCGGCGTTGTTCAGGAGGATGGCCGGCGTCCCCGCGGCGGCGCAGAACGCGTCGATGCTCTCCTTCGACCGGACGTCCAGCGGACGCGCCTCCGCCCGCGGCGCTCCCGCCTTCAGGCACTGCTGCGCCACTTCCCGCAGGCGGTCCTGCCTCCGCGCGCCCAGCCAGAGCGGGTACCCGAGGCGGGCGAACTGCAGCGCCGTCGCCGCGCCGAATCCGGAGCTCGCTCCGGTGATCACCACCAGCCCTCTTCTTTCGCTCATAGCGCCGTCACGTCGAGCGCCAGCGGCAGCTCGCGGCTCCCCTCCGCGCTCGACCGGTAAGCGGTTTCGATGATCTGGATGCAGGCCACCGCCTCGCGCAGCTCGCGGTTGACGAAGTCCCCGGAGCGCATCGCGGTCCGGAACTGATCGAAGAGCGAGTTGAACCAGCGGGTGTGCGAGGCGTCCATCCAGTCGCTCTCGATCACCCCTTTCTCCACCGCGGGCTTGCCGCTGGACTTCCCGGTGGTCAGCTCCCAGTCGTCGTCGTCGATCACCAGCGCGCCGTCGGTGCCCTGCAGCGAGTACACCACCTTGCGCACGCCCGCCGTCCAGGTGAGGAAGGCGTGCGCGAACCCGTTCGGGAAGGTGAGGACGGCGTTCAGGTTGTCCTCGGTGTCCCACTGCCGGTCGAGGGTCAGCGTCTTGGCGGTGACGTGCGTCGGCAACGAGCCCAGCCAGGCGAAGGTCAGGTAGAAGCTGTGCGACCCGTGGTCCATGGCGATGCCGCCGCCGGAGAGCTTCTTGTCCCGGCGCCAGTCGGCGTTCCACTCCGCGACGCCCTTGGCGTGCGTGGTGCGGAAGGTGTTCAGCGTCACCGCGCGCACCGCGCCGATGCGCCCGGACTGGATGATCTGCTGGGCGAACTTCACCACCGGCGCGTGCTTGTAGTTGTGCGCCGGGAACACCACCCGCCGGTGCGCCCGGGCCGCGTCGACCAGGGCGCGGGCTTCTACGAGCGTGCGGGTGAGGGGCTTCTCGCAGAGCACGTGCACGCCGCGCTCCAGCGCCGCGAGCGCGATCTCCGCGTGCGCGTTCGGCGGGGTGGCGACGTCGATGAAGTCGAGCGCGGTCTCCCTGGCGAGCAGCTCGCGCCAGTCGGCGTACAGGCGCGCCTTCGGGGCGGCCGCGCGCGCCGCCTGGAGGCGCGCCGGGCAGACGTCCGCGATGGCGACGATCTCCACGTCCTCGCGCGCCAGGTAGGCCGGGTGATGTCCCTTGCCGGCGATGAAGCCGAACCCGGCGATCGCTCCCTTCAGCATTCCCTCTCCTCGTCCGCGCGCGGTGTCTAGAGCGCACCTATACCGCGAACCGCGCGAGGATTCGCCTTCAAGCGCAACCGCAACCCCGCACTCCGTGCGGGAGCGGGCAGCAGACAAAGGAGCGGTGGAAAAGCCCCTTGGCCACGGCTATAGAGGCGCCATGCTCACGCCCGGCTTCTCGTTCTTCCTCGCTTTCCTCAGGATCGCGGCGGGGATCTCCCTGTTCGCTTCCGGCATGCAGAAGCTCTCCTGGTTCGCGCAGCCGCCGCTCGAGCAGCGGTTCGCGGAATGGGCCGCGCACCCGGCGAATGCGGCGGTGGCGAAGTACCTGGGCTTCCTCTCGCAGCACCCGGCGGTGTTCTCGCGGGTGGTGCCGATCGGGGAGCTCGGGCTCGGGATCCTGCTCATCGGCGGGCTGCTCACGCCGCTCGCGGCGCTGCTCGCGTTTCTCATGGTGCTCAACTTCCAGTTCGCGAGCAGCCAGATGTTCTCGATGGCGTACCTGCGAGGGCAGAGCGGGCTCGCGTACGCGCTCATCTATCCGGTGCTGTTCTTCGGGCGGGGGGGGACCACGCTGGGCATGGACGGCTTCATCGCCAAGGGGATGCGCAAAGCGGCCGCCACCTGAAACGCATCTCATGAGTGTTCTGACAACTGATCGTGTTCAAGCGTAGTCGCCAAGCCGCCTTCGGCGGCCGCGACTAGCGCGCTTCGGCCACTCTTGCCGTCTGGCGGCGGCGCAGCGAATCGCGGGCTTCCGCGGAGCCGCAGGCCTGGCCCTCCGAGGCGACCCGGGAGAGCAAGGAGTCGGCCTCGGTGCTTTCCACCAGGCCGAGGCGGCGGACCGCGGAGCGGCGGGCGGCGCAGGAGACGCGCGGGTCGAGGAGGTGGGAGCGGGCCACGGCCAGGCGGTCGGCGTCGGTCGCGTCGCCCATCATCTCGAGGACGCGCAGGGCGTCGTCGCGGGTCCGCGCCCGCGCGGAGGAGAGCAGGCGGCGCACGGCCGGGGCCGCCGGGCGGCCGATCTCCTCGCCGAGAAGCCGCTCCAGGGCGGGGCGCCAGACCGGAGGAAACGTTTCCGATTCGATGAGATCTGCCAGCGCGGCCATGGCGCCGGCGTCGATCACTTGCAGGTCCTGCTTCGCAGCGGCCGCGAAGTCGGCGAAGGCGGGCCCCAGTTGGCCGAGGGCGTGCTCCGCCTTTCCGCGCACCACCTGGACCTCCGGCTCGTGGGCGCGCGGCGTGTCCGCCAGACGGTCGAGCTCGGTGAGCGCCGCGAGCGGCTCCCGCGCTTCCAGCAATGCCTCGGCGCGGGCGAGGGCGTCGACGTCCGCGTAGCTGCGCGTCACCCGCTCGCCGGCGGCGGCGGCCACCAGCAGCAGCCCGGCCGCTGCCCAGGCGGCGCGCTTGCGCGCGAACTCGAGGACCGATTCGGCGGCCGCGCGCAGCCGCACCGCGCGCACCGGGTCGGGCAGGCGGCGGAGGCGCGAGAGGGCCCGCCCGCCAAAGGGCACGGCGGGATCGTCGCCGCGCGTCACCCGGCGCAGCCGCATCCGCCCGCCGCCGCGCAGGGGCATCTCGCCGACGATCTCCGTCGGCGCCTCGCTCTTGCTCATCGAGAGATAGACGGCATCGGTGAGCAGCACCTCGCCGGCCTCGGCGCGCGCCTCCGCCAGGTGGGCAAGCTGCATCGCCTCGCCGTGGACGTCCCCGCGCGAGCGCCGGACCTCGCCCTGGCTGAGCGCGATCCGCACCTCGATCCGCTCGCCGGGCGCGGCGCGCTCGTTCCACGCCGCGAGCCGGTCCTGCATGGCCATCGCGCAGAGCACGGCGTCGGTCGGTGAGAGGAACGCCGCGAGCAGCGCGTCGCCCAGGCCCTTCAGCTTGCGCCCCCGGTACCCGCGCAAGACCGGCAGCAGCAAGGCATCGTGCAGGGCCAGCATGCGGGCGTTCTCCTCGCGCGTCTGCTGGCTGGTCCGGGCGGTGAACCCCTTCATGTCCGAGAGCAGGAGGACGAGGTTCTTTTCCCCCCGCTTCACGGCAGCGCCCCGAGCCTCGCCAGGGCGAAGAACGCCGCCGCCACGGCCATCATCGCCGCGAGCCCCGCGCCG